>CAJXYP010000010.1 GCA_913063225.1 uncultured Cellvibrionales bacterium
GCATACGAGATCTAGTACGGTCTCGTGGGCTCGGAGATGTGTATAAGAGACAGGAGTTAGGGCGACGATCTGGTCGGTTTTGCGCAGCTGCGCTCTGATCGGTGTTCTGATCAGTAGTTTCACCTTGCTTTTGTTGCCCACGGTTCCGTTGGCCACGACTTTTCTGGCTATCATTTTGCTGTGAGGTGTCTTTCTGCGAAGCATTCTGATTAGGGTTATTCCGGCGGCGATTATTGTCTTGGCTGCCACCTTCATTATTCCTATTTTGGTTCTGCTCGTTACGTCCTCGGCCTTGGCCCTGGTTTTTATTCTGGCTTTGGCTTTGGTTCTGATCCTGGCTCTGACTTTGATCTTGATCCTGACCGTTGCGGTTGTTTTGATTGTTCCGGTTTCGGTTGTTTCTATTCCGGTTCTGATCATTACGGCCTTGGCCTTGGCCCTGGTTTCGGTTTTGGCCTTGTCGGTTGCCGCCGGAGCTAGAACGTCCTTGCTGGTTCCGATTGCGGTTCTGGTTATTCCGATTATTACGGTTGTCAGAGTTAGACGATTTCTTCGCAGCAGGTTTCTTTTTAGCAAATAAACCGGCAAAGAACGTGGAGAGCAAACCAGCCTTTTTAGGCGCTTTAGGCTTTTTCTTCTTGCTTGGAGTCATCTGCGTTTGCGCTATTGCCTGAACAGCAGCTTTTGGAGCTACCGGTAATTCAGCAATAGCGTCTAGCGGTGATACTTCTGTTTCAGCAATATCCGGATTTTTGGTCTGGTAGCTATTCTCGGTCTCTTCATGGTCTTGGCTTCGAACGCGTCGAATGCTGTAGTGCGGCGATTCCAGATCTGGTTGTGCAATTATTAGTACACGAACACCGGGATGGCGGCGTTCAAGATCGGTAATAACGTCGCGCTTTTCGTTTAATAGAAAGCTAGCAACATCTAGCGGCACAAATGCCTGAACCGCGCTGGTGAAGTCTTTTTGGGCTTCTTCTTCCATCAATCGAAGGATAGAGAGCGCAAGTGAACGGATGCCTCTTATAGTCCCTTGGCCTTCACAACGTGGGCAGGTTTCAAAGGTGAGTTCTTCAAGAGAGGGCCGCAAACGCTGGCGAGACATCTCTAGTAGTCCGAACTTGGAAATACGAGCCATCTGAACGCGCGCACGGTCAATACTTAGGGCTTTGCGCATACGTTCTTCAACGGCGTTGCGGTTTTTAGCCGGTGTCATATCGATAAAGTCGATAACTACCAGGCCGCCAATATCTCGAATGCGAAGCTGGCGCGCTATTTCGTCTGCCGCTTCCAGGTTGGTTTGTACCGCTGTCTCTTCAATGTCGCTGCCTTTGGTAGCGCGAGAAGAGTTGATATCGATAGATACCAACGCCTCAGTGACATCAATTACCAGTGAACCACCTGAAGGAAGTTTTACTTCACGTTCAAATGCCGTCTCAATCTGGTTTTCAATTTGGTAGCGGTTGAATAGAGGTAAGTCATCTTCATAGTGCGTAATGCGACTTTGGTAGTCGGGCATTACTTGGTTTATGAAGGCAGAAGCGAGCTGAAAAGAATCCCAGCTATCAACCATAACTTCGCCGATATTGGGTCGTAGGTAATCTCGGATAGCTCTAACAATTACGTTACTTTCTTGAAAAAGGAAGTGCGGGGCAGGGGAGCTATCGGATTCAGTTTTTATAGAGGCCCAAAGGTTGGCCAGATAGTCCACATCCCATTGCAGTTCTTCGGCGGTTCGGCCGACGCCAGCAGTACGAACAATAATGCCCATGCCGTCTGGAATAGTGGTTTCGGATAGTGCGTTTTTAAGGTCGGTACGTTCTTCGCCTTCAATGCGACGTGAAATACCGCCGCCAGGTTTGTTCGGCATTAGCACAAGGCATCTGCCGGCCATGCTAATGAAAGTAGTAAGTGCAGCACCTTTATTGCCGCGCTCTTCTTTGTCGACCTGAACGATTATTTCAGTGCCTTCTTTAATGAGGTCTTTAATTTGGCGTTTGCCAGAACTGCCTTTGCTTTCCCGGCAATATTCCGGAGCAATCTCTTTTAGGGGGAGAAAGCCGTGACGTTCGGCACCATAATTTACAAAGCAAGCTTCCAAGCTGGGTTCAACTCGGGTAATTTTTCCTTTGTATATATTGGCTAATTTTTGTTCTCGACCGCGATTTTCGATGTCTAGGTCATATAACTTCTGACCGTCGACGAGGGCAACACGAATCTCTTCAGGTTGTGTTGCGTTGATCAACATGCGTCTCATGGACGTACTCCTTTAATGGAGTGCGCGCGTGAAATTCGGCGGGAATAAAGACGTCTTTCGGTTGTAATTCACCAATAATCTAAACGGACTAATGGCGTTACCGAGGGCCGTTCTAGGCTTATAAATACGATGCGCTAAGTCAGCGCTTCTGTAAATACTGCAAATAAATCAATAATTTATGATACCTATTTGCAACTGAGCCGTAGCTCTATCTTTATTCTTATATGTCTTGGTGAGCTAAAGGTTCCAAACTAAGGAATTCCCAATGGGATTCAAAAGCTCAACAAGAAAAAATTCACGTGCCACTCTGGCTGTTAGGTGTTTGCATCGTTGCTACACCCTTTCTATTTCAAATCTTCTGCGCCGTCGCAGAAGGTTCTCGTTATTCGTAGTTCCAGTTCGCTGACCATGTATTGGGGTTATAATCCCGGCGCTTACTGGTGAGATAAAGTTGCTGGGTTACAGCAGGCTATTAATCTCGAGCGCGGAATATAGCAGAAGCGACGTCCACCCACAATCAAGCTACTTAAGCAGCAAGCCTTATATATGACTTCCCAGATAGCAGAATCCGTTCAGATGATTACCCTAACCGAAGCGGAAGATGGGCAGCGGGTAGATAATTTTTTGTGCAGCCGACTTAAAGGCGTACCTAAGTCACATGTATACAAAATCATTCGTTCGGGAGAAGTGCGGGTAAATAAAGGCAGAGTTAAGGCTTCCACAAGAGTCGAGGAAGGCGACGTAATACGCATTCCGCCGATTCGTAAAAACGAAGAACGAGCGGAAGGTCAGGTTCCGGACCGGGTGTTGAATGATCTACGTAAAGCGGTCTTATTTGAAGACAAGGCGCTTATTGTTCTCAACAAACCTTCTGGTCTTGCCGTCCATGGGGGAAGTGGTATTTCTCTAGGCTTAATTGAGGTTGCTCGACAGGTTTGGCCCAGAGAAAGTAAATTGGAACTGGTACACAGATTAGATCGCGAGACTTCAGGCTGTCTTGTTCTTGCGCGAACTAGAGCCGCGCTTCTTAATATGCAGCAGCAGCTGCAGCGACACAAAATCACCAAAGAGTACACCGCGCTTTGTATCGGAAAGTGGCCATCTCATATGCGCACTATCGATGCGCCACTTCAGCGGAATCAATTAAAGTCTGGCGAACGCGTTGTGCGTGTTTCTGAAGATGGAAAACAAGCGGAGACGCGATTTAGAGTAATTCAGCACTACAAGGCCGGCAGTTTGTTACGCGTGGGTTTGGTATCGGGTCGAACCCACCAGATACGCGTGCATTCTCAAGTTGCGGGCCATCCTCTGGCGGGTGATTCCAAGTACGGGGATGACGAAGCGAATAAGAACCTAAAAAAACTGGGACTAAAACGCCTGTTTCTGCATTCCAGTTATTTGAAGTTTAAACATCCCATAAGTGGTGAGCTTATTGAGATTGAAGCATCGCTGCCCGATGAACTGCAAAAGGTATTGGATAAGCTCTAATGCTTTTTATCTTCGATTGGGACGGCACCCTTTGTAACTCTCTGGATCGCATTGTCGCTTCTGCACAGCGCTCTGCGATAGATACGGGTTTATCTGAGCCTTCGACTGAGAGTGTGCGATCTATAGTGGGATTAGGCTTGTTTGAAGCCATAGACCAGATGTTTCCAAATCTTCCAGCAGCAGATCGCGAGCTAATGGTTAGCCGTTACAAGTATCACTTCGCTAGCCTGGGACAAGAAATCCCTTCACCTCTATATGACGACGCCCTGCATACATTAGAAACTTTGCGGGCTGGTGATCACCAGATTGCGGTAGCAACTGGTAAAAGCCGGATGGGATTAGACCTTGTGCTCAAGGAGATAGATTTGGTTGGTTACTTTGACGCTACACGCTGTGCCGATGAAACCCGATCAAAGCCGCATCCGCTTATGTTGCAAGAGATTTTGACGGAGCTGGATTACAGCGCTGCAGATGCCCTGATGATTGGCGATACTGAGTTTGATTTGGAAATGGCTAATGCAGCAGGCATGAAGTCTATTGGCGTTACTTATGGTGCACATGGGGTTGCTCGGTTGCGGAAATGCAATCCGGAAATTTTGGTGGATGATTTGAGATCAATATTAGAATTTGGTTTTTCCTAGACGGATAGTAATAAGCTCTTTTTAACCATTTCCGCTGCTGCTGGCCAAGCAGTAACAAATCCAATTCTCAAATTTAATAGCGAACTTCATCTATCGGCCAGATATAAACAAAAAACTCGGTTACGTCTAACAGGTAAAAACTGCTAAAGTTTCCCTTACTAATAATCGGAGAATGCTGTGTACGAAATCGTAGTGGCTGGTGGATGGTTGATGATTCCCATCTTGCTCTGTTCCGTTGTGGCCATTGCCATTGTTTTTGAACGTTCATGGACGCTAAGCGCTTCCCGTATAGCGCCTCAAAACCTTCTTTCTTATGTATGGGAAACCTACCGCGCTAAGAAACTTACGGTAGATCGCATTATCGAATTGCGTAATGACAGCCCTTTAGGTGAAATATTTGCAGCGGGTTTGGCAAATCTGAAACACGGCCGGGCGGTAATGAAAGATGCTATGGAAGAGGCGGGCAACAAGGTGACCCATGATCTTGAGCGTTTTCTCTCTGTGCTGGGAACCATTGCTACGGTTTCACCATTATTAGGACTGTTGGGCACTGTGCTGGGAATGATTGAAGTGTTTTCCGAAATCATGATTAGCGGTACCGGCAACGCGGGCGTTTTGGCTGGCGGTATCTCTAAAGCGCTTATTACCACCGCTGCTGGCTTGTCTGTAGCTATTCCGGCGATGGTGTTCCATCGTCACTTCGAACGAAAAATTGATGGCATTGTTGTTGAGATGGAACAGCAAGCTACTCGTTTGGTGGATGCGATCTTCAGTGATAAATCGCTTCAAACAGATTCCACTCCAGATGGGGCAAAGCCAGAGTGAAGTTTCGCTCCCGCCGGCGCGCGCCGGTTGAGGCAAACCTTACTCCACTAATTGATGTGGTATTCCTGCTGCTGATCTTTTTTATGGTGTCGACTACCTTTACTCACGAAAACCAAATGCGCATTAATCTTCCAGAGGCGCAAGCTGAAGCCTCTCAGTCGGAAGATAGCCAAATAAACTTAACGATCATGCAGGACGGTGCCTACAGTATTAATGGACGCGCCGTTGCGAATCGGGACATCCGTACGCTGATGGAAGCGCTAAGTTTAAAAGCAGGGGGCGATCTAGAGCAAGCGGTTGTTATCTCTGCCGATTCCGAGACATCTCATCAAAGCGTGGTTCGTGCGATGGATGCCGCCGGGCGATTGGGTTTAACCAAAATTCGCATAACCAGTCAGGAACCCTTAGCGGGGCCCTGATAGATAGATCCAGTGTTCAGAAAACAAATTGAGCATCAACTTGAACGTGCTTGGTACGGCGACGCAAAATGGAGCCGAGCGCTAGCTCCGTTAGAAGCGCTTTATGCTCGCAGTGCACTTAAAGCTAAAGTTCGTGGTCAAATTTCCGCGAATAATAGCCCTTTGGGTATTCCCGTTGTTGTCGTGGGTAATATAAGTGTCGGCGGCACCGGCAAAAGCCCTGTGGTAGTGCGTTTAGTAAAAGAACTGAAAAGCCGTGGTTACCATCCCGGAATTCTAAGCCGCGGTTATGGCGCAGAGAGCGAGGTTCATCCGCGCCTTGTTAGTTCTGAAGATGACGCAGCCAGGGTTGGCGATGAGCCATTAATGATGGCTGCCAGCCTGCCGGATACGCCGGTGGTGGTTGATCGGGATAGATTGCGTGGTGCGCGATACCTTAAAAATGAATACCAGGTCGATTTAATTCTTTGTGACGATGGTCTTCAGCATTACGCATTGCCGCGAGATATTGAAATTGTTGTATTGGATGCCGTGCGGGGTTTAGGTAATGGCCATCTTATTCCGGTGGGCCCCCTTAGAGAGTCTGCGGACCGTCTGAAGTCAGTGGATTATGTTTTATGCAATGGTCCACAGTCTTCTTTGACTGAAGATCTTCAAGCTTTGGTTAGCGCTGGGTTTTCTGTGCAACCTCGGTCCTGGCAAAAAGTTCAATCTGGTCAATCTATGGCTTTGCATGAGGTTGGTCTTAGCGGAGCTGTATTGGCAGTCTCGGCTATAGGGAATCCCACAAGGTTCCATCGCACATTAGAAGACTTAGGCTTACAACCAAAACCTTTAGTATTCGCCGATCACCATGTTTTTAAAGCAGAGGAATTAAAGTCTGCGGCTGTGGAATCTGGATTGCCTCTTGTGATGACTGCCAAAGATGCGGTCAAATGTAGATCCTTTGCCGAGCCGGAATGGTTGGCTTTGCAAGTAGAGGCTGAATTGCCGGATAGTTTTATCGACTCGCTTGTTAAAAAATTAAGAGCGCTAAAATAAAGTACTAAATTGGAAGCACTAGATTAAGAGCCCGAAACGAGAGGAGCTACGTTGAGTTTTATTGTTGTTATACCTAGCCGTTACCAATCCACTAGATTGCCCGGTAAGCCTTTGGCCGATATCTGTGGAAAGCCCATGGTGCAATGGGTTTATGAGCGTGCCAGTTTGTCCGGTGCGGATCAGGTGGTTATAGCCACAGACGATGATCGAATTAAACATGCCGCCCAGAATTTCGGTGCCAAGGTGGTAATGACCTCAGCGGATCACCCCTCAGGTACTGATCGTTTGGCGGAAGTAGCGGATATTCTCGAATTAACTGGCGATGCGGTTGTGGTTAATGTTCAGGGTGATGAGCCTCTAATTCCGCCTCAGGTTATAGATCAGGTAGCGGGTAATTTAATAGCTCATTCAGATTGTGCTGCAGCTACGCTAAGTCATGCCATCGAAAGTGTGCATGAATTCAAAGATCCTTCGGCTGTGAAAGTGGTATCCGACCGCAAGGGTACGGCTCTGTACTTCAGCCGCGCGCCGATTCCCTGGCCTCGAGACTTGGTGTTCAAAGGCGACAAACTTCCGGCGGATTTCACTCCGCAACGACACCTGGGAATATATGCCTACCGGGTGAGCCTTTTACGCAAATTTGTTACCTGGCCAAAGGGCTCTTTAGAGGCGTTAGAAAGCCTTGAGCAGCTGAGAATATTGCATCAGGGCCACAATATTCATGTTGAGCAAAGCGCTGTATCGGTTCCGGCGGGTGTGGATAATCCCGAAGATCTGCATCGGGTTAGACGTCTGGTGCAAACCTAATGCCGGTGCGTGTGCTTTTTGTGTGCCTGGGTAATATTTGTCGGTCACCTACAGCAGAGGGTATTTTTCGGTCCCGAGTTGAATCTGCGCAATTAGAAGATTCTATCTATATCGATTCTGCTGGCACGGGAGATTGGCATATAGGAAAAGCACCGGATCCTCGCGCTACAAAACATGGCTTAGAAGCGGGCTACGATATCAGCCAGCTTAGAGCGCGCCTGGTTAGGCCGGATGATTTTGGCGAATTTGACTATATATTGGCTATGGACAGGCAAAACCTCTCTGATTTGGAGGAAATGCGGCCGGCGGACTTTACTGGTCGGCTCTTATTGTTGCTTGATCTTGATGTTAGCGCCGCGGCTGAGGATGTGCCTGACCCTTATAGCCTTGATGCCTCAGGTTTTAAAAGAGCAATAAGCCTAATTGAAGGAGGCTGTGATGCCTTGCTATTGGATATTCAGCATCATCTTTTGAAAGAAAAATCTGCGAACCAGTAGTTATGGCCTCAATCCTGTCTAACTTCTCCCTCGACCAGTGCAACAGCCTTGCGGTTCCCAGTATCGCAGAATATTTCATGCGAATTGAAAGTATAGAAGACCTTGATGCTGCCAGAGTCTTTGCCGAAGAAAATACACTGAAAGTCATGGCAATTGGTGAGGGCAGTAATTTAGTTTTGCGCCCGAAAATTCCTGGCCTAGTGATACAAATAGCGCTTTCTGGGATCGCCCTTATTGAAGAAAGTATTACCGATGCGCTTGTTGAGATTGGGGCAGGTGAGAATTGGCATAAATCTGTTGAGTGGTGTTTGATAAACAAGCTTTATGGGATCGAGAACTTAGCTTTAATCCCTGGTTCCGTGGGTGCGGCGCCGGTTCAGAATATAGGGGCATACGGAGTAGAGATCGCTGAATGCCTCGAGCGTTTGGAGTACTTCGATCTATTTACTGGCGCTTTAGTAGGGCTCAGCGCTGGTCAATGTAGATTTGCCTATCGAGACAGTAGATTTAAAACGGACCTTAGAGACAGAGCTATTATTACTCGCGTTTGGTTGCGGTTGCGTAAGGAGGGCGGAACTAAAGCTAAAACAAAAGCCAAGGCCAAAGCGGAATACCCCAGTCTTAGAGCCTATATGGACGATAGAGGGTTATCCGAAACTCCTGAAAACGTTTTTGATGCTGTGTGCGCAATTCGTAAAAGCCGGTTACCAGATCCGTCTGCACAACCAAATGTAGGCAGTTTTTTCCATAATCCGGTGGTTTCTGAGACGCAATACAGAGACCTTTTAGAAAAGTTTCCGGACATGCCTGGATATGCGAATACGCAGGGGGGAATGAAAATTCCAGCGGCGTGGTTGATCGAATCTTTAGGCTTAAAAGGCCAAGAGATTTCCAAGGTCAAAATATCCGACCAGCATGCCTTGGTTCTGACCAATTCCAACCAGCAAGATGCAAACGCTGTGCTGGATGCGGCGTCTTCAATTCAAGACTTAGTCAAGGAAACCTTCGCGATTCAATTGAAAATTGAGCCGCGTATTTACCCAGAACATTAGTCTTAGTGTGCTAACTAGCGCTCGTTCTAACTCAGCTTTTGAATTCTTTTTATATTGTCTTCAATTGGCAGGTGGCGCGATGCTTTCGCGGCAATTACACCATCGGATCAAATCTTCGGAATGCGTATATTCCAGAATAGATAGGCTTTTACGAAGCCGTTTTTTTCGCAAATGAAACTACTAATTTGTTCTAAGTCGTGGATGGTTTCGGCGTGCTTTGCATCTGTGATTTTTTCGCACAGATGGCATCGCGTAACTACTAGGCGCATGAGAATCTCTCCGTGATCAAGCTCATATTTGGGTTTAAACGGCGACATCATTTCACCGGATGAAGACTATAGTCCGTAGATCAATAGTATACAACCGCTAGTGTTCTGGATATGGAAAAACTAGAACCTTATACAGCTTCCATGGGCCGGGTTTTGCGGGCCCAGCGCAATCAGAAAGGCTTCTCTCAAGAGGAGCTAGCGCATCGGGTGGGGTTAGATAGAACCTATATTTCTCTTTTGGAAAGAGGGCTGCGCCTGCCTACCTTGGGGACTCTGGTTAAGTTGTCTGGCGCTTTGGACATACCGCCGGAGGATTTTGTTGCCGAGCTGGGTCGGCCATATAAGGTGGATTGATTAATTGGGTTGGCCCAATCGGATCCACTTTTCAAAAGTTGGTAATAACTTTTTATCATTTCCGTTGCCACGGGGGCGTTCTTTTCTTTGGTTGATTGTCGCCATCCCTGGCGCCAAGCCTTCGGCCAGTCTAAAGCCTGTCCAAATTTGCTCCTGCAAATTTGTGCCCAAAGAAACGAACCAAAAGAAAAGGCACCCCGGTCTAGGTTAGTGTGTATCAATTAGAGCTGCAGAAAATTGCTCCTGCATTTTCTGCACTTCCGCCATCCATGGTGGGCGTCGCATCCTGCTCGGAACGCACTTGAACGCACATCCTTGTGCGTTCCACCCCAATAAATAACTATTCACTCGGCAAACTCAACGGGGCCCGGCACTCACCTTGGCGGGAGGTGAGAAGTTTTCTTTTTGTTTGGCGTTGGAGCGTGACGACTGATTGCGACTTGGAGTCGAGGACAGAGCCAAGACTTTAAATACCCGCTTCGCGTATAAATCTGGCTACCGATATGAGCGGTAAGCCAATCAACGCTGTTGGATCTTTGCTTTCGATCGAATCAAACAAGCCAATCCCCAGAGATTCACATTTAAAGCTACCTGTGCAATCCAATGGATTGTCCAATGCGATATAGGTAGAAATTTCTTGGTCTTCTAAAGTTCGAAACTTAACCAGCGTGGTAATCGTCTCTGAACGCGCAAACCCTTTTGCAGTATTAATAAGACATGCCGATGTGTAAAAGGTGACATCATTGCCACTAAAGTTTCTGAGTTGAGCTTCGGCATTTTCAGCGGAGCTAGGCTTGCCAATAAGTTGCCCGCCAAAGTCAGTGGTCTGGTCTGATCCGATTATCCAGTGATCTGGCCAGTTTTGTGAAATCTCAGTAGCTTTTTCTGTGGCCAATCGTTCGGCTATTTGGTTTGGTTTTTCACCCGCTTTGGCTGATTCGTCTATGTCAGGGCTAATACACTCGAAATCGCTCGTTAGGCGGCTTAGAAGCTGTTTTCTATAGGGTGAAGATGAGGCGAGAATGATCTGGGTCATCGGTGAAGTTTACTCTGCTGTCGAAATATACGAAATATCATGCACATAAGGGTGATTTTGCTTTGACAGAAGCACCGCATCTCCCTAGAATTGCGCGCCCGTGAGTCTGGGTCCGCATACCTTGCCATTTGATGTTTCATTTGGCTAATAAGTGGACCAATATATTAGGTAGAAATAGTGTCATCAGCATTTATTGACCCCTATAAAGTAGCAAAGAAGGCTGCAAAGCTGGAATTGCAGGTTAGTCCAGACTCAATGCCTCGGCTAGTTGAAGTTGTGAAAGAGGTGGGAGTTGTCTCAGTTGAACTAGAGTTCTTCTGGGATCAGCAAAAACGATTACGGGCACGTGGTCCGGTATCGACGCAAATTCAGATAGTTTGTGAGCGCTGCCTAGAACCTATGCCGCTATCTCTAAACATTGCAGTTGATGCTGCTATTGTTTGGGATGAAGAGCAAGCAAGTCAGCTTAGTTCTGACTTAGAGCCCTGGATGGGGCTGAACGAACTGATTGATATACATAGTTTGCTGGAAGATGAATTACTGTTGGCGCTGCCGATTATGCCAGCCCACGAACAAGAAAATTGTAAGGGTAAGTCGAGTTATACAACACTGCCCCACGAAGAACTTGGTGAACGTCGAAGACCTTTTGCAGGGTTGGCCTCACTAATTAATACGACTGACGACTGATACGGGAGATACCATGGCCGTCCAAAAGAGTAAAAAATCACGCGCGCGCAGAGATATGCGCCGCTCACACGATTCACTTAGCCTACCTACATTGTCTGTAGATTCTGTGACCGGTGAAAAGCATCGCCGCCATCACATTACGGCCGACGGTTTTTATCGCGGACGTAAGGTATTAGAAGAAAAAGTTGTAGAAGAGATCGAAGAATAGTTCTTTGTTGGAATATCCAGTCCGCCTTCAGCGCACTGATCCAAACTTACTATGATTAAAGTCGCTGTCGATGCCTCAGGCGGTGATTTAGGTAACGCACCGGTGCTTGCCGGTGTTCGCGACGCCTTAAAAGCAGACCCCGATCTGTTTGTGAGCCTTTACTGCGATGACGCTAGTCATACGGAAGCGCTCAAAAGTTCCAGTTTCCCCTCATATCTAAGAAGTCGTTTGTCGCTGCACCTTTGCGGTGAGTCTGTTGCTATGGACGATAAACCGATTCAGGCTTTGCGCAATAAAGCTTCAAGTTCAATGGCTAAGGCCATACAAGCCGTTGCACAAAAAGATGCCCAGGCAGTGCTCAGCTCGGGCAATACAGCTGCTTTGGTAGGCTTTGGCCTGCAGTTGCTTGGAACCATACCCGGCGTTACCCGGCCAGCCATATGCACCGCTCTGCCTTCTAGCAAAGGTCGTACATGGTTTTTGGATATGGGTGCAAATCTGGAACCCACACTTGAACAGATGCTCGCTAATGCACGCATGGGTGCTGGTCAGTGCCGATTGTTCGACAATATTCAATCTCCTCGAGTAGGCGTGTTGAGCGTAGGTTCAGAGGCTATTAAGGGTACGCAAATTCAGCAGGACCTTGCTGCTGAACTTGCGAAAGAACCGGGTGTAAATTTTGTTGGGTTTGCTGAGGGGGCCGATCTATTTTCCGGCGCCTTTGATTTGGTGGTTTGTGATGGCCTAACCGGTAATGTTGCATTGAAAACCGCTGAGGGTGTGGCCCACTTTTTAACGGATGAACTCAGGACGGTTTTGAGTCGCCACTGGGTGGCCCGTATTAGCTACTTATTATTGCGCGGAAGCTTGAAGAAATTCCGTCGTCGCATGGATCCGGCTCGCTATAATGGCGCAGCATTACTAGGGTTAGATGGGTTAGTTGTAAAAAGTCATGGTGCCAGCGATAGCGGGGCATTCGAGAATGCATTGCTACTTACGGCAGATATGGCCCGCTTAGATGCTTTGAATTTTCTCAAGGGAGAACTTCAAGGCGCATCTGCAGGCGTGAGCTAAAGCCTTGACTCAAACAAGCATTATCGAAAAATGCTACCGAACGGTTGTTGCTGAACTGTTAATACTGAATTCTCTATAATGGACAAAGGAAATATCTTTAATGATAAAAAATGATCTCGCTTTTGTTTTCCCCGGCCAGGGATCACAGAAGCCCGGAATGCTAGCCGAAATGGCGCAAAGCTCTGGATTGGTGGCCGCGACCTTTGCCCAGGCATCTGACGTGCTGGGTTACGACCTATGGGCCTTAAGCCAGAACGGTAGCCCGGAAGAATTAAGTCAAACTGAAGTCACTCAGCCCCTTTTAGTAGCCGCGAGCACTGCGCTTTGGCGCTGTTGGCAAGATGCTACTGATGTAAAACCCGGGCTAATGGCAGGACACAGTTTGGGTGAGTGGTCAGCCTTAGTCGCATCCGGTGTGATTAGCCTGGAGGACGGTGTTCGTCTAGTAAGACTTAGAGGGCAGTACATGCAGATGGCAGTGCCAGCTGGGAAAGGCGCTATGGCAGCCATTGTTGGTTTGGCTGATGAGGTCATTGCGGAAGTCTGTCAGCAAGCTTCCGGTACTGATATAGGAGGTGAGAGCGGAGCGGAAGTAGTGCTTCCGGTTAATTTTAATTGTCCGGGGCAGGTGGTAATCGCAGGACATGCCGCTGCCGTTGAGAAGGCTATGGCAGCCTGTACCGAAGCGGGTGCAAAACGTGCCTTGTCGCTTCCGGTTAGTGCACCTTTTCATACGCCATTGATGCAGCCTGCTGCAGATCGATTGGCCGAAGATATACAAGCCACAAATTTTCAAGCGCCCTCTATACCGGTAATTCACAATGTTGGTTGCGCTGTAGAAATGGATCCAGAGATAATTAAGCAGAGACTGGTAGAGCAGATTACTGCGCCAGTGCCCTGGACCCAGACTATTGAGAAAATGATCTCTGAGGGAATTGCCACCGCAGTCGAATGTGGCCCCGGCCGTGTATTGGCGGGCCTAAATAAAAGAATCAGCCGTGACTTAAGCACTGTAAATATTGAAGCTCCGGACGCCTTAGAAGCGGCCGCTGGCGAAATCTAAAAGATATTCAAGGGAGAAAAGAATGATTCCAGAAAATACAGTAGCTCTAGTGACGGGCGCAAGCCGAGGCATAGGTGCAGCCATTGCCGATCAGTTAGCAGAAATGGGTATTACCGTAATAGGAACCGCTACCTCAGACAAAGGAGCCGCAGCTATTGATGCGCGACTTAAGGCAAAGCCAGCGGCCGGTGCTGGTATCTGCTTGAACGTTACTAATGTTGAGCAGATAGCAGAAAAGATTAAAGAGATTACCGGAACCTATGGTGCACCTACGATCTTGGTTAATAACGCCGGAATTACCGCTGACAACCTAATGCTGCGTATGTCTGACGATGACTGGATGAACGTTATCCAAACCAATCTCAACTCCGTTTTTCGTCTAAGTAAAGCCTGCTTGCGCGGTATGACCAAGGCAAGATATGGGCGTATCGTCAATATCAGCTCAGTAGTGGGTAGCATGGGTAATGCTGGCCAGTGTAATTACGCTGCCAGTAAAGCGGGAGTTGCTGGTTTTTCGAGGTCATTGGCCAAAGAAGTTGGTGCAAGGAACATTACCGTGAACACTATTGCTCCGGGCTTTATTGATACGGATATGACCAAAGTTCTCACGGAAGATCAGAAAAATAGCATGTTAGTGAACGTTCCGCTGAAAAGATTCGGGGCGCCACAGGAGATCGCTGACTTAGTGGCTTTTCTTGTTATTTCAGGTGGTTACATCACAGGTGAGACAATCCACATTAACGGTGGAATGTACATGAGTTAGACATAGTTTTTGCAAGTGGGTCGCAAGTATGTAAAATGTCGCCTGCTCGCTTAAATGCGAACCAATTCACACTTTTGACAACCCTGGTCATTAGTTTTTATCCAAACTTTTGGGAAGAGAGATTCTTATGAGTAGTATCGAAGAACGCGTAAAAAAAATTGTTGCTGAGCAACTTGGTGTAAACGAAGCCGACGTGAACAATAGTGCTTCTTTTGTTGAAGATTTGGGTGCCGATTCGCTAGATACCGTTGAACTGGTAATGGCTTTGGAAGAAGAATTCGAAACGGAAATCCCGGACGAAGAAGCAGAAAAAATTACTACTGTTCAGTTGGCGATAGACTACATCAACAGTAATCAATCCTAAGAATAGCTGCTTACCAAAGAAGCCGGCTGATTATTTTGTCAGCCGGTTTTTTTGTGCCTGTAAGTTGAAGGTTATATTGCGATGACATTACTCGTTAATGGCAGGCTTCAGTCCGAGGTGCCTGCTGCTAGCAGGGCGCTCAACTATGGCGATGGCCTTTTTGAGACCATGCGCTTTGAATCCGGTGGCATAGCACTTTGGCGATACCACCTGTCCAGACTGGCGCTTGGCGCTGACCGTTTAAGCATCACTCAGAACCCAGACCTCATCGAATCGGAAATGCAGAGCTTCTTGACGCATCTAGCAACGCAGGGCATTCATCAGGGTGTTATTAAGCTTCGGCTTATTCGCGGAGGTGACCAAAGGGGTTACGCACCGGAAGCGAACCGGGAGCACTGGCGAATTTTTGAACTCTTTGAAGGATTGCCGGAATGGGGTACAGCGGAAACCGCGATGCTCTGCGAGCATAGATTAGCGATTCATCCCCAGTTGGCCGGGATTAAACATCTGAACAGACTGGACCAGGTGCTGGGTGCAGCAGAAGTAGCCGAAGCATCAGTTTCAACTGGACTTATGCTCGATGTAGCGGGCGCTCTGCGTTGTGGTATTGATTCAAATATTTATCTGGAAGTGGACGGCAGAATAATTACTCCACCCTTAGCAGAATCTGGTGTACTCGGAGTCTTTAGAAGCTATATGATCGATACTCTTTGCATCGATCTGGATATTTCTATTGTGGAACAGGAAATAGACCGAAAACAGTTAGCTAGCTGCTTGGGCTTGTGGCTGAGTAACGCGGTTCGCGGTCTTCGGCCAGTTAGTTCTATGCCGGGGCTAGCGGAATGGAACGCGCCATATTCGCCGCTTTTGTCAAAGCTGCAGCTGGCGGCACAAGATTCCCTTAAGGTTGTGCACAAGTGATCCGTCGGTTTCTAGCCTACTTTTTTGCCTCTCTGTTTCTATTCGGTTCTTTGGCAATTGGAGGGTGCTGGTATTTCTATCAGACCTATCTAGACACGCCGCTTGAGCTGGACGAGCGTGTATTTATTCTGCGCGTGCCTGAGAACAACTCATTAACTTCTGTCACGAGAGACCTTTGGATAGACGGTTATCTGCGTTATCCGCGACTCCTACTGCTGCAAGCAAAGCTGGAGAAGACACAATCTATTCGGGTTGGCGAATATGAATTAGTTAGGGAGGATACGCCGCGTATTCTTCTGCAAAAGCTGCATGGCGGAGACGTGCTGCTCTACAGAACTAGTTTGATCGAGGGCTGGAGTACGATGCAGATGTTGGCTCATCTGCAGGCAGATACGAGATTGAGCGACGACCTAGGTGAGGTTGAACTGGAAGACTTGGCTAGCCGGCTAAACCTGGATGTTGGTTTTGCCGAGGGTTGGTTTTATCCAGATACTTATGTCTATGCACGTGATCTACCAATCTCTGTACTGCTGTTGCAAGCTCATGAGCGCATGCAAGATATTCTGGCAGAAGAGTGGTTGCAGCGAGGTTTTGGTGTCCCTTATGAGACGCGGTATGAGGCATTGATAATGGCCTCTATAGTTGAGAAAGAGACGGGGGTACCTAGGGAGCGAGCTGAAATCGCCGGAGTTTTTGTGCGACGACTGCAGCTTGGTATGAGGCTGCAGACCGATCCAACCATAATCTATGGTCTCGGTGATTCCTACAGCGGCAACCTTACCCGTGCCCATTTGCGGCAGGCTAGCCCTTATAATACTTATTTAAACAACGGGCTTACGCCAACGCCCATTGCAAACCCGGGTCGCGACGCTATTCATGCTGCGTTGAACCCAGAGCAGGGCAGCGCACTGTATTTTGTCGCTCGAGGTGACGGAAGCCATCAGTTTTCCGATACGCTAGAGGCACACAATGCGGCCGTTAGACAATTTCAAATAGAGCAACGTGCAGTGGACTACCAATCTGCACCAGAGGGAGACCAGTAGTTGCAATCTGAAAGTTCAAAGCCAGGCCTTTTTATCACCGTCGAAGGTGTTGAGGGCGCGGGTAAATCGACCAATCTTTCTTTTATCGTCGATTGTTTAGAACAGTCCGGTATCGAGGTTGTCTGCACCAGAGAACCCGGAGGCACGCCTTTTGCGGAATCGGTGCGAGAACTGTTACTGGCGCCACGAGAAGAAAATGTTGACGCGGTGACTGAGCTTTTGCTTATGTTTGCGGCTCGATCTCAGCATCTAAATGCGCTTATTCGGCCGGCAATAGCTGCAGGCAAGTGGGTGGTCTGTGATCGTTTTACAGACGCTACTTACGCTTATCAGGGAGGCGGCCGTGAATTGGGCTTTGACCTGGTGGCAAAGCTTGAGGATTTAGTACAGGGGGACTTTAGGCCAGATCGAACTTTCTATCTGGATGTGCCCTTGGAGCTTGGCATGCAACGGGTAATAGCGCGCGGAGAAAAGGATCGCTTTGAGCTCGAGCAAACCAAGTTTTTTGAGCGGGTACGCAATACGTATTTGTCTATGGTCGATCGAGAACCCGAACGCTTTATTCTAATTGACGCTTCTCAGTCACTTGAAGCGGTTCAGTCCGATGTTCGGGCGAAGGTAGATGGTTTGCTAGCTGACTTTCAGAATGGATTTGAGAGTGCTTCTGATAACTCTGTCAAGAGCACTTCTGAATGATTTTACAGATGCCTTGGTTGCAAGGGGCTGTGGATCAATTCCATCAGCGCATGGTTAACCAGCGCTTACCCCACGCCATTTTGTTGCAAGGGCGGGCTGGCGATGGCGCTGAGATATTAGCGCAAAGTTTGGCCAAAGCAGCTCTCTGCAACAATCCAGAACTTGGTTACCCCTGTAATCAATGTAAATCCTGCTTACTGCATAGCGCAGAAACCCACCCGGATTATATGAAGCTAGAACCCGGTGGAGCCTCTGTGACTATTAGGGTGGACGATATTCGCTCGTTGGTAGATAGGTTTACCACTACAGCTCAAATCTCGTCTCGAAAGGTCGCGGTGCTGCTGCACGCTGAAACTATGAATACGGCCGCCGCTAACGCCCTGCTTAAGACACTTGAAGAGCCGCCGGGAGATTCGCTACTTATATTGGTAACGGAGGGAACTAAGCCCTTGCTACCAACTGTACGTAGCCGCTGCCAGCCGATTTCGATGCAGTCGCCTGACAAGGCACAGATAACCCATTGGTTAGAACAACGAGAGCTAGCTAAAGGGGCGTCGGAAGCCTTGATGCAGGCATTGGACTACCAACCATTAAAGATTGCCCAGTGGGTGGAAGAGGGTCTCAATAAAAACTGGGAGCACTTCCAAGCGATACTGACGGGGGTTGCCGGTTCGCAGTTAACACCGGTGATGGCTGCCACAGAATGCAAAGATATAGGGGTTAGTGACCAACTGGATTGGGTTGATCAGAAAATTTCGGCCTGGGTTAAGCAGCAAGCGAGTTCTGGACACGCGTTGGACCGACGGTGGGTACGTTATTTGGATCAGCTAATTGCCTTAAGGCGGGAGTTGATACATTCGGCGAACGTAAATGCCCAGTTGTTTTCAGAGAGTTTGTTTATGCTTTGGCAGCAGTTTAATCGTCAACTAGGTTGATTTGCTTGTTTTGAGGATGTGTCCTTTGACCTCATTAAAACCGCGTTCGTATCGTTTCTGATTATTTTTCGTTGAATGTAAACACTCTCACTGCCGTGGGGGCGTTCTTTTCTTTTGGTTCGTTTCGCTGACCAGCACCGTCCCTGGCGCTGGGCCTTCGGCCGGTCTAAAGCCCGCCCAAATTTGTTCCCGCAAATTTGTGGACAAGTAAAGAAACGAACGCCCCCGTGGCAGCGGAAATATCTAAATCTACAAAGTTCCCGATCTAGAGCCGGCGCTAGCCTACGGAATAATCGCGATCACATTGCTAAAACGAAAACCAACTTCGTCTTGTCTCTGACACCAAAGGTATTACAATCTACTGTACAAATAATAAATGAGTCCACCACATGGAAATGGGATTTGCCGGTAAAGGCGGTATTCTTTCGGTAACGTTGAAAGACTCCAGGTCTTTATTCAATGCCTACATGCCCTATGTCACCGGCGGCGGTTTGTTTATTGAAACTCAAAAGAATATCAAGCTCGGCGATGAAGTCTTTATACTGCTAGATATTCTAGATCAGGGCGATCCAACTCCGGTTTCTGCCAAAGTAATTTGGGTTACTCCTAAAGGCTCAACTTCCTTTAGACCGGGTATTGGTATTCAGCTTGGCGCAGAAAACCGTGAAGTTATGAATATGATAGAAACTCAAATTGCTGAGCTTCTTAACTCCCCAAACCCAACGTACACAATGTGAGACTTTTGCACGAAAGCTATTTCACTCCTGCGCTGCGTTAAAAACATGCTCAACCAGTCGTTTATAAATATAAACGCCCTCTTTGCGCGTGTTTTTGCTCTCGCTTCAAAGCGCCTACTTCTGGTGCCTGAAAGCAAAATATTCTTCCGTGAAAAGGTCTCAGCTTAGGTGTTTGTTGATTCGCACTGCCATCTGGATCATTTAGATTTAGAACCTTATAACAATAATCTCGATCTGGCTCTCGATGCGGCGCGCGAACGGGGTGTAAAAGGGTTTCTTTTAATTGGAATTGACTTTAATAAATTTCCCCAACTAATTGAAATAGAAAGCAAATACTCCGATGTTTGGTTGAGTATTGGCTGTCATCCACTAGGTAATGAAACCCACATAGATAAAGACCTCTTAACTAAACTGGCAAGCAATGCGAAGGTAGTAGCGCTGGGTGAAACGGGGCTCGATTATCACTACGCCGCCGAAAAAAAGGAATTCCAAAAGACTGCTTTTGAAGCCCATATGCAGGTGGCTTCGGATTTGCAAAAACCAGTGATAATTCACACCAGATCAGCCGTACAAGATACTTTGGATTTGATGCGAGAGTATCAAGACAAGGTCGTTGGCGTGCTGCATTGTTTCACTGAAGATTGGCAGATGGCTAAAACCGCAATTGATATGGGTTACTACGTATCCCTGTCTGGTATTGTCACTTTTAAGAATGCAGATGCACTGCGAGAAGTGGCTAAAAAGATACCCGCAGAGCGGTTATTGATTGAAACGGACTCTCCTTGGCTGGCGCCAGTGCCTTATCGGGGGAAGCAAAACGAACCTAAGTATTTGCCGGAAGTAGCAAAATGCGTGGCTGAATTACGCGATACAACGCCGGAAAAAATTGGCGAGACAACAACAGAAAATTTTTATCGACTGTTTCAACCATCCTGTTAATTCGAGATTCAATAAATAAGAATCCGTACTTTTGGCAAAAATTAGAAATTAGAATATAAGAGAGCACTGATGAGTCAACCGCAAATTAGCCAGATTCAAACCATGTTGGATCTGCAAAACTCAATGAACACGAAGGTAAATGCTCAGTGGCGCAAGCAGAACTTTGCTTGGTACCGAGCAATATGGATCGAATGTGCTGAGTTACTGGATCATTACGGCTGGAAATGGTGGAAGCATCAGGAGATGGACCGAGATCAAGTGATGCTCGAGCTAATTGATATTTGGCATTTTGGTTTGTCTATATTGATAGTCAAAGCGGCCGATGCTGAAGATTTGTGTCGTGAACTTACCTTAGGGCTGTCAGATAATGTGCATCTGGAGTTTCCAGAGCAGCTTGAAGCCTTTACTGAGGAAGTTCTGCACACCAAGTCATTTGATGCCAGGCATTTTGGGAGCCTGATGAAGTGCGTTGGTTTGGAATTTGAAGAGCTTTTTAGTAGCTATGTCGGTAAAAACGTTCTAAATATGTTCCGCCAAGACAAGGGCTACAAAGACGGCAGTTATATCAAAATTTGGGATGGCAAAGATGATAACGAATGGTTGGTTGAGGTTATGCAGAAGTTAGACCTAGCCGCTGATGATTTTGCCGAGTCAGTGTATCGCGCTCTAGATGAATCTTACCCGGACTAGTTCGAACTGCTACTAATCTATGAAAGGCTTCAAAATACTAGTTATCGCTCTTCTGGCTCTGTTGCTGCTATTACAGATTCGCCTGTGGTTTGGCGATGGCAGTATGGAAGATCGAGCTAGGTTGGCGCGGGATATTGACGCGCAGCAAAGCGCAAATGATCGTTTAGACGCGAGAAACGAAGTGGTGGAGCGCGAAATAGAAGAGTTTCATACGGATCCTGAAGCCGCCATAGAGGAAAGAGCTCGAGAAGAATTGGGCCTTATCAAAGAAGGCGAAACCCTATATTTATTGATAGAAGAAAATGCCAACTAAGCTTCATATACTAGTGCCTGCTTCAGGCCTGGGACTTCGCTTTAATGCGGATCGACCCAAGCAGTATCAACCCTTTCTTGGTATTTCTCTGTTGGACCATTGCCTATCTCAACTTTTGTCTCTGTCCTACACCGGCCAGTTTGTTGTCGGTTTAGCCGAGGATGACCTCTGGTGGGAAACGATGGATTCAAGTAAGTCGACTAGTATAAATACGGTTATCGGTGGGGCCACGCGAGCGGAGACCGTAAGCCATATGCTTGACGCTTTGCACGATGTTGACCCTCAAGACTGGGTGCTGGTGCACGATGCGGTGCGTCCCTGTGTTAGCAAAAGCAGTTTGCAGCCCTTATTGGACGTGATGCAGGCTACTCAGGCTGATGGGTTGTCACTAGGCAGGCCTATATACGAGGCGGTAAAACGAGTTTCTGATCAGGGCAAAGTGCTGGCTAGTGAGAGGCGAGAAGGTTTGTGGACTATTCAAACGCCTCAAGTATTCCGGTTTGAAGCCTTACAGAAATCACTACAAGCTTGTTTGGAAGAGTCCTTAAGCTTTGACGATGAAATGATGGCGCTCCACCATTTGGGTTATACCACTGGCATGGTTCAGGGGTCGGCGTTAAATATAAAGGTTACCACTGCAGAAGACTTGCCCCTTGCCGAACACTATTGGCAAATCATGCAAGCACAAGAGCAGGGCTAGAGGCACAAATATGAGAATAGGTCAGGGTTTTGATGTGCACGCCTTTGGTGAAGGTGATGAGATTGTTATCGGCGGGGTGCATATTCCCCATAACCGTGGGTTAGTTGCGCACTCTGACGGCGACGTGCTTCTGCACGCTGTTTGCGACGCTGTATTGGGAGCGCTTGCCCTTGGTGATTTAGGGCATCATTTTCCTGATACCGACGCACGCTGGAAAAATGCCGATAGCCGAGATCTTCTGCGAGCCGTGGCTGAATTAGCAAAGGCCCAAGGCTTTGCCCTAATTAATCTGGATTCAACAATTATTGCGCAGGCCCCCAAATTTGCCCCTCATATCGATGCAATGCGAAGTAATATTGCGCAAGATTTGGGTGTAAATATAGGTCAAGTTAGTGTCAAAGCTACTACTACAGAAAAACTTGGGTTTACCGGTCGTGGTGACGGCATAGCGGCCCAAGCTAGCCTGCTTATGCAGCCATTGCAGTCTTAAGTTTTGACCGTTTCTCTCGCTCTCAATCGCACTCCTGAGGTGGTTCGTGCTTTCCGCATTACCGATCAAGCAATTGCCAGCCTGAAGCAGGTTCCGGAAGATTTTGTTGTGGAAGAAATCTGGCAGCCGCAATTTAGCGGTGACGGCGAACATCTGTATTTGTTTATTGAAAAAATCGGACAAAATACTCCTTGGGTCGCGAAGCAGCTTTCTAAATCCTTTGGCGTATCTGAAAAAACCGTTGGCTATTCAGGCCTTAAAGATCGCCAAGCGGTTACCCGGCAATGGTTTAGCCTTCCAGTACCTGCACAAAGGGCAAAAAAAGATCCGGTAATTGAAGGTGTTCGAATTCTTCAGAAGGCCAGGCATTCTGGTAAATTGCGCCGGGGCAGCCACCTAGGTAATAGTTTTCAAATACGCTTGAGGGATCTTGACGCGGATAGGGTTCAACTGATTTCCAGATTGGGGGCAGTTTCTGAACAGGGCTTTCCGAATTATTTTGGCCCGCAGCGATTTGGACACAACGGAAATAATTTGCGAGCCGGTCGGCAGCTAGCAAAGGCACGAAAGTTAGTAGGGCACCCCAAAAGAGGGTTTTACCTTAGCGCTATGCGCAGCTCGTTATTCAATCAGGTATTGGCAGCACAAATGCGAGCGGGTAACTGGTCCGAAATTGTCGATTTTTATGTGCCCGCCACCGGACCTATGTGGGGTAGGGGGCGGCCTCTATCAGCTGAGATGGGCGTCGATATTGAAAATCAAGTGGTGGCAGACAATGCCGAACTATGTGACCTACTGGAACATGGTGGCTTAAGTCAGGAACGGCGGTTATTGCGCCAATGCCCCGAAAATTTTAGTTGGTCCTTTATTGAAAGGGAGGCTGAAGGGGGGCTCGAACGAGAAGTTGAAGGAAAGCAGCAGGATCTGCTTCTGCGGTTCAGTTTGCCGCCGGGCAGCTACGCCACAGTTCTAATAGACGAACTGCTAGCAATTAGGCCGGATGCCAAGGAGAAGGCTACTAGCTGATTTGCTTTTGCTAGCTGGTAGAAATTACTACCTTTTGCGTCGAATTATTCAACCGAGCCTGTGTTAATATTCTGCCTTTCTAAGCTATCACTTTTAACCGAACTCACAACCCTTTAGGGCGGCGTCGCACAGCTCAAATGAATCAGACAAAACAGCGCGGAATCGGGATGACGTCCCAACGTACGCGAGAGCGTCTAATTAGTCGACTCCGTGACGAAGGTATAGAAAACCAGCAAGTTTTGGACGCCATTCGCGACACTCCAAGGCATCTCTTTGTAGACGAAGCGCTAGCTCATCGCGCCTACGAAGATACCGCTCTGCCCATTGGTTTTTCCCAGACTATTTCTCAACCCTACATAGTTGCTCGCATGACAGAGCTTGCGCTATCTTTGGGTGTACCCGGACGGTTATTAGAGATAGGCACTGGCTGTGGTTATCAAACCGCCGTACTAGCGCAACTCGTACCCAGAGTATTTAGTGTTGAACGTATTGAACCACTGCTGGATCGTGCGATCGAAAACCTCGCGCAAATCGGTATAAGTAATGTGGTTTGTCGCTTGGCGGACGGAAAAATGGGCTGGGAAGATCGTGGTCCATACAATGTAATCTTAAGCGCGGCTGCACCCGAACAAGTTCCTGCTGAATTGTTAGAACAGCTGGCTCCAGAGGGCATGATCATTATTCCGGTAGGGCGAGAAGGCAAGCAGATGCTCACCGTTGTGCAGCGCAAAGATGACGGCAAAGCTGATGCGCGAGATTACCAGAGCTATGAAATTGAGCCTGTGCGCTTTGTTCCTCTGCTTAGTGGCATTTCGCGATAATGAATATGGCCCTGCTTAAATCTTGGCTGGGCATATTTTTACGAGGTTGCGCCATGGGTGCAGCCGATTTGGTCCCCGGCATTTCCGGCGGCACCTTGGCCCTTATTACGGGGATCTACGAACGGCTAATCAACGCCATTGCGAACATAGATATTAGCGCGCTGCGGATAGTGCTTAAGGGCGACATCAAAGCCGCATGGCGTCATATAGATGGTAGTTTTTTGCTGGCTCTGGCCTGTGGAATATTGACTTCAATATTTGTACTTGCTCATCTAATTGAGCATTTAGTTCAAACTCAGCCGGTATTAGTGTGGTCGTTCTTTTCGGGCCTGGTATTGGCTTCGATTATCTATTTGTTGCGGATAGTCTGGCCCGGCTCTTTGGGGACTCTCGGGCTAGGCGGCTCTGGGTTAAGCGCTTTGGGGTTTATAATAGTAGGCGCGGTTCTAGCCTTGAGTTTGAGTCAATTGCGCTTGGCAGAGTTACCCCTAACCACTGTATTTATATTTGTCGGCGGATTTATTGCTATTAGCGCCATGTTATTGCCCGGTGTATCAGGCAGCTTCTTATTATTGATGCTCGGCCTGTACCAGCCAACATTGGCGGCGGTTACCAGCTTAGATTTTGCCTACATCGCTATATTCGGTCTGGGCGCTGCCTCTGGGTTTGTGGTGTTTAGCCGGATAATTCGGTATCTACTCCGGTATTTCCATGAACCAACATTGTTATTTATAACCGGTTTGCTGATCGGGTCGCTTTATACGACTTGGCCTTGGAAATCTGCTCTTGAAGGTGCTGCGGCATCAAACCTGTCGCCTTCAGCTTATATTCAAACTGGATCTGATGCACAAGTCGGACCGGCTTTGATTTGTTTGCTCCTGGGTTTTATATTGGTGGTGGCGATCGCTGCCGCTGGATCCAAAAAAGATGCTATTACAAATATACAAAGCTAATAAAGCCAAGCTAACGGCGACTGGCTTACTCGCGCTTGTTTTGGTCGGTTGCACGGGACAGAGTGGCGGAGGTTCAGCTCCAATAGACGAGCGTCCGCAGCCACCTTCACAGGCATTGCGCCTTCATCTGGTTACCAGGGGTGAAACCCTCTATAGCATTGCCTTTCGCTACGAGAGAGATTTCCGTCAACTAGCTTCTATCAACGGCTTGAGCGGAGACTACACAATCCACCCCGGACAGCGGCTATACCTTACTGAAGCAGCGGCTAGGGACGCTGGTATTGTTGCTTCGAACGCGGCTTCTAATGCGTCAGCGACAGGAACAAGAGCAGCTGCTGTTACCAGACCAGTCGTGCGCAGCACGCCAACGGCATCAAACCCCACATCAGCGTCTAGTGCACCTCAGCCAGCCGCACCAGTGCTTGCGCCCGTAACCGACAATAGCTGGGTTTGGCCACAAACAGGCCCCATCGTTCGTAGCTTTGGTTCCGGTGACCCCGTGTCTAAGGGAATACAAATTTCAGCACCCGAGGGTAGCCCTGTTTTATCTGCAATCGATGGTGTGGTGGTTTACTCAGGCTCAGGATTGAGAGGCTACGGTAATCTGCTAATCATCAAGCACGATGATGCTCATCTAAGCGCCTACGCCTACAACCAGGAACTGTTAGCGCACGAAGGTGATTTGGTCCGATCCGGGCAGAAGATAGCGACGGTTGGCTCTGATGCCGAAGGCAATAATCGGCTGTATTTTGAGATTCGGTTGGATGGGACACCAGTTGATCCTATTCGGTATCTTCCACGAAGATAGTTCTTTTAGGGGTTTCCGTCTAAGACCCCATTTTTTGTTTGATTCTGATCTTGCTGATGGTAACTCACTCGAATTAACTATTTCCGTTGCCACGAGGGGTGTTCTTTTGGTTCGTCTCTTTGGGCAAGCAAAGAAACGAACGCCTCCGTGACGGCGGAAATCTATGGGTCTAATAAACAACTTTCAGAAATAACTATTCCAGCAATGGAATAGTGCTATTTAGTGGCAAGAGGGCTAGGGGACACATCCCTAATAGAGTGGTGAACCCTACCGACGGATCTCCGGCACATATGAATTCTGCTACCGTTGCTCCCTTCCGGGCCTGGCGGAGTTTACAGGTTCAAATTGCGAAGGGCCGGCAGGGACACCATAGCAACCAGCATTTGCGGATCCTTTAGATAAAGAATCGCGGTGAATGCGGGCTGCGCATTATGGTGAGTTGATATGGAATTATCAATTGATCTCTGCGCGCAATTTGCATATCTCGCTTAGCCAAATGTATTTGCTTATTTTCCCCAATCCCCAGAATAGCTTCGCTATAATTCGACGACTAATTTTTACGACATGTATTCATGAGTTATCAAGTTCTAGCGAGAAAATGGCGGCCTCAGTCCTTTCACGATGTAGTGGGGCAGGAGCACGTTCTAAAAGCACTAATTAATGCGCTAGAAAATCAGAGGTTGCATCACGCCTATCTCTTTACTGGCACGCGAGGCGTTGGTAAAACGACGCTGGCTCGAATCCTTGCTCGCTGTTTGAACTGTGAGACCGGTATCACTAGCCGTCCCTGTGGTGAGTGCAGCTCATGTAAGGAAATTACCGCTGGCAATTTTATAGATCTCATTGAAGTAGATGCTGCGTCTCGCACCAAGGTTGACGATACGCGGGAACTGATGGATAACGTTCAGTACGCGCCATCAAGAGGTCGATACAAGGTCTACCTGATTGATGAAGTTCATATGCTTTCGACGCATAGTTTTAACGCTCTGTTAAAAACCTTGGAAGAGCCGCCAGAGCATGTGAAGTTCTTATTGGCGACAACCGACCCACAAAAATTGCCGGTTACGGTTTTATCGCGTTGCCTGCAGTTCAATTTAAAAAATATGAGCGCTGCTCAAATATCAGAATATTTGGACAAGGTGTTGACCAGCGAGCAATTTACTTTTGACCAAAACAGTTTGGAGCTAATTGCCCAAGCTGCTTCTGGAAGTATGCGCGACGCTTTGAGTTTGACGGATCAAGCTATTGCGCATGGCAATGGGAATTTGGCAGAGAAAGAAGTCGCTAGCATGCTGGGTACTGTGGACCGTACTCATTTGCACGAGTTACTGGACGCCTTGGTTAAAGTTGATGGTCCGGCGCTTATCAGTACCTGTACCGAAATAGCCAGTCACTCAGTTGATTATCAGATTCTGACGGCTCAGCTATTGAATATGATTCACGCTATAGCGGTGCATCAGCAAGTTCCGGAAGCCGCAGTTACCAGTGTTTCTGCTGACCGCCTGCAGGTCTATGCGGATCAGTTTGAAGCAGAACAAGTGCAGCTGCTGTATCAAATGCTTTTGGTGGGTCGTCAGGATATTCAGATCGCGCCTGATCAGGAGAGCGGGTTCGAGATGTTGATGCTGCGTCTGTTGGCATTTTCGCCTCGTTCGGAAAACGCAGAAGGGGCACCCTCCGTAAAAAAGGGCTAGCGCCGGCGTCCTCTAAGGGGGTACCGGCAGAGAGTCAGACTGATACGCCCATAATAGATAGGCAGATAAGTCCTACGCATCAATCGGAAGACACTGTTGAAGGTACTACTGAAGATACTTCGGAAAGTACTTTGGTTACCTTAGTTGATCAGATAGAAGAAATCGAAGTGGTACCGGCTATTATTGAAGGGCAGGTAGCAGCCGTTGTTGAAACTCAGGTAGCCGCGGCTTTTGAATTACCGGTTACAGCTGATGTAGAAGTGCCAGTTGCATCCCTACCATCGATAGACTCCGCAGCAGCTGTCGCACTAGACATTGAACTTGAACCTGAACTAGTGCGGCCAAAGTCTGTCCTGGTTTATAGCGCAACAGATATTCAGAATTCCGAGGACTGGATTAGTATTTTCCAGCAACTGCTGTTGGAGGGAATGTTAAAGTCAATTTGCGGTCAGTTATCTTTTCGGCAGCGAGACGCAGACTTTTTGATTTTTGATATTGACCAAGCCGCTAGTGGCGTCTTGTCTGACAAGTACCAATCGAAATTTTGTGAGCTACTCAGTGAACATCTAGGCAAGCCGCTTCAGATTAGTATTGAGTCCCAGAATAACCATAATGAATCACCAACTCGACGAGCAGAACGATTGCACCAAGAAGCGCTCGAGAACGCAGAAAAAGATTTGCTTGGATCTGAGGCTGCGCAAAAATTAACGGAAACCTTTAACGCCCGTCTTGTTGCTGGTTCGATAAGCCTTAAGTAAGGCTGTAGGTCTAAAAGAAGTAGATAGAAGCACAGAGAGAAATCTATAGAATGAAAGATATGCGACATCTCATGCAGCAGGCTCAGCAAATGCAGGAGAAAATGAAGCAGGCGCAAGATGAAATTAAGTCCATCCAAGTGAAGGGTGAGTCCGGCGCCGGTATGGTTGAAGTGATTATGAACGGACGCCACGATATTGACCGGGTAAAAATTAACCCCGAATTACAGTCTGAGGATATCAAGGTACTGGAAGATCAGATTACTGCTGCCATCAATGACGCAGTGCGCAAAGTTGAAGTACAGACAAAACAGAAGATGGGCAATGTAACCGGCGGTTTGCAAATGCCCCCGGGCCTCGACCTAAACCTATAAGAAATAAAAGATGCTAAGTCCATTATTAGAATCATTAGTTAAAGCGCTTTCTGCCCTGCCGGGTATTGGCCGAAAAACTGCTCAACGATTGGCTATTCACCTAGTTAGTTTACGGCCCGAGGTAGCTAGCGAATTGAGCATGGCGCTTTCGGACGCGGTAGACCAAATCGGTAAATGCCAAAACTGCCGTAACCTAACTGAACAAGGCCTGTGTAATATTTGCGCTGATCCAAAGCGAGACGAAAAGTTACTCTGCGTAGTTGAGTCACCTATGGATGTTCTGGCGATAGAATCTGCCGGAGGCTATCGGGGGCGTTATTTTGTATTGTATGGTCGGCTCTCTCCTATCGATGGCATAGGTCCTGGCCAGCTCGGATTGCGAGATTTGGACACCTTAGTTAGTACATGTGGAATAGAAGAAGTGATATTGGCGACTAATTTAACGGTGGAGGGCGAAGCTACGGCACATTTTATATCGGACCGCGTTAAGGCACTAGGTGGGAAGGTAAGCCGCATAGCCCACGGCGTGCCTACTGGTGGGGAACTTGAGTTTATCGATTCACAAACACTTGGTTTTGCTATCCAAGGGCGGGCTAGCTACTAATGTCTTCTCCTGCTATTTGGATTACCAATAACGATCAGCTGGCGGAACTTAGTCTTGATCTAGTTGATTCGCCCCTGGCGATAGATACTGAATTTACTCGCCGAACTACTTACTACGCTCAGCTAGCGCTAATTCAAATAGCGGCTGGGCAAAAGCGCATATTGGTAGACCCGCTGGGAATAGATGATTGGCTGCCTTTTCAGAATTTATTGGCGAATTCTCATCGTAAGATATTTCATGCTGCTCTTGAAGACTTGGAAGTATTTCGAACCGATGTCGGTGTGTTGCCTGAGCCACTATTCGATACGCAAATAGCGGCGGCATTTTGTGGACTGGGCGATAGTTTGAGTTACGCAGCATTAGTAGAACTTCTGCATGGGGTGCAACTTTCAAAAGCTGAAACGCAGTCGGACTGGATGCGGCGTCCCTTGACCGAATCACAGGTGGGGTACGCTCTTGATGATGTCGAATGGTTGCAGCAAATCGAGCAGGAGTTAACCAGTCGTCTGTTGGGCGCCAAAAAGCTGGAATGGATGCAGGATTACTGTCGTCGTACCGTCGAAAACATGCGAGAAGAGATAGACCCTAAGCTGGCATACCGAAAACTAAAGGGGAACTGGAGATTAAATCCTGACCAGTTGCGAGTTGCAGCGCATATATGCACTTGGCGTGAGATATCGGCCCGTAAACTGGATAAACCGAAAAGCTGGATAATTCGAGATCCGGTTATTCTTGAGATAGCCCGCAAGGCTCCTCAAGATATGGCTGATTTAGAACATCGTGCGGGTTTGGCACCCGAGTCTGTGCGGCGATATGGACGGCAATTGTTATCGGAAATAGAAATTGCCTATGCCGACGCTCAAGAAGTTGCAGCGCCATCGCAACCGATCGAGGGCGCTCAGCGAAAACAGCTGAAGGCTTTGCAGCAAAAAGTGGAAGCATTGGCTCAGGAGAATCAAATCGCCAATCGGCTAATCGCCAGTAAGTCGGACTTGGAGGGGCTGATTCGTTGGCAATCCGAAGATCCTACTCAGGCCATGCCGGTAATGTTACAAGATTGGCGAGCGGAGACCCTTACCCCTCAGCTTATTAGCGGTGCAAGCTAATGCTTTTATGCCAGATATATCGCAGTACCAAAAAGAGCGAGACTTATCTCTACACGCGCTTTGAAGACAAACTAGAAAAGGTGCCAGACGATCTGATGAAAAGCTTTGGCCGCGCAGAGGTAGCCATGACGCTGCGGCTTACCAAAAAACGTACATTGGCCAGGGCAGACGCGGCTAAGGTCATCCAAGAAATAGAAGAAAAGGGGTTTTATTTGCAGCTGCCGCCGGTTTCATTTGTTCAAATGCCGGGGCAAGAGCAACTTGACGAGCAAATGGCCGAGATAGATGCGCTCAATGAAAAAATTCCTCGGGGCGGTTAGCGGCTTATGAGTCCCACCTATTACTACGGATTATGGATCTTCTACGCTCTGGGCAGTTTGGTTGCCTATCGAGTTCTCTGGGATTTTACTCGCTGGCCAAAAGTCTGGTGGTTGGGGTCCTTTATTCGGATTATGGCTGTGGTGGTAATAGTCACACCGGCTGCTCAGGCACAAGGCAGCGTCTATTTGGCTCCGGCCTGGATAACTATGGCGTTTGATGAACTTCAGCGGCTTGGAGATGGTTGGCTTCGAGCCGGAGTTAATTTGATGTCGGCAACGGCGATTGGATTATTGGTCTATTTTGTACATATTATTTATTCTTTTATACAAAGGCGTCGCAAGAAAAAACGGGCCTAATTGGCTCAAATCAAATAATCTGCTACAAACCGGTTTTAAATTCTCAGATGTTTAAAGTGGTAATACCTTTTCGAGGGAGGAAGGCATTGGAAAATACGGCTGTAATGGATGCGCTGCGAGGCGCTTGGGATAAATATGGTATTCATCATAAGTTACCGGCTTCGAATATCCATACCTTTGCTGACCTTTTCGCTGAGAGCCTGAGTAAGTTTGGTGACCGGCCTGCATATTCCTGCTACAAAAAAACCATTAGCTTCGCTGAGCTAGACCAACTTTCATCGAAGTTAGCCACGTCTCTTCAAAAAAGAGAGTTCCTGCAGCCGGGCGATCGTATCGCTATACATCTACCCAACTTACTGCAGTATCCAGTGGCCGCCATGGCTATTCTCAAGGCTGGAATGACACTGGTGAATGTGAACCCTCTATACACTGATAGAGAGCTTGAAGCAGTGCTAAATGATTCTGGCGCCAAGCTGGTATTTAGCTTCGCCAATCTGGCCACAGAGCTGAATCAAGTGGTGGCTAGGACTCAAGTCCAAGAAGTAGTGATCACTGAATTTGCCGACTTTCACGGAACAGCAAGGCGCCTGCTGGTTAATGGCGTTTTACGATACGTTAAAAAGCAGGTTCCCAAATTAACCTGGCCAAAGAGTAGTTCCTTCAGGAGCCTTATTAGCGGAGTCGATCACAGCAGTTTTACGATGTATGAGTCTAAACCGGAAGATATAGCGGTTCTGCAATACACCGGCGGTACCACTGGGAGAGCGAAGGGCGTAGTACTTACCCAGTCCAACCTGATTGATAATATGCGCCAGGTTTCTCAAGTTTATGAACATGCGAATTGGGATTCCGGCTGCATGCGCATGATGGTTCCGCTGCCTATGTACCATATTTATGCTTTTGACCTGAGTTTTTGCCATGGACTGAGCAAGGGCAATGAATCTATATTAATTACCAACCCGAGAGATCTGGATACTTTTATCAAAGAGATGAAAGACTATCCTTTTGATGGGTTTATTGGTTTGAATACGTTGTTTAACGGGTTGATGAATAAACCGGAATTCTGCTCCCTGGATTTTTCGCGACTAAAACTTTGCCTTTCTGGAGGCATGGCACTTACTAGACCTATAGCTGAGCGTTGGCATGAAGTTACCGGGGTTGGTATTTGCGAGGGGTATGGATTGACGGAATCTTCTGGAATATTGAGTGCAAATATTCCAGGTAATACGCGGTTGGGAACAGTGGGCGTAGCTTTCTCCAATACAGAAATCCGTTTGATTGACGATCAAAAAGCAGTCTGCGGTATTGATGAGCCCGGCGAGCTTTGTTTTCGCGGCCCAAATGCAATGCAAGGTTACTGGCAGCGCACCGATGCAACTGCTGAGGTAATCGATGCTGAAGGGTGGGTGCATACCGGCGATATAGCGGTAATGGATCAGCAAGGTAGTTTGAGTATTGTTGATCGTAAAAAAGACATGATTATCGTGTCTGGCTTCAATGTGTATCCAAATGAGGTTGAAGAAGTGGTGATTACACATCCGGATGTGATCGAGTGTGCTGTGGTTGCAGGCAAGGGTGAGGCGGGTGAGTTTGTTAAGCTTTTTGTTGTTTCCTCAAGAGCCGATTTAACCGAAGAAGAACTTTGTACCTACTGTCGCGAGAAGCTGACGCCATACAAAGTTCCTAAAGAAGTGGTATTTAGAGGCGAACTTCCCAAGTCAAACGTTGGTAAAATACTACGCAAAGAATTACGCGACGAGGCTTAAAGCCTCAACAGACCCTAGCTATTTTTAGTAGGTGTTCTGATACCCAGAGCATAAAAAGAATATGTCCTTTTGCGCCGATCAGGTGGCATCTCAAATAAGCCAATGTTTTGTAAAAGACCGTAAGGAGCTTTTAGTCCTTAGCGGGCGCATTGCGCGACGGCTGCATGCTGATCAACCTGCTTCAAATGATATTTCTCGTCTAGATAAGATGTTAGCGCAGGCTCAAAAGCGAGTAGTTGAGCGACGTAAACTCGTGCCGGATATAAATCTAGTAGCCGACCTGCCTATTAGTGGACACGCCAAAGAAATCACAGAGCTATTGGACGAAAATCAGGTAATTGTGGTGGCGGGTGAAACGGGATCTGGAAAAACCACGCAGATACCCAAAATATGCCTTTTGTCTGGACTAGGTGTGCTTGGACGTATAGCTCACACCCAGCCACGACGAGTAGCCGCTCGTACCGTGGGGCAGCGCATAGCAAAAGAAATTGGTACCAATCTTGGAGAGCTTGTTGGCTACCAAGTGCGATTTAGTGACCAAAGTGGCCCGGATACACTAATTAAATTAATGACCGATGGAATTCTGCTGTCCGAGATTCAAAGAGATCCGGAATTATTGGCCTACGACACCATAATTATTGATGAGGCTCACGAGCGCAGCCTAAATATAGACTTCTTATTGGGTTATTTAAAAGGGTTGCTGTCCCGGCGTCCGGACCTGAAGGTTATTGTTACATCGGCAACTATTGATTTAGCGCGTTTTTCTGAGTTCTTTAATAATGCTCCGGTTCTAGAGGTTAGTGGCCGGACTTATCCCGTCGAGATGGAATATCATCCTTCGCAGAGCGATAGCGATGAATTACTGGATCGAATTCAAGAAGCCGTGCATCACTGCCTGCAAAGCACTCCGCCTCATCGCGATGCTCGAGATATCCTGGTCTTCCTTAGCGGTGAACGCGAGATAAGAGAAACGGCCAAAAAGCTTAGGGATGCCAATATAAAAGGCCTGGACGTCCTGCCGCTATATTCCCGTTTAAGTGTTGCAGACCAGGACAAAGTTTTTCGCAGCGGTGGTCGTCGTCGAGTCGTTCTGGCAACCAATGTGGCGGAAACCTCAATCACCGTGCCGGGTATTGGTTTTGTGATCGATCCTGGTTTTGCGCGGATAAGCAGATTCAATGCGCGTACGCAGATCCAGCGGTTGCCTATCGAAGCAATTTCTCAAGCCAGTGCAAATCAGCGGGCCGGGCGCAGTGGCCGTATCGCCCCGGGAATTTGCCTAAGACTCTATTCAGAAGAAGATTTTATAGCTAGGCCAGAGTTTACGGATCCGGAAGTATTACGTACCAATTTGTCCGCCGTTATATTGCGAATGGCGGCCTTAGATTTTGGTGATATCCGACAGTTCCCCTTTATTGAACCACCGGATAGCAGGCAGATCAACGCGGGTATTAGGCAGCTTCAGGAATTACAGTTGCTCAATGCTGATTCGTCGCTATCCACCATTGGGCGAGAGGTTGCGAAGCTTCCGGTAGATCCACAATTTGCTCGTATGCTGTGGGAGGCAAGAACTCGACTCTGTCTCAAAGAATTGTTGATTATTGTCTCTGCTCTTACGGTACAAGACCCAAGAGAGCGCCCGGCAGAAAAACGTCAGCAAGCTGACGAGAAGCATCGAAAGTTTCATGATGAAAAGTCAGATTTTATTGCCTACCTGAATATATGGAATGCCTGGGAATCAGAGCGTCAGGCATTAACCAATCGACAGCTTCGAACTTGGTGCGAACGTAACTACCTTTCTTTTATGCGGATGCGCGAATGGCGAGATATTCACCGTCAACTTCGCATACTAGCGCATGAACAAAACTGGAAAGAAAACCAGAAACCAGCCCAGTTTCAGGAAATACATGAGAGTTTGCTGACGGGGCTGTTGAGTCATATCGGATTTCGTCGGGATAACTCGGAATACCTGGGTGCTCGTAACCGGATATTTAAGATTTTTCCTGGGTCTAGTCTCTTCAAAGCTCGGCCCAAGTGGATTGTGGCGGGCGAGATGCTTGAGACCAGTCAGTTGTTTGCTCATCAGGTGGCCGCTATTGAGCCTGAGTGGCTAGAACCTTTGGCCGCGCATCTCATTCAGGATGAATACTTGGAGCCCAGTTATGACTCAAAGCGAGGTGAAGTCACCGCGCGCCTGCGCAGAACACTTTTTGGTTTGCTGTTAAGAGATGATCAAAGAGTTAGTTATAAAAAGGTTGATCCTGAAGCCTGTCATCAAATTTTTCTGCGCGAAGCATTGGCCAATGGACGCTATCGCAGAGCCTCCAGATTTTTGCAACACAATAAGAGTGTGATTCTCGAACTGGAAGAGCTGCAAGATCGAGCTCGACGATCTGATCTTAGCCCTTCAGAAGAAGACCTATACGATTTTTATGCGGCCCGAGTAGATAAAGAGGTTTTGGACTACGCCAGTTTTGACTCCTGGCTTAAAAATATCAACGCAGAACAGCCAGAGCGGTTATTTCTGGACAGAGATAAACTGCTTCAGCGCGCAGAGCTAAACCTTCGGGATCAGTTTCCGGATCGTCTGCAAGAGGCTGGAATAACCTACCCGCTGCGCTATCAGTTTGATCCCAACGCAGATTCGGATGGTGTCACCGCGGAGATAAACCTGGAGTCTTTGCAGGGCTTTCCTCAATACCTGGGTGAGTGGTTAGTGCCGGGCATGCTAGAAGAAAAAGTTAGTCTGTTGTTACGGAGCCTGCCCAAGAAAGCTAGACGATCGCTTCTGCCCATAAATGACAAAGCGCAACAATTTACGTTGGATGTAACGGCGATAAATAGTCCTTTAACGGAAACTCTATGTAATTGGTTAATACGGTCTCAGGGTGTAGATCTGTCCTTTGATGATTTTGATAGCTCAGTATTGCCAGCGTATTTTCGAATGAACTATGCGTTGGTAGGTGATTCCGGTGAGCGGCTTGAGAATACAAAGGATCTAGCGGAGCTAAAAAACCGTTACCGACAACATGCCGAGGAAGCGGTTGTAACGCTGTCTTCTCAGGAAGACCTAGATGTAGAGGTAACCGAGTGGAGCTTTGGTGAACTTGCCGAGCACAAAGAGATACAGCATCAGGGTCGCACGCTAAGAGTTTGGCCGGGACTGGAAGACAGAGGCTCGTCGGTGCAGATTCGAAGTTTTAGTACCGCTCTGGAAGCTGCCAAGGTTAGCAGGCGCGGCCTGGCCAGGCTTTATTGCCTTTCGAATAAGCAGGCATACCAATATTTGGGTAAAGAGTTGTTTAAGGGGAAAACACTCCAGTTAATCTCTTTTGATCACAAGGATAAAGAGGCCTTAGTCGAAGAAATAATATTAACAGCAGTATCAGAGTGCTTTGAGGTCAACTTGGGAAAGGTGAGGAGCAAATCTCAATTCGAACAGGAATTGAATAAAGGTAAGCCTGAATTGGTTCCAAAAGCGTTGGAATTAGAAAAATTAGTATTGAAAATGGGTCAAACCGCCCAAGATATCAATTCTAGCTTGAAGGGCCTGGGTAAGAACTACCAGGATCTTAAGCAAGATATCGCTAATCAGATGCAATACCTGCTCTGCGCGGAAGTTTTTTTTGATACGCAGAGCAAATGGCGGACTCAACTACCACGGTATTTGACGGCGATTCAGGGTCGTTTGCAGAAGCTTGAGTCCAGAGGCGCGGATCCCGATGCGCAAGCAAGGCTGTTGGTAGATCCGGAGTGGCAACGCTATTTGCAACTTCATGACTATCGGCAGCAGGATAACCAAAGGGATTGGCCCGAATTAGACACCTATAGGTGGATGATTGAGGAGTATAGAGTGTCGCTTTTTGCCCAACCTATGAAAACGGTTTTACCGGTATCAAAAAAGCGTCTGGATAAATTGGTGTCAGATATGGAGAAGTCTGGAAAAAGCTTCATTGCGCGCGGCACTAAATAATAATTGTAGGCGCGTGTAATACGCCGCTAAAATGTACGTCTAGTAGTAGTACACAACCGACCCCAGGAGGGGATATGTTTAGACCCCACAGGTCAAAACAGCAAAGCCGAGAGAACAAGGGGTTCGCGTTCTCCGGAGCATTGGTATCCGGTATTTTTATGGTCGCTGCGCTTGTAGGCGGAATTACTGCTGCCTATGCGCAATCTACGGTTGAAGACGACCCCTGGGAATCCTTTAACCGGGATATGTATGGCTTTAATATTTTGGCTGATAAGTTTTTTGCGAAACCGATTGCCTATGCCTATAAGGCTGTGTTGCCTGACATCGCTGAACGAGCTGTAGAGCGGGTGTTTAATAATCTTGGTGATTTTGGTAGTGCGGTAAATAATTTGGCTCAGGGAAAGCTTGAGGCCTCTGCTAACAATACTGGCAGGTTTTTAATAAATTCTACTTTCGGAATCGGTGGCTTGTTGGATCTTGCAGATAATATCGGTTTGGAAAAGGAAGAAGCTGAAGACTTTGGTCAGACGCTGGCTGTTTGGGGAGTACGTACCGGCCCTTATCTGGTACTACCCTTTTTGGGACCTAGTTCTCTAAGAGATGCTTCGGCAAGAATAGTGGACAGCAATTTGCAACCGCAAATCTATTTAGAAGACGTTGGCGCTCGCAATACCGTTAGAGTAATAGATATAGTAACGATTCGAGCTAGATACATAGATATTGAAAAAACATTGCCAGAGAAAGACCCCTACACTTTCGTGCGGGATGCTTACCTTCAGCGACGTGCATATCAGGTATTGGATGGCGAAGTTGTTGATGATTTTGGAAGTGATGAATCAGGCAATTTTCTTGATTGAGGTAGAAATCTGAGTGTATCACCAGCGGATATTGCTAGCGCATGACGATCCGGAGATACGTTCACGTATTGCTTCGGTTTTGCGTAAAAACTGTTTTGAAATTGAAGTGCGCGATAGTATTGATGGCGTTCTAAGCTTCGATAGTTGTGAAAAACCAGATGTGGTGATGTGTCGGCTGGCTTGGTGCGACGATATCGAGAAGATTCTCAAAGAAACTGGCCCCAAAAGACATACCATTCAATTTGTTCAGCTTTTTGGCCCGCAGTCTGCGGAAATAGTTCTAAAAGCTTTCCATCGGGAAAATCACGACTGCCTGCAGGTACCCGCCAGCGAACGATCTATATTGCTGTCTATTGGCCGGGCTATCGAACGACGTGATCTGCTAGCCAAAAATTTAAGAGCAAAGCGCAGACTGGAAACTTCCAATCATAAGTTGGAACACAGTTTGGGGTTATTGGAAGCTGATGCTTTAGCCGGTCGGCAGATGCAGCAAAACCTTTTGCCGTCATCCCCAATTGTTAACCCGCCTTACTATTACGCCCGTTTGATTTGCCCGTCTCTTTATCTGAGCGGCGACTTCGTAAATTACGCGCGTGCCCTAGATGACTATTTGCTCTTTTATCTGCTAGATGTATCCGGCCACGGAGCCTCATCGGCTTTTGTTACGGTAATGGTTCGGCAGCTAATGCGCCGACTGGTTCGCCGCCACATCAAAAGAAAGGATCGTGAAGCGCTTAAGCGCGCTCCCGGCGGATTTTTGGAGCGCATCAACGAAGTGATGGGAGACAACGATCTAGATAAACATCTCACCATGTTTGCAGGATCAATTAACTTAAAAGAAAACCGCCTGCGCTATTCGATAGGCGCGCAAATGCCGATGCCGATCCTTATTACGGATGAGGGAGCTGAGTTTTTGCCGGGTAAGGGCAAGCCTGTTGGACTGTTCCCAGATGGTAAATGGGAAGTTATTGAACGCGAGATGCCTGAGAAATATATACTCATTGCTTTCTCGGATGGTGTATTGGAGCAATTGCCGGATATGAGTTTATTGGAGCAAGAAGCTTTTATGCTGAAAAAGTTGAAAAAATGCCCACCAGATATTAATAAAGTATTGCCGAGGTTGGGCATCAACGAAGTTGATAAACTTCCGGACGATATAGCCGTATTTTTGTTTGCCCGCGGATACCATGAAAGCTGAAAACCGAATTTTTTACGCCGAAGATGACGGCAACTACTATCTGCGCTTTTTAGGGGATGTGCGGGTTACCTTTTGCGTAACGCTAAGTAGTTACTTGGATCGTCTATTTATTACTGAAAATATAGAGTCGGTAGTTGTCGACCTTCTATCCGCTAAAGCAGTTGATAGCACAACCCTCGGATTACTTGCCAAAATGGCACTGTTTCTGCACAACAAAAGAAACTTACAGCCTCTTCTGCTAGTCGAAGACCCTTCCATGATTCGGCTGCTTGGATCCATGGGAATTGATGAGATTTTTAGTTTTGTTTCGGAGCTTCCCGAAAATGTCGAGCAGGTAAAAGAACTACCCTTTGCTTCAGCGGATAACGACGAAGCACGACTCAAAGTTATAGAAGCCCACAAGATACTAATGGGCATGAATAATAAAAACATGAATGCCTTTTCTGACCTGGTTAAAAGTCTTGAAGGTGAAGGCGCTAATTAGTCAGCTTCTAGACAGTTGTTCTAGCAAAAGCTTTTCCAGTTTTACCTGATCCGCAGCAAAAGACCTAATCCCTTCAGAAAGCTTCTCTGTCGCCATAGCGCTTTCATTTAGCTGTAGTCGAAAATCCGATTCAGAACTGATTCGACAGTCCGTATATTCTCCTACAGATTCCGGAGATAAAACTCGGGGCAGGTCTCCTTCGTCAGCGGATAGCTCCTGCAGAAAATTCGGTCCTATAGTTAATCTGTCACAGCCTGCTAGGGCTTCAATCTCGCCGGCACTGCGAAAGCTAGCCCCCATTACCAAGGTACTAAAACCACGGTCTTTGTAGAGGTTGTAGATATTGCGCACGGAAAGCACGCCGGGATCTAGTTCTGCTGGATACCCATCTACCGATTCAGATTTCTTATGCCAATCCAAAATACGGCCGACAAAGGGTGAAATTAGAAAAGCACCAGCTTGTGCAGCCGCAACGGCCTGAGCGCCGCAAAATAACAGGGTAATATTACAATTAGTGCCTTCTGCTTCAAGAATTTCTGCAGCGCGTATGCCTTCCCAAGTGGCGGCAATTTTAATTAACAGGCGCTCTTTGCCAACGCCTGCATCTTCGTACATAGCGAGAATTCGCCTCGCTTGATTCACTGTGGCTTGTGTATCGAAGGATAGGCGTGCGTCTACTTCCGTGGAAACCCGACCCGGCACTATTTTTAGGATTTCGCAGCCAATTTGCACTGCGTAGTGACCAGCGAGCGCATCTAATCTTTGTGTGTCCGGTAATTCCAATGCCTTCGCCCATCGGGCAGATTCGTTTATCAGAGTCTGGTATTGCGGCAGGGAAGCGGCCTTTAATAGAAGAGAAGGGTTGGTGGTTGCGTCAACGGGTTTAAAGCGGGCAATGGCTTCAATATCACCGGTATCGGCAACTACATCGGTATATTCACGGAGCTGATCAAGTTTGTTCATAAGTTAGTCTTTGGGCTTTTTGATTAAGTAGCGCTGAAGGCTCTTTATTACGTAAATCTGAGGGCTCTCTATTACGTAAAGTTGAGGACACATGGTTAGGCCACAGCAGATTCAATATTCAGTTTTTGGTGAGGCTCTCTTATATGAGACAGCGCATTTTCAATTACTTCAGTTCCAGCCCCCGCTAGATGCGCGTTCTCACTAATACTGCGACGAAAACCTCGCGCTCCCGGCTGACCGGAGAATAAGCCTAGCAGATGTCGTGATATGGCAGCTAGCTTGATGCCGCCGGAAAGCTGCTTCTCAATGTACGGCAACATTTTTTCCAGCACTTCGAACTCGCTTGTGGGAATCCTTGCATCATTGTAAAAGCGCAGGTCCACATCCGCCAATATCCAGGGGTTGTAATAGGCACTGCGGCCGATCATCACGCCGTCTAACTGTGCCAGATGTACTTCGCTTTGTGCCAAATTTTCCACACCACCGTTCAGAATTATTTCCAGATTGGGAAAATCTCTTTTCAATTGATATACGCGCTCGTGATCTAAGGGCGGAATTTCTCGATTCTGTTTGGGACTTAAGCCCTGCAGCCATGCTTTTCGTGCATGGACTACTAATGCATCAACCTTCGCATCAACAAGTTGCTCCACAAAGTAAGCGAGACTTTGATAGTCGTCTTGCTCGTCTACCCCAATGCGGCACTTAACCGTGACCGGAATGTCCACAGCCGCCTTCATGGCAGCAACGGATTCAGCAACCAGCTTTGGTTCTTTCATCAGGCAAGCACCGAAAGCGCCGCGCTGAACTCGGTCGCTAGGGCAACCACAATTCAGATTGATTTCATCGTATTTGTATTCTGCACCTATCTGCGCGCACTTGGCTAAATCAGAGGGTTCAGAACCACCTAGTTGCAAGGCTATTGGGTGTTCTTCGTCGTTATAAGATAGATGCCGGTCGATATCTCCATTTAGCAGCGCGCCCGTGGTCACCATCTCCGTGTAGAGAAGTGAGTGGCGTGTAAGCAATCGATGGAAATAGCGACAATGGCGGTCGGTTAAATCCATCATCGGCGCAATGGATATTCGCCGCGATAGCTTGGCTGGAGTCGAACTAGGAGCGGTAGACATAGGGTAGGTATTATAAATACTTAGGCGGCAGTTGTATTCCAAGTATTAGTAATAGCATTACAGATGCCTGTGGCATAATCGCCGCCAGTTCAAATAATGAAATAGATACCTATGATTCGTGTTCGTGTAGCGCCTTCACCAACAGGTGACCCCCACGTAGGAACCGCCTACATTGCGCTTTTTAACCTCTGTTTCGCTCGCAAGCTTGGCGGGAAGTTTATATTGCGGATTGAAGATACGGACCAGACTCGAAGCACTGTAGAGTCTGAAGCTACTATTCTGTCTAGCCTAAAGTGGCTTGGTCTCGATTGGGACGAAGGCCCTGACGTTGGTGGCCCCTATGGCCCATACCGACAGAGCGAACGCGCAGAAATCTACGCGAAATACGCCCACCAGCTTATCGCCAGTGGCAAAGCGTTCTATTGCTACCGTACACCGGAAGAACTCAATCAACTTCGCGCAGAACGTCGCGAGAAGGGAATTCAAAAGGCCTTTAAGTTTTCAGATCTGAAGTTAACTGCTGCCGAAGTACAACAACGCAAAGCCGATGGGCAAAAGCCCGTCGTGCGCATGATGGTTCCGGAAGAAGGCGTCTGTGTGGTTCAGGATCGGCTGCGCGGAAGCATTGAGATGGATTGGGATAATGTTGATGCACAGATTCTGTTAAAAGCCGATGGTATGCCTACCTATCACTTAGCCAATGTGGTGGATGATCATCTAATGAAGATTACTCACGTGATTCGTGGGGAAGAGTGGATAAATTCTGCGCCCAAACATCAGTTGTTATACGAATACTTCGGTTGGGATATGCCTGAGTTATGTCATATGCCGCTGCTGCGTAACCCGGATAAAAGCAAACTCAGCAAACGCAAAAATCCAACTAGTATTAACTTCTATCGAGACTCCGGGTTTTTGCCAGAGGCGGTGTTGAACTACTTGGGACGCATGGGTTGGTCCATGCCGGATGAGTCCGAAAAATTCTCTCTAAGGCAAATGATTGAAGCATTCGATATTGACAAACTTTCTCTTGGCGGCCCCGTTTTCGATCAAGAAAAGCTTAAGTGGTTAAACGGTATGTGGATTCGCGAAGACCTGTCCGCTAGTGATTTTGTTGAGCGCTACGCTGCCTGGGCATTCCCCCCGGAAAAGCTAGAAGCCATTATCCCGCTTATTCACGAACGAGTTGAAACCCTTGCTGAAGTGGCGCCTCTTACCGCCTTGTTTTTTAATTCACTTCCGGTTCTAGAAGAGAGTACTTTTGATGGACTAAAGCTTGATCGAGAAACCCAAGTTAAAGCCCTACAGTTTTCCTCTTGGGCACTGGATAACCAGGTTAGTTGGAAACGTGACGATTTGTATCAGCTCTTAAACGGCCTAGCCGAACATATGGATATTAAATTGAGGGACTTCCTACAGCCCTTATTTGTAGCTATGAGCGGCTCAACGGTTTGTCCTCCCTTGTTCGATACTATGGCGGTGCTCGGCCCTGACCTAACTCGAGCGCGGGTGCGGCATGCTTTGAAAAACTTAGGTGGCGTGTCTAAGAAAGGAGCTAAGACGCTGGAGAAAGAATTTAGATCTTTTGCTACCTAGCGAAACTGGTTTTAAACAGACAATAAAAAAGGGCAGATAAAATTTGCCCTTTTTGTGACCGCTATTTATGCCTAGTGATCAGTCATTTCTATTCGAGTACCCCAGCGCTGGTAGGCCAACGCTTCCTCGCTGCAAGGTTGTAAAGACAATGTTCTGATTTGGTGAGGTGAATCGCCATTGCGACCACCAGCCCAGCTTGATGGGCCCGCTGTTAGGCACATACTTGGAGCAGTCTCTGGTCGAATCTGTCCATTATCCGACATGGCAAAATTTTGCTCTTCGGCGTCGCTGCATTCATGCACTGCCATGGTGGAACCAGCGGTAGTGCCGTTAATACCCATACATACATCGAATTCAAGAACCTTGAACATTCCCTGATTAATATGCGCAGTTTCCATAGTTTGGTCAACGGCGAGCTGGCCTTGATAACTATAGCAAGTATGAGTTTGCAAATTGCCTGTAACGTCAGCGCGGTCTTGGAAGCCGAGCATATCAATACAATAGTGATTTAGATTCCCGTCCAGTTTGTCTAATAGATAAACCTCTACGTTGGCAGCATTAGCCATTGAAGGAAAAAGAAATGAACTGGCTAGAACCAAAATTAGTTTGTTGATAATACGCATTTAGAAACACCCCCAAGAGTTACTATTTTAAGTGGCCTGAGTCTATCTGGAGTTTGTGGGAGGGCAAAGGAACTCTACATAAATTAATAACTGAGATTGCACTTTTAATGAGGCTGTTAGAGAGAACTCGGTAAGTAACCATCAGCACCGGATAAGTTTCTGATTTGGATCATATTGCTAAGAGCCAAAGCGGGTTAGTCTTAGGTCTTAAGCAATAACCTAAGGTAAAGATTTATGAGTCTAGAACATCACGATTTGGTGCATGATTTTCCGGAACTTCGAGATCAGATACATGAGTTAAAGATAAATAATCGCCATTTTCGAAAGCTTTTTGATGAGTATCATGAGGTGACCAGCTCTGTTGAGAATATGGAAAAAATGCGATCCCGGTTACTACTGCAACGGAGGAGACTGCTAAACTTCGGCGCGTGCATTTAAAAGATCAGCTCTATCAGATGTTAATAGCCTGAGGCCGTTATGGATAATCAACAAGCGAAACAATTTCTTAGTAATAAGCTTAAAAAGCTGAATTATAGACTTGAGGAAGTAAAGATCGATGTTCGGAAGCCCCATTCCAGCGACTCTTCTGAAATGGCACAGGAGCGAGAAAACGATGAGGTGATTGATGCTATCGGCAGGAAAACCCGCGAAGAGATTAGTCAGGTGCGCAGGGCTTTAGCTCGAATTGAGGATGGCACCTACGGCCTCTGCCAGCAATGCGGCCAGACGATTCTAGATGATCGACTAGACGCACTGCCAGAAGCGACTCTTTGTCTGAGTTGTGTCCAATTAGCCTAATTTTAGAATATTTTTATATGCTGGATAATTATTGGAGCAATAAAAAAGGGCAGATTTCTGCCCTTTTTCTCAAGATAAACTTGAACCAATTACTTCGGCATCTCTGTACGCGTGCTCCAGCGTTGGTAGGCCTCAGCTTCCGGGCCGCAAGGCTGAAGATTCAGTGTGCGGACTTGATGCCGTGAGGGTGGTCCGCCTGCGCGGCCTCCAAGCCAACTAATCGGACCGGCTGTCAGGCAAAGTTCGGGGTTGAGTAGATCATAGTTAGAAGAATCCCACACAAACTCACCGGTTTCTCTTAATTCGAAACGCTGCTCTTCAATGTCTTCGCATTCAACAAGACTTACTGTCGCTCCTGGTTGATCACCACTTACCTGACCGCAAAGATCTATTGCCATCATGCGAATCCTACCCATAGCTATATCATCGGTATTCATTGACTGATCTACAGTTGGATCTCCTCGATAGCTATAGCAAGTATGAGTTTGAATAGGTACATCCAGTTCCAATCGGGTTGGAGGGCCATTTACATCAATACAGTAGTCGTTCAAATCACCGTCCAAACGATCTAGTAAATACACTTCCACAACATCTGCAGAAGTGTGGACGGAAAAGAATGAAGCAGCTAACACTGCTGTGGCTAGAAAGATTTTAACAATGTGGATCATTTGTACTCCCAAGGTTTAAATAATTGAGCTACCGGTAGGTATTTTGAAGGTTAACAGACCTGTTCTACCTGCGGAAAAAGAAAATTAATTCTTGTACACGCATGAGCATGTACATAGAGCTCATAGAACCCTAATGGTAGGACAACAATGTATCTAGGAAATATACCTGACTTAACAAAATGAATTCCGAATTGGCTGCTCGTTAGTGACCAGAGTGTTTGCTCTATTTGGTGGGGCTAGGCGGGATTGACTCGGGATTCTTGTGACCAACAAAGATGTTGGTCACAAGAAATTACAGGAGCAAATTTCGCCCCTCGGGTCTTCGACCTAGTTCGTAAACTCGCGCACAAATTTGATTCCGTCAAATTGGTGAACCGCCTTATTCCGTCGGTTCGACCCGCGCATTAAAGCCACAAATAAAAAACCCGACACTAGGTCGGGTATTTTATTTGGTGGAGCTAGGCGGGATCGAACCGCCGACCTCCTGCGTGCCACGCAGGCGCTCTCCCAGCTGAGCTATAGCCCCGTAAACTGGTGTGCAACCTAAGGGAGCGGGAATTCTAGGGATGGGGTAGGTAGGTGTCAACAGAGCATTTCATTGATCTGCTTTTTGTTAAGAGCATTCGCATCATGACGTGGATTCTCTATAATGCACGGCCGCGATTGTGCGGCTCTGTTTGTATCAATCTTGTTTAACGAATTAATGTTCTGGAGATAATCTGTGAAATCACCTGTTCGTGTCACCATTACCGGCGCCGCCGGCCAAATTAGTTATTCACTACTGATGCGCGTTGCATCGGGTCAGATGTTGGGAATGGACCAACCTGTGATATTGAATCTATTGGAAATTACGCCAGCGCTAGATGCTCTAAAAGGCACGGCAATGGAAATTGATGACTGCGCTTTCCCTTTAGTAACGGGTATTGTGATGACGGACGACCCAGCGGTTGCCTTTAAGGACGCGGATTACGCTCTCTTAGTAGGTGCTCGCCCTCGCGGGCCTGGCATGGAGCGTAAAGACTTGCTCGAAGCCAATGCGGCGATCTTCTCAGTCCAGGGCAAAGCGATTAATGACAACGCCAGCCGTGATATTAAAGTATTGGTGGTAGGTAACCCTGCGAATACCAATGCACTTATCGCTCAGCGCAATGCACCGGATATTGATCCACGTAACTTCACTGCCATGATGCGCTTGGATCACAATCGATCTTTGAGCCAGCTGGCGGAAAAAACTAATAAACATTCTACCGACGTAAAGCATATGACGGTATGGGGAAATCATTCAGCCACTCAGTACCCGGATGTGCATAACGCGACTATTGCCGGCGATCCCGTTCTGAATCTTATAGATCAAGATTGGTACGAAGAAACATTTATTCCGACAGTTCAGCAACGCGGAGCGGCCATTATTGCTGCACGTGGTGCTTCATCTGCGGCCTCTGCGGCAAATGCAGCGGTGGATCATATGCGGGACTGGGCTCTTGGCAGTGCCGAAGGCGACTGGGTCAGCATGGGTGTATACAGCGACGGTAGCTACGGTATAACCGAAGGCCTGATCTATTCTTTCCCGGTTACCTGCAGAGATGGTGACTGGAGCATTGTTCAGGGCTTGGATATCAATGATTTCTCTCGCGAGAAAATGCAGGCAACGCAAACGGAGCTGACCGAAGAACGTGACGCCGTAGCGCACTTGCTGCCATAGCCGTATACGAACTATGCATACATTAACTATTGGGACGAAAGCCCCGGATTTTACCCTTGAAGATCAAAACGCTACTCCAACTAGCCTTAGCCAGTTTCGTGGCGAGGTTGTGGTGCTATATTTTTATCCAAAAGCCATGACGCCGGGCTGCACCGTTCAAGCCTGTAGCCTTAGAGATTCTAAGGCGGAGCTAAAGAAAGCCGGTGTGGTTGTTCTGGGCTTGAGCCCTGACCCAGCAAAGCGATTAAAGAAGTTTGAGGAGCGCGATGAGTTGAATTTCACGCTACTGTCAGACGAAGATCACGCAGTAGCTGACAAGTTCGGTGTTTGGGGGTTAAAAAAGTTTATGGGTCGTGAGTACGATGGTATTCATCGCATGACCTTTATTATTGATAAAGAGGGTACTATTGCCCACGTAATGAACAAGGTGGCTACTAAAACCCACCACCAATTAGTCCTTGATTGGATTTCTGAAAACCTAACCGGAGAATAATCTGTGCTCGAATTTTTAATACCTGCCGCCCACGCTCAAGACGCGGTTCCCGCTGAAGGCAACCCTATCTTTTCGCTCGTTATGTTTGGCGGCCTGTTTGTAATGATGTATTTCATGCTGATTCGGCCTCAAAAGAAGCGTCAGAAAGAGCATAAGGATTTGATGGGCAGCCTGAATAAGGGTGACGAAGTAGTGCTCACCAGTGGATTGATTGGTCGAGTAATTAATTTGAGCGATGACTACCTCACTGTTGATACAGGTACTGTGGAGCTTAAATTTCAAAGAGTTGCAGTACATGCGGTTCTTCCTAAGGGAACCATTAAGAGCATCTAAATGAAGGAAGCTCCGCGGCTCAAACTGGCGCATCTGCCGACACCGCTGCAGCTTCTTTCTAGTGTTTCTGAACAAGCCGGTCGAAACGTCTGGGTAAAACGAGACGATTTAACCGGCTTTTCTGTGTCTGGAAACAAAATACGTAAACTCGAATACAGCTTGGCAAAGGCCCGCTCTGAAGGCGCTGATGTGATTGTTACTTGCGGCGGCATCCAGTCCAACCATTGTCGTGCAACGGCCATATTGGGCGCAAAGCTGGGCTTTAAGGTGCATTTATTGCTGCGAGGAGAAGAACCTGAGGAAATCGAGGGCAATCTTTTTCTAGACCAGCTTGCTGGAGCTGAAATCAGCTACTTTGCCAAGCGCTATTATCATGCTCACTTGGACTTCCTCGCCGAGGAAACTTGCGAAAAGCATCGACAGGCCGGCGAAAAACCCTTCTTTATACCTACAGGGGCGAGTGATGCAGTTGGTGTTTGGGGCTATGTGAACGCCGCAGAAGAGCTAAAAGCGGACTTCGCCCGACTGGGAATTCAGCCAGAACATATTATTTCAGCGACGGGCTCAGGTGGTACCCAGGCTGGATTGACTGTGGGTACGTTGCTGCATGATATGCCAGTCCTGGTAACGGGCTATGCGGTTTGTGATGATGAGGCCTGGTTTGTAAATAAAGTGGATACAGATATACGAGATTGGGCGGAAAAATACGAAATAGATGTGGATTTATCTAGGCTAAAGATCTCGGTTCGAGATGCCTATATTGGTGACGGCTACGCTATCGCTGGCAAACCGATATTTGAAACTATCACCAAGGTTTTTCGAAGCGAATCTCTGCTACTTGATCCAGTCTATTCCGGCAAAGCCTTTTACGGAATGCTATGTGATATTGAGTCACAGGAGCTGCATGGCTCAGGCGATATTGTGTTTGTCCACACGGGAGGAGCCTTCGGCCTATTCGCCCAGCGCAAAGAGTGGCTACGTCACTCTATATCTTAGCCAAATTTTATATAAAGGCTAATATTAACAACAATGTATACATTTTGGTTAAAGTGATAAATAGACAGAAGTGGAGTGATTACGGATGTTTGAAACATGGTTAGGGCAGCTCAACGGGTTAGTTTGGGGAGTGCCAATGTTGGTGCTTTTACTCGGTACCGGAATTTATCTAAGTGTTGGATTAAAAGGGCTAACGCTTAAGCGCATTAGCAGCAGCTTTAAAGAACTCTGGGCCGGACGGTTTGGCGAAGGCGAGGGAGAAATTCCACCCTTTAGAGCCTTGATGACTTCGCTTTCTGCGACTATAGGAACGGGCAATATTGCTGGTGTCGCAACCGCTATTGGAATAGGTGGCCCCGGAGCGCTCTTTTGGATGTGGATGACAGCTCTTGTAGGCATGGCAACTAAATACGCCGAGGCCGTTTTGGCTGTTGAATACCGACAGAAAAACGATAAAGGCGAAAATGTTGGTGGCCCTATGTATTACATCCGCAATGGTTTGGGTAAAAAATGGGGTTGGATGGCCGTTGCCTTTGCCCTGCTATGCGGGTTAGGCGGTTTTGGTATAGGTAACGGCGTTCAGGCCAATTCCGTAGCAGATGCGCTTAACCTTTCTTTTGGCGTTCCAGAACTGACAACAGGTCTTATTCTTGCGGTGCTTATTGCCTTAGTAATATTTGGTGGGGTTAAGCGCATTGCCGAGGTTGCTGCAAAACTGGTACCCATTATGGCGATTGCCTATATTCTTTGCGGCCTAATTGTACTGGCGCTAAACGCTACTGAAGTGCCAGCGGCTTTGGTAACTATTGTTAAATCTGCCTTTTCGCCCGTAGCTGCTACTGGCGGCTTCGCGGGATCTGCTGTGATGTTGGCAATCCGTATGGGTGTTGCTCGTGGCGTATTCTCAAATGAAGCAGGTTTGGGTAGCGCGCCTATTGCTCACGCCGCTGCACAAACCGACAGTCCCGTGCGCCAGGGGCGAATTGCCATGTTGGGCACCTTTATTGATACCATTATTTTGTGTTCCATCACCGGCTTGGTAATTGTTGTTACCGGCGTATGGACTGGGACGGAGCAGGGCAGCGCTATGACAGCCGCGGCTTTCGCAATGGTATTGCCTGGCGGGGATAAGATGGTTGCGCTTGGATTGGCGGTTTTTGCTTTTACCACTTTGCTGGGTTGGAGTTATTACAGCGAGAAATGTTTTGGTTTCTTGTTTGGGGTTAAGGCATTGATACCTTTTCGTGTCCTATGGGTGCTTATGATTCCCATCGGTGCGACACTAAATTTGGGAATGATCTGGACTATTGCCGATACTATGAACGGACTAATGGCTTTGCCGAATTTGATAGCCCTGCTGCTGTTAAGCCCAGTGGTATTTCGACTAACGCGCGCAGATGCCCTCAATAGTCCCGCCGTCAATAATTCTGCTGGAACTTCGGATCCTGAATGAGAAAACTCCGTGAATGACAATAAGCTGACAATAGCCATCTCGTCTCGAGCGTTATTTGACCTTGATGAAAGCCATAAGGTTTACGAATCCTTAGGTGTTGATGCCTACTCTAAGTATCAGATAGAACACGAAGACGAACCACTTGAGCCCGGGGAGGCTTTTGGATTGGTTCGAAAGATGCTGAATATAAACAAAACCCTTGATGAACCAGCAGTAGAAGTGATTTTACTGTCGCGTAATAACGCGGATTCAGGTCTTCGTATATTCAATACTATTGAGCATCATGACTTGGCGATCACCCGTGCAGCTTTTTGCGGTGGTCAGGATCCATGGCGCTATGTAAGGGCCTTTGGGTGCGATTTATTTTTATCTCTGCATACTGAAGATGTGCGGGGAGCATTGGAGCAGGGTGTTGCTTCAGCAAGCCTGATGGCAAGTTCAGCCGATCAGGACGATGCAAGTAAGGAAATACGATTCGCTTTTGATGGTGATGCTGTTTTGTTTTCGGATGAGTCTGAGCGTGTGTACAAAGAGCAGGGCTTGGAGGCCTTTACGCAAAATGAAAAGGATTCCGCGCGCATGCCGCTTTCTGGCGGCCCTTTTCGAAACTTCTTAAGCGCGCTTCAGCATTTACAATCGCGTTTCCCAGCGGGGGCCTGCCCGATTAGAACCGCCCTGGTCACGGCCCGATCAGCGCCAACCCATGAGCGGGTGGTGCGTACGCTTCGAGAGTGGAATATTTTCTTGGACGAATCTCTGTTCTTAGGCGGATTGCCTAAAGGTGAATTTCTGCGCTCCTATGGTGCGGATGTGTTCTTTGATGATCAGCAAGCGCATTGTGATTCTGCTAGTGAGCATGTGGTTGCGGGACATGTTCCAAGTGGTGTGGCTAATAATTAGCCGCTGCTCCGGTTACACCGCCCGCTGCGCGGGTACCCTGCGATGCTCGTTTAGATCCTAAGCGTGAGCCGAGCTCAGCAAGACAACGCCCATAGGGCGGCCCGAAAGGCGAGGGTTTGCGAGAGTAAACTCGAAAGCCTTAGGGTTTTTCTCGGACAGTCCTGGCTTTATACGGATAGAAACTGCGCTTCTCGGCGACTCCAAGTCGCGACCTAGTCGTTGCGCTCAAAAATTAAAAACCAAAGACAAAAATAAAAGAACTTTGACCCTCCTGTCGAGATGAGTGCCTGGCCCCGTTGAGTTTTCTGGGAGTAGAGATATTTGTTGGGGTTGAACGCACAAGGATATGCGTTCAAGTGCGCTCCGAGCAGGATGCGACGCCCGCCATGGAAGGCGGAAGTGCAGAAAATGCAGGAGCAATTTTGGATAGGCTTTAGACTGGCCGAAGGCTTAACGGCAGGGATCGCGACAATCAACCAAAAGAACGCCTCCATGGCAACGGAAATGTATAAATGATTATGCAAATTAACTAAAAAGCCTCAGCTTTTACGCTGAGGCTTTTTAGTTAATTCTTGGATAAAAGAAGTAGGGCAAAAAATTATCGCCCCGGGCCAAACACCTCAATGGTCACGAGATCTTCTAACGCTTCATAGCGATGCTCAACATACGCCGGAATAGTAATCATTTCTCCCGGTCCGAATGGAAACGCCTCGTCGCGCATATAGGCTATCGCGCTACCTTCCAACATCAAGACTATTTCTTCGTCGGCATGGTTGTGCGAAGGCGTCGACGTGCCTTTGGTAAGTTCTATACGGCTAATGCGAACCGTGGCCATGGCTACATTTCTTCCAGTTATGCCTTCTCTAAAATTACGGCCTTCTATGCCAAATAAATCATGCACTTCTATTGACGGCTCGATAAGTTCTTGTGGTCCAGGCTGAGCAACGCTGAGTTGTGAAAAGCCAAAGACTGACAAGGCGATAAATGTAGCAAGAATTTTATTCATGATAATGGTGTAGCCCCCAGTTAGATTCGAGTCGATCATAACTACAGAGGACTTCGGAATACGAGGCATGTTTCGTTAAGAAAAATGAAACTTAGATGTTTGATTAAATTCTCTTCTGATCCGCAGTCACTTCTTGACCTCTCACTAAATTGAGATCAGTCTTGTTCTTATTACTTTTTTGAACGAGCTGAATGAAACTTCAACAATTACGTTATATCTGGGAAGTGGCGAGACACGACTTGAATGTGTCTTCTACTGCGGCTAGCCTGTATACATCCCAGCCGGGAATATCTAAGCAAATCAGGCTATTAGAAGATGAGCTTGGTGTCGAGGTTTTTTCTCGCAGTGGCAAACATCTGACCAGGGTTACTCCGGCTGGTGAGGAGATTCTGCGTTTGGCGGGTGAAATACTTCACCAGACCGAAAACATCAAAAAGGTGGGTAAAGAATTCAGTAATCCGGCGGAAGGCACACTTTCTATTGCCACCACCCATACTCAGGCACGTTACGCCTTGCCGTCTACTATCAAAACCTTTATCGAGAAGTATCCAGGTGTAGCATTGAATATGCATCAGGGAACTCCCATGCAAATTTCAGAAATGGCCGCCGAATGGAACGTGGATTTTGCGATAGCAACTGAAGCCTTGGATCTGTTCTCTGATTTGATCATGATGCCTTGTTACCGCTGGAATCGATGCATATTGGTACCCAAGGATCACCCACTGTGTTCGACTTCATTTTTAACTATTGAAAAACTGGCGAAGTATCCGCTGGTTACTTACGTATTTGGTTTTACTGGTCGCTCTCGTTTAGACGAGGCTTTTCAGGATAAGGAGCTGACGCCCAAAGTGGTATTTACCGCTTCGGATTCTGACGTTATTAAAACTTATGTGCGGCTGGGCCTAGGTGTCGGCATCGTTGCACATATGGCATATGACCCGGTTGCCGATAGTGATTTGCAACTGATCGATGCCAGACATCTATTTAAAAGTAGCATTACCAAATTAGGTTTCCGGCGCGGAACCTTTATTCGCAGTTATATGTACGACTTTATTGAGACGTTTTCACCGCATTTGACGCGGGAAACTGTGGACGCTGCCCATCAGTGTCGCAGCGCAGAAGAGCTGGATGAGCTCTTTTCCAAGGTAAAACTACCGGAATTATAGGCGAATTATCAGTGCTATAGAGTTCCAATTAGCGGAGTAATGAAAATGAAAGGCGATTGTTTGTGCGGTGCTGTTAACTATGAGGTTGACGGCGAAATCGGCGACGCGGTTCGTTGCTATTGCCGAAGTTGCCAGCAGGTGACCGGTTCGGCGTTCGCAAGTGTTGCCCTTACTACGGCGGATAAATTCCGCATTACATCGGGGCAGGAATCTATTGCTTCTTTCGAATCAAGCCCCGGTAAACATAGGCACTTCTGTAGCGGTTGTGGTTCAGCCGTTTATACAAAAACTGAAGCTGATCCAGATGTTATCCGAATTCGTTTGGGAGGAATTGAAGATCCTGTGGGCGTAAACTTTAAACATCACATATTTGTGACCGAGAAAGTTGATTGGTATGAGATTACTGATGACCTGCCACAATTTGATGCATGGCCTACAATGCTGTAAAACCTATATTAAGTACCCGGACAGCGAAGTCCGGTAAAGATATCAATTTTTGATAAAGGAACAGTCCAGAGAGGACTGGACATGAAGTATTATGGAAGCACGTATTGTAAAGCTGGCGGATGGTCGCACGCTCGAAGTTAGGCAGGCCAAGCAAGAAGACGCTGATCAATTATTGGCATTTTTACCCTCAGCCTTTGAAGAAACTGATTGTTTGTTAATGACTCGCAAGGAGTTTGACAATACATTGGATCAGGGGACAGATTTTTTGGGGAAGATAGCCGCATCACAAACCCAGTTGGCCCTGGTCGGTATTCTGGACCATGTATTAGTCGCAGTACTTACCTTCACCGTTCGTGATTTGGAGCGGGTTCGCCATGCGGGCGAAGTGGGTCTTATTGTAAGCAAAGACAGCTGGGGCTGCGGTATAGGTAAGACTATGATGAGTTGCCTGCACCAGTCGGCTGAGGGCAATTCGGAAACCACGAAAATTGACTTGCGGGTCAGACTTAGTAATCGCAGAGCGATAAAGCTATACGAAAACTTGGGCTATCAGGTCGAAGGTTGGATTCGCAAGGCCGTTAAAATTGGCGACCAATACGACGATCACTATTGGATGGGCAAAGAGATGCCCTTTGATGATCGTTATTGATTGAAACTTTGCGGGCTGAATAATTTAGTAGTAGATCCACCTACTTTTCGGCAGGTTTAAATTGGTTCGGGTCTAAGCACATAAGCTTGATACTTATATTGCCAGCGGTAGTTTGTCGCACGGAACTAACCAAAATGTTAATTTGATCTTGCGATACGACTACACCGGGATGGTGGAATACCATCTCCTGCCGTTCCTGATTCATAAACAAATTTAAGTGGTCATCCTTTTCAAGAGCCTCTGCCGCGCTGTGCAGGTGGGATGCCAGCAGGCTCCTGAAGGCAGAAAAGTCCATTTTTCCAATGTGCTCAGAATTGTCCAGTTCAAGTGTGCAATCAAGGTCCCCGGATTTGGTTTCAAAATTCAATATTTTAGGGGCCTGTCCGGCCGCTATCTCTTTGTATAGCGATTCGGCATCTTCTTCACTTACGCCGAAGATCAACTGATTCAACCCCTTGATGATTGCCATCATCAGTTCAGTGGGCTGAATTTCGAATTCTTGCGTCATATTGGCCGAGCCTTGATGTTAGAAAAATGTAAAATACAAAGGTTGCAGCTAGCCTACGCTAGGCACTTGAGTTTTTGCAATATGCCTCTATGCTTGCCGTCCCATTTTTTTGATATTTCAGGAGATTCTAGTGGAAATCGCATGCCTCGACCTTGAAGGTGTTTTGTTGCCGGAAATTTGGATTAAGTTCGCTGAGGCGACTGGTATTTCTGAATTGAAAGTAACTACCCGTGATATCCCTGATTACGACGAGCTAATGCAGCTTCGGTTGTCCATTCTCGATCAGCATGGCTTAGGTGTAAATGAAATTCAGGAGGTAATAGCTACCTTGTCTCCTCTTGAAGGTGCTGCGGAATTTTTAGATTGGTTACGTGAACGATTTCAGGTGGTCATTCTGTCTGACACTTTCTATCAGTTCGCTGGCCCACTGATGGCTCAACTTGGTAATCCCACTTTGCTTTGTCACAACCTGGAAGTAGATGCCACTGGTCGAGTGGTTAATTACCACCTGCGGCAAAAGGACCCTAAGCGTCAGTCGGTAATTGCGTTGAAGAGCTTGTACTACAGAATAATCGCAGCGGGAGATTCTTACAATGACACAAGTATGTTGGAAGAAGCCCACGCCGGAATATTGTTTTGCCCACCACAAAATGTAATTGATGAATTTCCTCAATACCCTGTGGCTAAAAATTATGAAGAATTTAAGGCCGAATTTGTTCGCGCCAGCAATAGAGATTTATCTATATATCTTGGAGGTCTAGTTTGAAAGTCTAGCTGGATAGGCCACGTTCCATATGTCGGAGCAACGGCCTTATTTTATCTAGAGTCTCCTGATATTCCGAATCTCTATCGGAATCTATAACAATTCCACCACCGCCCCAAGCATTGAGCCGCTCTCCATCGGCCTCGAGGGTGCGAATTGCGATATTGGTATCCATAGAGCCGCAAGCACTTAAGTAGCCGACGCAGCCGCAATATACACCTCGATCTTGTGATTCCAGCTCTGAAATTATTTCCATAGCGCGACGCTTTGGCGCGCCGGTAATTGAGCCTCCAGGCAGGCAGTGCTCCAATACTGAGACTGCATCCTGATCTGAGGATAGCTCGCCAGTTATTCTACTCACCAAATGATGAACTGTAGGGAAGCTGTGTAATTCATATAGTCCGGGCACTCGAATGCTCCCGGGTTCACAGCATCTACTTAGATCGTTGCGCATCAAATCCACGATCATAAGATTTTCAGCTCTATTTTTTTCGCTGTCAGACAGTTGTCGGGCTAGCTGAGCATCTTCTGCCGGGTTTTCTGATCTAGGAGCGGTGCCTTTGATAGGCCAGCTTTCTACATGACGCCCCCGAATCTGAATAAATCGTTCTGGCGATAGAGATAAGATCTGTCGGTCAAAGCCCAGATAGGCTCCATGAGGAGTAGGGGTCAATGCGCGCAGTTGGATATAGGCATCTGCGCAGTCTCCCTGATAGGCCGCTGAAAAGTGTTGTGCCAAATTGACCTGATAACAGTCACCTGCGCGCAGATAATCGAGAATTCTATCGATATTTGTGCCGTAGTCGGCTTGTGACTGGCTCGCTTGAAATGGTTCTAGTAATCTGAAGTTGGATTTCTGATTGGTTGCTTCGTTGATAGTTTGAGAAAAAGTAAGGTGACAAAAACGATCTACTATTTTGGCGGCTTTTTCCTCATTGCAGTCCGGGTGAAATACTAGCTGCGCCGTCTTTTTTAAGTGGTCAAGAATTAGTGCCCAGCTATATAGCCCCATACATACCTGCGGGATATAAGTCTTTGTTCTTGCAGGTATTTGGTGTTGTAAGTGATTGGTCTCGTAGCCGAGATATCCGATTAGGCCCCCACAGAAAGGAATATCTTCTGAGGGCTCAACGGGTCGTAGAATTGATAAGGCGTCGCGTAGGCTTTGCAGGTTGGATGAGTTTTTCTGGCTTGAATATTGTGTGGTGCTGAGATTGAGAATGTGTTCAGGAGAAGCCGACAAGATATCAAAGCGACCGGTACTCGCTGGTGAGACACTTGAATCCAGTCCGGAATCCAGCCATATCGGATAATCAAGATTTCTTATGCTGCTGAAGTAGTCAGCTGCGGGGCGATATTCGAGTGGCTCGGTCCGAACTTTGGCGAGATTCAATTCAGAGGTTCCTTAATGATTCAGCTCGCTGGTTTCATAGCTTTAAGCATAAATCTCTGGGTTCTTCCCCGCACGGCTTCATCAAAAATAGCAATGCTGGGGTCATCTGAAGAAACAGTAAGAATGTCACTTTCGCCAACAATCGTGAAGCCAACCTCCTCAAGGAGGCCGCGGACCACTGATGGCTCAATACGATGTAACTCGGCGTTGTTGTTTCCAGCAGCGCCTTGGTGATCGACAACTATCCAGAATCCTCCGGGAGTCAAAATGTCGTATGCGGTCTGTGCTAGTGCAGTGGCAGCCAGTTCGCCTTGGTCGTTGTAAATATCGTGCATATTGTTAATCAGCGTTGCGGCGTCCATACCATCAAAGTTATCCCGTAATTCAGAGTAGTCCATTTCCGCAGTTTCTATCTGGGGTAGTCTATTATTCGCGAGGCGTGCGCTCTGACCAGCTCGATTTGACCCGTCTCGAAAATCCAGAGTGCCGGAGGTGTTCTGGGCTACAACCCATCCTTCAAATCCAACAGCCCAAGCCAGGCTTTCGGCGTAATATCCGTCTGAAGAACTTAGATCGATAACGCTCATGCCGTCTTCAATTTCTGCCCAACCTAGTACTTGATCAGGTTTTCTTCTCGCATGTTCTGCTGCGTCTCCGGCTGGACGTCCAATAGACAGATATCCAGATTGAACTCTTTCAGCGATAGACAGGGAATCCGCCAGAGTAGCGTTGTTCATCTGCTCTAGAAGCCCTAGAGCTTCGTCTACAGACTCTTCAAGAGAATCGCTGGCGATAGTTTCCGGCGCGGCACCTTCTGACGTGGGAGTAGCGGTTGCTTCTTCATTGCTGCAAGCAAGCAGTATCAAGCTTGCCGCCATACAGAAAATTAGTGCCATTTGTTTTTTGATCATGGTGTTGCCTCATATTTAAAGGGTTGTACAAGGGTATTGAATATATTCTGGGCTCTGATTCGCATATATAGGCGTCCGGTGCAGATGCATTCCTGTGTCTACTTTCTATGGCCACTTGGCCAAAGCCAAAAGGACTCGATCGCTATACCAGTTCTGGCCATAACTACCGTTGTAACGGGCTAAGGCGGGTTCAACCTCGCCGGATTCAATTTTTAAATAGTAAGCCAATATGGCACAGCCATAGCGAAGGTTGGTAGCCACTTGGGTCAAATTGACTTCTTGCCTACCCAGCTCCGCTTTCCAAAATGACATTACCTGCATTAATCCCTGAGCGCCGGATCGTGAAACGGCATAGCGATCAAAACCAGATTCAACCTCTATAAACGCGAGCACCAAATCAGGGTCTAGGCCTGCACGGCTGGCCTCAGAATGAATGGAGTTCAATAGTGAGACTCGCTCTTGCGGGTCGTCCACATATAGTTCGAGCCAAGTAGAGCGTGGCACTAACCAAACTTCCGCATCAAAGCGATCAATAAAGCTGTCAGATTGGTGCAGTACCTCCGACAAAGCTTGCCGAAGCTGAGGATCTACATCTTGAGCATGGCTAGCTGCAGGGACTGCTAAGAATAGCAGCGCCAATAAAAGGCTATAGCTTCTCGACATTCTCATTAATAAAACTGTGTAACTGGTCAATGGCGACATCACGGTTTTCAGGTTTGCGCCTATTTCGATATTCGATCGAGCCGCTTTCTAAGCCTCGATCGCCGATCACTAGTCGATGCGGAATGCCGATAAGCTCAACATTGGCCAGCATTACGCCGAGCCGGGCTTTTGGTTCATCCATATAAAGTACTTCATAACCCTCTTTAGTCAGCTGCTCGTAAAGGTTGTCGCAGGCCTCGCGAACTGCTTCGGATTTATGAGGGTTTATCGGAATAAGGGCGATCTGGAACGGCGCAATCGATGCTGGCCAGATAATGCCCCGGTCATCATGGTTTTGCTCAATAACTGCGGCGACTGTGCGAGTAATGCCTATGCCATAGCAGCCCATAGTGAGCGTTTGGGATTTGCCGTTTTCGTCAAGAACCTCTGCCTTGAGTGCCTCGCTGTACTTCGTTCCGAGCTGGAATATATGACCGACTTCAATACCTCGTTTTATGGTTAACGTTCCCTGACCGCAAGGGCTTGGATCACCGGCAACAACGTTGCGTAGATCAGCTACCTCAGGTTCGGCACAGTCTCGTTCCCAATTAACACCGATTAAATGGAAATCGTCCTTGTTCGCACCACAGGCAAAATCAGCCATGGTTACCGCTGATCGATCGGCAATTGTCTTCAGGCTCAAATCAACGGGACCTATGGAGCCCGGCTTGCAGGATAAGGCCTCTTGGATTCTGGCTTCAGAAGCAAACTGCAATGGACTGGCGACTGCCTCTAGATTCTCGGCCTTGACTTCATTAAGTTGGTGATCACCTCGCAAAACCAGCGCAATTAGGTCGCCCTCGGCTCCTTCAACTAGCAGCGTCTTAAGGACTTGCTCTTGGGGAAGTTTTAAAAATGTCGAGACTTCTTCAATACTGTGTTGGTCTGGAGTAGCGATTTCCAGCTTGTCGGCCGAGGCTTTATGGCGCTCATTTGTTGGTGCCAAAGCTTCGGCTTTTTCTATATTGGCTGCGTAATCACTTTGGTCACTGAAAACGATATCGTCTTCGCCTGATTCGGCTAGAACATGAAACTCATGAGACCCGCTGCCGCCGATACTTCCGGTATCTGCGAGAACAGGGCGAAAATTTAAGTCCATGCGACCAAATACAGCGGAGTAGGCGCTGTGCATGCGGTCGTATGTTTCCTGCAAGCATTTTTGGCTCAGATGAAAGGAGTAGGCGTCCTTCATAATAAATTCTCGTGAGCGCATCACACCAAAACGAGGGCGAATTTCGTCGCGGAACTTAGTTTGAATCTGGTAAAAGTTAGCTGGTATTTGTCGGTAACTAGCGAGGTCCCGCCGCACCATATCGGTAACCACTTCTTCGTGAGTAGGACCCAAGCAGAAGGAACGACCGTGACGGTCGTTGAATTTGAGTAGCTCTGGACCAAACATATCATAGCGGCCTGATTCCTCCCAGAGTTCCCCAGGCTGCACTACTGGCATCAATATCTCTTGAGCCCCGGCAGCGTCCATCTCTTCACGAACGATCTTCTTCACTTTTTGTAAAACACGCACGCCCAAGGGGAGCCAAGTATATAGCCCGGAAGCGAGGCGGCGGATCAATCCGGCACGCAACATTAGTTGATGACTGATTACTTCAGCGTCGGCTGGTACTTCTTTTTGTGTCGCTAGTAGAAAGCGGGATGCGCGCATTTTGTTAATTTGATCCTATTTTGGGGTGATCATTGTACGTATAGAAAGCCTCTGCTGTCAGAGATATAGAGGCCAATACTGAGATTTTTAGTATTTGGGTTAACGGCGCAGCAGCTTAGATAGAAGCCCGCTAGTGCTGCGTTTCTTTGGGCTGTCGGACCTCAGCTCTTGATACTTATCCTGAATTTTTTTGCATATCCAAGTCTAGATTGTCGGCAGATAAATCGCGCATGACTTTGGTTATGGCCGGTTTGCCTGCTTCTTTTGAATCGCTTTCCGTGGTCTGACTCAGTTTTACTATGCGCCAATCTTCTATTGGCTTACCGAATTCATCTGCTACCACCATGATGGTTGGTTTTAATCGGGCTTTTTCATCGTGATCAACTACCACACCGATTTCTCCAGAGTCTAACTGAAGTAATGTACCAAGAGGGTAAGTCCCCAACGCTTCGATAAATTGCACTGCTAATTCATCTTGAAAAGCGCGGCCGCGCTGAGCGTAGATATACCTGGATGCCTCAGAGGGCGATAAAGCTGCGCGTTCAGGGCGGACCGGGTTGAGCAGTAAGTCGTAGGCAATAGCAATCGATGCGATACGAGCTAGCAGGGGGATTTCCTCCCCGAGCAAACCTTTAGGCTTACCAGTGCCATTAAATTTTTCGCGATAAGTTTCAATAATAGAAATTACTTTTTCGCTTTTAGTGGATTGTTTAACCAAATTAACAGTCCTCGCGATAGCTGCCTCTTCGCGAGTCATGCCCTCAGTATTTACTTTCACTTTTGAACTGTTGCTTTTTAGATTGCCAATATCTTTCAGTAAAATAGCGAGAGTTAGATATTTGAGTTCTGATTCTTCAATACCGATATGCCGACCACAGAGTAATGCCCAAGTAGAGGCTCGCAGAGCATGGTTGTAGACCTTGTCGCTTCGTTTTTGCATTAGCGCCAGCCAGGATAGGGCTGAGGGGTAGTGCACGGCACTGTTTACTAAGGCGTTCGAGGCTTTTTCTATTGATTTGGAATCGACCCCCGAACTAGCTGATACACCCTTAAAAACGTTGCCTATGGAGCTTTGGACGTTCTTGTATGATTGGCGAGCGGTTGCCACATCTGCTGTTGTCATTACTGGTCGGCGAGTATATTGCTCTCTATTAATGTCTAGGGGCTTGGTTGATTTTCTAATCGGTTCACTAGACTTACTAGTATCAAACTTGGGTGCGACAGGAGCCGTATTTAACTTCTGATCAACGGCAGTACCAATTGAGTTTGCGGAATCGACCATTACAAATTCGCAGAGTTCTTGGAGCTTTGCTAGAACTTTTGGAGAAGTTACACAGAAGCCTTGCATCAAAAATGGTGACTCCGACCAAGGCCGGTCTAAGGCAGACACATACATGCCCATTGCGATGTGCATAGCGGGAACTTTTATCTGTTTTAGCTCGGTACCGCCACGCATATTTGGTAGGCCTCCATTGTTAATTTTTAACGCTAGAGAGAAATATACTAGTTTTATGAAACTAGGTCACTTGCTTCAAGTGGTTTCTAGATCGATTGGTAGGAGCAGAAACCTTGGATTAGCGTTTATTGACGGCCTGTGTCTGGGGTATAATCGCGCGCCGCTGAAAACTGGATTTTAGTAATGCCGATCTATGAGTATCAATGTGACCAATGTGGTCATCAATTCGATGCCATTCAAAAGTTTAGTGATGCTCCTTTGCAGGACTGTCCTGAGTGCGAACAAAGCCCTCTGCGGAAAAAAATATCTGCTCCGTCATTTAGGTTGAGCGGCAGCGGTTGGTACGAGACAGATTTTAAATCTGACAAAGAGAGTAAGCGTAATCTTGCTGGTGATCGAAATGAGCCTTCGGCGGGCAAAGAGCCCTCAGCAGGAAAAGAGTCATCAACGGGAAATGAGCCTTCAGTAAATAGAGAGCCCTCAGCGAATAAAAAGTCTTCAACGAATAAAGAGCCCTCAACGAATAAACAATCTCAAGAGCCCAACAAAAAAGCAAAGTAAACTCGACAGCAATAGGCCGGTAACTGCGGCTAGTAAAAGCTGAATATATAACAACTGAACTGGATTTTAATTATGCGTTCCCATTATTGCGGCGATATTCGTCAAGGTCATATCGATGAAAATGTCACCCTCTGCGGCTGGGTAGACCGTCGCCGAGATCACGGTGGAGTTATCTTTATTGATTTGCGAGATCGCGAAGGCATCGTTCAGGTCGTATTTGACCCGGACGGCGGCGAGTTTTTTGAATTAGCAGATACCGTGCGGGGCGAATATGTATTGCAGGTTACCGGTAAAGTGCGGGCTCGTGATACTGCGACGGTTAACGCCAGCATGGCAACGGGTGAAATAGAAGTATTTGGCACTGAACTAAAAATACTTAACGCCTCTGAAACGCCACCCTTTCAACTTGACGACCATATCCAGGTCGGCGAAGAAGTACGACTTAAATACCGATACTTGGATTTGCGTCGGAAGGAAATGCAGTCGAGCCTGCAGCTGCGGGCTAAAATTAGTAGTCAAGTGCGCCAATCTCTCGAAAGTCAGGGTTTTCTGGATATAGAAACGCCAATTTTAACTCGCGCCACTCCAGAAGGTGCTCGGGATTATTTGGTTCCCAGCCGAACACATGAAGGCAAGTTTTTTGCGCTGCCGCAATCGCCGCAATTATTTAAACAGCTATTAATGGTTTCCGGATTTGATCGCTACTATCAAATTGCCCGTTGTTTTAGGGATGAAGATTTACGAGCGGATCGACAGCCCGAATTTACTCAGATTGATATAGAAGCTTCCTTTGTTGAAGAGCAGCAGGTCATGGACGTTGCTGAAACTATGGTTTCTGATCTTTTTTCCAAGGTTTTGAATGTTGATCTTGGCAAATTCCCGCATATGACCTATGCAGAAGCAATGGATCGATACGGTTCAGATAAACCAGATCTGCGTGTTCCACTAGAGCTAGTGGAAATCGGCGATCTCATGAAAGGCGTAGAGTTCAAGGTTTTTTCCGGTCCGGCGAATGATCCCAAAGGCCGTATCGCAGCCATGCTGGTAGCTGGCGGTAATGAGAAAATGAGCCGCAAGCAGATCGATAACTACACTAAGTTTGTGGGGATTTATGGGGCAAAAGGGTTGGCCTATATCAAGTGCAATGATATTGCCGACTTGGAAGAGGGCTTGCAGTCTCCTATCGTTAAATTTATTCCGGTGACGGTTCGAGCTACCCTTATTGAACGAATGGGAGCTCAGAATGGCGACCTTATATTCTTTGGTGCCGACACTATTAAGGTGGTAAATGAATCTCTGGGTGCGCTGCGATGCAAACTTGGAGAAGATTTGGACCTATACACATCAAAGTGGGCACCACTTTGGGTCATCGATTTCCCGATGTTTGAAACTGATGATAAAGGCGGTTTAACGGCTATACATCATCCTTTTACTGCTCCTTCGGTGGGCGTAGATGAGCTACTGAAAGATCCGGAAGAGTCGCTTTCTCGTGCTTATGACATGGTTTTGAACGGCACTGAACTAGGCGGAGGCTCGATTCGTATTCACGATCAGGGTATGCAGAAAGCGGTGTTCAAAGTTTTGGGGATATCAGATGAAGAAGCGCAGGAGAAATTTGGATTTCTATTGGACGCCCTTAAATTTGGAGCACCACCTCATGGCGGAGTGGCATTCGGTTTAGATCGCATTGTTATGTTGATGACAGAAATGGAATCAATCCGCGACGTTATTGCCTTCCCCAAAACGCAGTCGGCTCAATGCCTAGTAACAGATGCTCCGGGAAGCGTTGACGCAAAGCAACTAAAGGAATTGCACTTGCGCTTGCGAGCTCCTCTAGCGCCGAGCACGGATAAACCGGCAGAAAGTTAGGCACTAGTGAGTACCAAGATCATCCGCGAGCATAAGGTTGCGACAAATCAAAGCCTCGACGCAGATATGCCCAGCCAAGCCTACAAAAACTAATTTTTAGTATCTTGGTTGGAGCGGTGATCTCAAGCCCTAATAGGGCTAAACTGCGGTACTGATTTAAAGCTAGTATTGGGCGGGCGCCATGTTTATTCGTTTTATGATTGCCATAGTGGTTATTGCAGTTGTTGCACCGTTTATGATCCCCGGTCCCGACGGCCGGCCGATAATGACTTTGGATAAGCTCAATTTCAGTAAGCCTTCCTTGCCGAGTTTTAGTAATGGTGACGCTCGAGCATCTAGCGAAACGCTGTATCGCTATCAAGATGGGCAGGGTGTATGGCATTACACAGACCAAGAACCAGCGGTCAGCAATGCAGAGCAAATTGAGGTAAGTACCGATATCAATTTGATGCAAGCGGCAGCCGCTGCTCCGACCCGAACAAGCCCCGAGTCTAATATTTCTGCCAATCCGCTGACAGCTATTACTCGCGGCGGTGAAGTGCTGGAGGATGCACAAGCCGTTCAGGGAATGTTGGACGATAGACTTGATCAAATGGATCAGTCGTTGAACGATATTCGTTAAGAAGGCATTTTTTTGCAGACGCGGCGTATATTGGGTATAGATCCAGGGTCAATAAAAACAGGTTTTGGTGTTATCGAAGTTCGAGGCACACAAATTTTTTACATAGCTAGTGGTGTGATTCGTTTGCCGCGCAAGCCATTGCCAGAAAGGTTAGGTATTATTTTTCAATCGGTGCAGGAAATTATGCAAGAGCATCAGCCTGACGAGATGGCGGTTGAAGAGGTATTCCTGGCCAAGAATCCATCTAGCGCGCTTAAGCTTGGACAGGCACGAGGCGCCGCAATTACTGCTTGCGTGAACAAAGGGCTGCCTGTTTCAGAATATGCGGCGCGACTTGTTAAGCAGTCGCTGGTAGGCAGTGGCGCTGCGGACAAGTCACAGATTCAATATATGGTTACTAAACTTCTAAAGTTATCGGCGGAGCCTGGCGAAGATGCTGCCGATGCTTTGGCTATTGCCATTTGTCATTACCACCATGGGAGAGGTCGATCTTGATAGGACACATTCGCGGAGTACTGTTAGATAAAACTACCCACGATATATTGGTAGAAGCGGCCGGCGTCGGCTATGAGATATCTCTCACAATGCCTGCTTGGTTCGCTTTGGCGGAGATTTCGCAGGAAGTCAGTATTTGGACTCATTTAGTCGTTCGAGAAGACGTACAGCAACTCTACGGATTCCAAGATAAAGACGAGCGGCTTATGTTTCGCGAGTTAATTCGTGTATCTGGCATTGGCCCTAAAGTCGCCCAAGCGATACTTTCTGGTATGGAGATTTCTGCCTTAATAAGTGCAATTCGAAATGACGAAGTTGCGGCGCTTGTCAAAATGCCAGGCATCGGCAAAAAGACCGCAGAGCGGCTGATAATCGAGTTGCAGGACCGCCTCAACCAGTTGGACTTTGAGGGTGCCGTCGGGTCTCAATCAGATTTAATCGGATCCATGCCTGCAGCAACCCGTCAACTAGAAGAAGCTGAGCAGGCGCTGGTGGCCCTTGGCTACAAAACGGCAGATACGAAAAGAATGCTGAAGTCGCTTCCCGCTGAATGCGAAACTGTGGAAGATATGGTTCGTTTTGCCCTTAGACGTGGAAATAGATAGGAAATGGAAATTTTAAGATGATCGAAGAAGATCGGATTATATCTGCAGAGCCCGCTAACCTTGAAGATCGGTTAGATCGAGCAGTGCGCCCGACTCAACTGCAGGGATATATCGGCCAGCCAGCCGTGCGAGAGCAGATGGAGATCTTTATCGGGGCTGCGAAAAACCGCAAGGAACCTTTAGATCACACGCTAATATTTGGGCCGCCCGGATTGGGTAAAACCACCTGGGCAAATATCATTGCTACGGAGATGGGCGTAAATCTGCGCTCCACTTCCGGGCCGGTATTAGAGAAAGCCGGTGACATGGCTGCGATCATGACAAACCTTGAGCCGGGCGATATTCTTTTTGTGGATGAAATCCATCGGCTTAGTCCAATAGTAGAAGAAATACTTTATCCAGCGATGGAAGATTTTGAGCTGGACATTATGATTGGTGAAGGTCCCGCTGCCAGATCTATTAAAATCGATTTACCTCCTTTTACCCTAGTGGGAGCTACTACCAGAGCCGGCATGATGACTTCACCTCTGCGTGACCGGTTCGGTATTGTGCAGCGCTTGGAATTCTATTCTGTCGAAGATCTCACCAAGATTGTTACCCGATCGGCAAAATTGCATGGGTTCGAAGCTGACTTAGATGGCTGTAAAGAGATTGCTCGACGTGCTCGGGGAACTCCACGAATTGCCAATAGATTACTTCGCCGTGTCCGGGACTTTGCGGAAATGAAAGCTAATGGAAAGGTGACTTTGGATATTGCTGATCGGGCGCTAAAAATGCTGCAGGTAGATACCAAGGGATTTGACCACCTCGACCGTAGATTGATGACTACGCTAATTGAACAGTTTGAAGGTGGGCCGGTTGGCATCGATAATCTGGCTGCAATACTCAGTGAAGAACGCGGCACCTTAGAAGACGTAATTGAGCCCTACCTTATTCAACGTGGGTATCTAGTGCGAACGCCCAGAGGTCGAGTGGCGACTAAATTGGCCTATGAACACTATGGAAAAATACCACCTGAATCAGGGTTACTTGCTGATTCCGGGGAAAGGTAGTGGGAAACTAGTGGAATTTTCTCATCCGGTCAGAGTCTATATCGAGGATACGGACGCTGGAGCCATTGTCTTTTACGTTAATTATTTGAAATTTATGGAGCGGGCTAGAACGGAATGGCTACGTTCGCTTGGTTTCGACAAGGCCGGGGCAAATCGCGGAAGCTTCCAGTTTGTAGTGCGTTCAGTACAGATAGACTACTTGTCGCCGGCTCGATTGGACGACCAGTTAGCGGTTACCGCCGAGCTTATTAGCTTTGGAGGAGCCAGTATGGAAATAGCGCAGAAAGTTTGCCGAGGTGATAGCATTCTTTGCCGGTCCAAAATCAATATTGCCTGTGTTTCTGGAGATACTCTTAAGCCAACGAGAATTCCCAAAGAGCTCGCAGATAAAGTAACGAACTTTTGAATTAAAAGGAAAAATTGGTGGAAAACTCCCTATCTGTTTGGTCGCTAATCGCAGATGCCAGCCTTGTGGTTAAGGCCATTATGGCTATTCTGGTAGCGCTTTCGGTGGCGTCGTGGATGGTTATCATTCAACGCGGTATTGCGCTTAGACGAGCAACCCTTGAATCTGAAAATTTCGAAGAGAATTTTTGGTCCGGCCTCGATTTGAGGCAGGTATATGCGGACGGTGCCGAGCGCCTAGCCGATGGAAAGCCCTTACTTGGATTGGAGTCAGTTTTTCGAGCTGGTTTCAAAGAGTTTAATCGGCTACGCAAAAAAGAAAGTTATAGCCATCAAATGACCACTGAGGGTATTCAACGGGCGATGCGTATATCTATCAGCCACGAAATGGCGAGCCTAGAGAAGCATTTACCCTTTCTTGCGAGTGTGGCTTCCGTTAGCCCTTATATCGGCCTTTTAGGAACAGTCTGGGGGATTATGAATTCTTTTATGGGGTTGGCCTCGGTTCATCAGGCTACATTGGCCATTGTTGCTCCTGGAATCGCGGAAGCCTTGATCGCGACCGCTATGGGGTTGGTGGCGGCTATTCCGGCTGTTATCGCTTTTAATCGCTACGCCTCAGACGTAGATACCCTGCTGAATACATACAGTACCTTTGCGGATGAGTTTTCGGCGGTATTAAGCCACAGCGTGCCGAGCAAGTAGATACCCATGCAAGCAACTTCAGGCAGAAGACGTCGCTTGGTAGCGGAAATTAATGTTGTTCCCTATATCGATGTGATGCTGGTATTGCTGGTGGTCTTTATGATCACGGCTCCGATGTTAACGCAGGGTGTTGATGTGGAACTGCCGGAAGCGCCCTCTGAAGTGCTGCCGGAAAATGATGACGAACCAATTCTTGTATCCATTACTGAAGATGGCAGTTTGTTTGTGGATCTTCTCGAAGATTCGGATCAAGCCCGCACCGCGGAAGAGGTCGCAGAGCTTATCGGCAAGATATTAGCGGAAAAGCCGGATACGTCTGTGCTGGTATGGGGTGATAAGAATGTTGCCTATGGAGAGGTGGTTGGCCTGATGACGCTAATACAGAATGCTGGCGCTGTGCGGGTTGGTCTGGTAACAGAGCCTCCGGTGTTGGGGAACTAATATTGCAGGCCGTTAACCGCACAGATTACGCTATTGCGACAACGGGAAGTTTAGTGTTGCATGTGTTTTTGATAGTAGGTGTTTTTGTATTTTCTCCCTCATCCAATCCTTTGTTGCAGACTGTTGAGCCCAATATTATTCGTGCCCAACTGGTATCTATCGATGACTTAAGGCCACCTGAGCAACAACCTCAGCAGCGCATTATTGACCTAACCAAAGTCCCGCCAGCGACAGAAGTTCCAGCGGCGGACCGTCTGCAAGTTCCCACAGAACCGATAATTCCTGAGGAAATCATAGAGCCTGAGCCTGAGCCTGAGCCTGAGGCAGAACCCGAGGCACCAGTAGAGCCAACAAATAGCGTAGCTGAAGACAGAGCAGCACGTGATCAAGAAGAATTATTACAACGGCAAAATGATTTAGCATCACAATTGGATGCGGAGCTTGGCGCGCTTGAGCAAATCGAAAATCAACAGATTGTTATGTCCTATGCGAGTTGGATCAGTGAGCGAGTCGGTAATAATTGGAGCCGCCCTCCGAGTGCCCGTAGTGGCATGATTGTCGAATTACGTGTGAATCTAGTACCGACCGGCCGGGTTGTTTCTGTCGATGTTGTTGAAAGCAGCGGTGATGACGCTTTTGACCGATCAGCGGTTCAGGCCGTGCGTAAGGCAGAGCCTTATACCCGTTTGACGGAACTAAGTCCTGAAATATTTGACCAACAGTTTCGACAATTCCTATTTAGTTTTAACCCACAGGATTTACGACTATAACTATGCGCGATTCTTTAATATTTACTTTGGCCCTCAGCCTGTTTTTGTTTAGTGGTCCGTCTCAAGCGGAGCTCACTATTGAAGTAGTTTCCGGTATAGATCAGCAAACGCGGATCGCGGTGGTTCCCTTTGAATGGAAGGGCAGTGGTTTATCTCCAACAGAGTTCGATCAAATAATTTCTAATGACCTTCAGCTAAGCGGTCTTTTTGAAGTAATAGCTCCGCGGAATATGCTTTCCTTCCCGTCGCCAGATACGGATGTGAATTTTCGTGATTGGCGAATATTAGATGCCGACTATCTTTTAGTGGGTAGCGCAGAAGTAGTGGCGGGGCGCTTAGTTTCGGAAGTACAACTATACGATGTACTTAGTGGGCGCCAGGTCATGGCGCGGCGGATTACCGCTGGACCCCAAGACGGCAGAGATATATCTCATCGGATTAGCGATTTGGCTTACGAAGAAATTACAGGAATTTCTGGTATTGCGGAGTCACGTATTCTTTATGTTACGGATTTCCTTAATGCTAACGGTGAACGGCGTTACCGGCTAATGCTAGCAGATCAGGATGGTGCTCGAGAGCAACTTGTTATCGAGTCGGCAGAGCCAATAATGTCGCCAGCCTGGTCCCCCAATGGGGAAGATATTGCCTACGTTTCCTTTGAAACAGGTCGCGCAGCAATATTTATGCAAAGTTTAAGCACGGGTGTGCGTGAGCAGTTAACCAGCTTTGTTGGAATTAATGGCGCTCCGGCATTTTCACCAGATGGGACAAAGGTAGCTCTGGTATTGAGTAAAGACGGCAATCCCGAAATTTATGTGCTGAATTTGGCAACGGGCGACTTTAGCCGAATAACAGATCACTTTTCGATAGATACTGAGCCAAATTGGACACCTGACGGACAGGGATTGGTATTTACCTCGGATAGAGGCGGGCGCCCGCAGATTTATGAGATAGACCTGCAAACCGGCCGTATAGCGCGACTTACCTTTCGGGGGGACTATAACGCAAGACCTAGATTGTCTGCTGACGGGCGATTTTTGGTCATGGTTCACCGCAACGAGGGCGTTTACCATATAGCTGTGCAGGATTTGACGGATGACACGCTAATTATCGTCACACAAACGCAATTAGATGAATCGCCAACAATCTCGCCAAATGGGGCTTTGGTAATGTATGCTACAAAACTTAATGGCAATAGTATCCTCGCAGCTGTTTCACTTGATGCTGGGGTCAAATATAATCTGCCTGCAACCTCGTCATCCGAAGTAAGAGAGCCGGCGTGGTCACCTAATTGATAACAAACAAATATGCAAACGGGAACTCACAATCATGAAAGCTAAATTGAATCTTCTTCTGGCCGGTACCTTCGCTGTAATGCTAGCGGCTTGTTCTTCAACCAGCACGATGGATACAGCTGATTCTTCGACGGAAGATGCGTCGGCTCGTGATACCGCCCCGGTCGTTGTGGGTACTGGTAACGATACCTCTGTTGACTCTATGGCAATGCCTGCAGATCAGAAAATTATCGGTGGTTCTTCTGTTTCTAACGGCGGCACAATGGTTGCCATCGCGGACGCCACACTTTACTTTGGCTTTGATCTCTCGACTTTAAGTCCACAAACTCGCGCAGCCCTGACTCGTGTTGCAGCTGCTCTGCGCACTACCACTGGCGATATACGCGTTGAAGGCCACGCCGATGAGCGCGGAACGCGCGAATACAATATTGCGCTAGCTGAACGTCGTGCAAAAACTGCTGCAGACTTCTTGGTGCTTCAGGGCGTTAGCTCTAGCCGCATCGAAACCATCAGCTACGGTGAAGAACGTCCCGCAGCAAATGGAACCGGTGAGCGAGTTTGGTCACAAAATCGACGCGTAGAAATCAAATAATAAGAATGATACCTACGCGAACCACGTCGGCTTATGTCGGCGTGGTTTTTTTATTCCTGCCTTTTTTTATTCCTGCTGTTGCCCAAGCTCCGGTTGAAGACCTCTCTGTGCCTGGCACTCAGGCCCAGCAAGCAGCAACACAGGAGCAATCCGCTACGGTTGCTCTGTATTTGGATATTCAAACTCTTAGAGTGGAGATATCTGCGCTTAGAGGCCTTGTTGAAGAACTAACTTACGAAGTTCAACGCCTTCAGTCTCGACAATCGACTGACTATGCGAATCTTGATTCACGCCTATTGGAATTGACCAGCGGAGCGAATGGAACAACCGCAGCAGTGGATTCAGGAACAGGTTTAGCAACAGGCTTTGGAGTGGATACCCTAGAGAATTCCCCTCCTGTCGTTGTTGCTCCGCAAATAGACAACGAGAGTGCTGCTGACCTCTATAGTGAAGGCTTGGCAAAACTACGAAACGGAGACCGACAGGGTGCCCTTGCCAGCTTCGGTAGCCTGATAACTACTTACCCAACAGATCCGATCGTCGCGGACGCTTATTATTGGGTTGGCGAGACTCACTGGGTGGCTGGAGAAAATGAAGAAGCACGCGAAGCCTATGCAGGTTTAGTGAATGGTTTTCCAAGTAATAGAAAGTATGGCGATGCGCTATACAAATTGGCTCGGGTATATCTGAATTTGGATGACCGGGCTCAGGCAATTATTCTTTTGCAAGAGGCTCAGCAGTTAGGCGGTGATGTTGGTGCCCGTGCCTCTGAACTGTTGGAAGAAATAAGCCAAGCTCAAATTTAGCGGACCACTGTTTTATGTCTAGCCAGGTTCGTATTACCGAAATATTCCATTCCTTGCAGGGCGAAACCACTCGAGTTGGTTTGCCGACCGTATTTGTTCGCCTTACGGGGTGCCCGTTGCGGTGCGTTTATTGCGATACCGCCTATGCTTTTGACGGCGGTGAACGCACAGATATATCTGCCATTATCGAGCAGGTGCAAAAATACGGAACGCCCTATGTAACCGTTACTGGCGGTGAACCGCTGGCCCAGCCGGAATGTCTGACATTGCTCAAAAAGTTGGCAGATCAAGGTTTTGATGTGAGCCTTGAGACGAGTGGGGCGATGCCCATCAACGGCGTTGATGAGCGTATTAGCCGAATTATGGATTTAAAAACGCCTTCTTCCGGGGAATGTCATCGCAATCTCTATGAAAACATTGCCTACCTAAATAAAAGTGATGAGCTGAAGTTTGTTATAGAAACTGAAGATGACTATCAATGGTGCAAAAGCAAACTAATAGAACACCAATTAGCCGATCGTGTATTAGCCGTTCTGTTTTCGCCGGTTCACGGAAAGATGGACGAGACAGAGCTGGCGAACAAGATAGTTGCAGACAAGCTGCCAGTGCGGTTCCAAACACAGCTGCATAAGGCCCTTTGGGGCGACGAGAAAGCGCGATGAGTGAAACAAAAAGTGCGGTGGTGCTTTTTTCCGGAGGCCTGGACTCAACCACCTTGTTGGCAAAGGCCTTGGCTGAAGGCTACAGGACCTATGCACTTTCTTTTGACTACGGGCAACGACACAAATCGGAACTAAATGCCGCCTTGACACTAAGTAAGTCGATGGGCGCTGAGGACCATAAGGTCATCTCCTTGGACTTACGAGCGATAGGTGGGTCAGCACTGACGGATCCGCTAATTGAGGTGCCTGAGGGCGCATCAGAGGGGATTCCTGTCACCTATGTGCCTGCTAGGAACACTGTCTTCTTGAGTATCGCTATGGGTTACGCAGAAGTGCTGTGTGCACATTCTATATTTATTGGAGTAAATGCTGTTGATTACTCTGGATACCCCGATTGTCGTCCGGAGTATATCCAAGCTTTTCAGCAGATGGCGGACTTGGCTACTAAAGAAAGCGTGGAAGGGCAAAGCATACGAATTGAAACTCCACTGATAGATTTGTCAAAGGCGGAGATAATTCGGCTTGGTATGGGGCTCGGCGTAGATTATAAAAAAACGGTTTCCTGCTATCAAGCAAATGCGCAAGGTATAGCCTGCGGAAAATGCGATAGCTGCCGACTTCGTAGAGAGGGATTTGATGCTGCAGGTGTGTCAGACCCAACTCCATATATATAAGTAAAAGATTGCCCAAAAATCGACTTGTTTTTTGGGCCTTTTGCTATACTATACACGCCTCATTTTTGGGGCCTTTTAAGGCATAAAATAACACCTAAAAATGATAAAAATGTGGGGCCGTTAGCTCAGCTGGTAGAGCAGTTGGCTTTTAATCAATTGGTCGCTGGTTCGAACCCAGCACGGCCCACCAAATACAAAAGAGCCTCCTTCGTGGAGGCTTTTTTGTATTTGTTTGATTTGTACAGGTTTCTTCTTCAACTGGGTTCGAGCCAAATCAAGCAGGGTGCGGAAGCTTATTAGGCAGCTATGACGCCAACAATCTCCACATGAACCAATTTCATATCACAACTGAATCTATACCATTTGAACGGAATTCCTTAAGCCATAGAATACTCTCCAATTGATACAGGTGTTCACAATGATTGTTGTTCCAATGGTTTTTTTAATAATAGCTTTTTTCGGTACCCTAGTAGAGCAGAGTCAATTCGAATCTGAATAAGATTCTAAGAATCAATTGCTTGCGAGTTTTTTGTCTGTAGGTGAAAAAACCTAGAGACACAAAAAAGCCCCCAGCATGGGGGCTTTTTACTTTGTAAATAAATTGGCTTGAGAGTCTTCCTTGCGGAGAGTTTTAAGTTCGGTGACTAATCAATGCCAGAATTCATGTTTGACCCAGTCAACTTCCATTACCCAGTCCCTACTGGTCATGGGTGAGTCATTAATCTTGGCAAAATTGAGGATAGCAAAGAGCGACTCTGGAAATTGATCATCTGCATCTAGGGTTCTAAAAACCTCAATTTCATCTAGGCGAAACACAATGCTGCCCTCACTCCACTCTACTGAGTAATCATGGAAATGATCAAGGTTAGCTTGTCGCACCAGCATCAAGGCTTGCCAATCGCCGCCGCCGCAATAGCCTAAACTCTTGATTGCACGGGCTGCGTAATGGTCCGGTCCGCCATCACTATGGTGCTCAAAAATATCGATTTCACCTGAGCCAGTCATCGGCCAGCACACGATTTCGTCTGGCTCTTCAACCGGAAGTTCATTGTTCTGGGCGCCTAGCAGCCACCATGCGGGAAACATTCCCGGCTGACCGCTATTTTCGACTTTTAGCCGAGCGGTCCACTTACCTTTTACAAACTCCTGGCGATTTTTGGAAGCAATACGCCCGGCAACGTATTGGGTGTCCGGGTGTTGCTCCCCGAATTTGTTTAGGTTATCACAAGGTCGCTTTTCGCCAATATCTATAACCCTCAGTTTAAGAGTCCCGTCACTGACTTCCCGGGTATTAAGTTGATTGTTAGGCAGGTAACACTGATCTTCAGAATTGACCCAAATCATCTGATCTTGCCAGTTATCGGTGTTGAACGTGTCGAAGTCATCGAAAAAATCTACTTGCCAGCCCTTGGCAGCAGGCGACTTTTCGTTGGGGATTGAGTCAGAACACGCGTACAGCATTAATGCCATTGAGATAGTCGATAGAGCTAGTTTCATACCGCTTCTAGGAATAGCTTAAGCCAAATCCATAGGGAAACAGTGGATCATAATTCTCGTCTCCCTTGTTGATTGTAGGTCGAGTCTGTTTTGGCCAGGTAAAAGATAGTTTTCCGTGGAAATCAGTATCGCCAAATAGCACATCTGCTACCCCCTGACCTTCAGATCCGGGAAGCCAAGCAGCAACAAAGGCGGTAGCTTCTTCTAGTTCTCTATTGATAATTACTGTCCTTCCGGATACGAGAACCACCACCGTAGGAATTCCCTGTTCGGCAATAGCGGTAATAGTACCTAGGTCTTCTGGATGAAGGTCCGCAAGTTCAAGTGTATGTCCATAAGGCTCTAGCACCTTCAAAGCTCCTTTAATCTGGGAGCCAGCTTCAATAATAACGTCATCACCAGAACGTATGTCACCCATGCCTTCGGCATAGGGGCGCTCACCGATCACCACTACAGCGACATCGTAATCCTGTGGATTTGTCATTGCCGCAGAAGCATCACGGCTAAGAACAGCTGTAGGTGATAATCCTCTAATTCCTTCCCAAATAGAAGTACCACCTTCAATAAATTCGTTACCACTAGTTCCCTGCCAAGCTACCGTAAACCCGCCACACTGATGGCCGAGGTTATCGGCATTTTTGCCCGCCACTAGAATTCGAGACCCCTTGTTTAGGGGAAGTAAATTGCCCTGGTTTTTTAGTAGAACCAGAGATTTTTGTACCGCTTCACGAGCTACCTGTCGGTGTTCGTCTGATCCAAAGCTTTGGTGATTTGACCAAGAACGCTCGGCAGGGCGTGGTTTATCAAATAACCCGTAGGCGAACTTAACTGAAAGAATTCTTCGCACCGCATCATCAATGCGATCCATGGAAACGGTACCTAATCGAACATGGCTACTAAGGTGACTAATAAAGGTTTTCCAGTTTTCCGGCACCATAAACATATCAACACCGGCATTTACGCCCATGCCGACAGCTTGATAGTAGTCTTCCGTAAGGTAGTCAATGCCATCCCAATCAGAGATGACATATCCATCAAATCCCATTTTGTCCTTTAGTACATCGGTAACCAGAACTTTATGTCCGTGACATTTGTTCCCGTTCCAGCTGTTAAAGGAAACCATTACCGTCAATACGCCTGCTTCAAGGGCGGGGTAGTATGGGCTGATATGCAGGCGCTCAAGTTCAGCCCGACTTAGAGTGGTTTCGCCCTGATCGATGCCGTTAGAGGTGCCACCATCACCGACCCAGTGCTTAACGCAGCCGACAACGCTGTCTGTACCTAAATCACCTTGCAGGCCGCGAACAAATCCACCGGAGTAGGAACTGACAATAGCTGGATCTTCGGAATAGCTCTCATAGACACGGCCCCAATGATTATCTCTGGCGACGGCCAATGTCGGAGCAAAGGTCCATTCCACGCCGGTAGCCAAAATTTCTTTGGCAGTAACTTGAGCAATGCGCTCCAAAAGCCCAGGGTCATTGGTAGCGCCTAAGCCAATATTGTGCGGGAAGACAGTAGCTCCTCGAATATTATTATTGCCGTGAATAGCATCGACGCCATAGATAAGGGGAATTGCCAGATGATTCGTATCTTGTTCCATGGACGCCCCCCAATAGGCGTCGCTCATATCCACCCAGTCTGCAGTTAGGTTTTCGCCTGGCGCTGAACCACCGCCGCTCAATACAGAGCCCAAGTGATAGTTTTTAACGTCTTCTGGAGTGCATTCCATGCGCTCGGACTGCGTCATTTGGCCGATTTTTTGATCTAGGCTCATGCGAGAAAGTAGATCTTCTACTTTTTTCTTTACTACCGGGTCCTGAATGGATGGATTCATAATTTATGCGGCCAAAGTCTAGTCGTTAACGTAAAAAGGAATGTTGGCATGAGCTGCGTGATCATTGCCATCGTAAGCATATACGAATAGGCGATAAGGGCCTTCTTCACTGGGAGTTCTGAGGAGTATTTCGCTATCCACGGTATTTTCAATCAGGCCCTCGATAACGGTAGGGATTTCTTCTTGGGCACCGCCGCTTTCAGTTGAAGTACTTTCTTGGCGCAATTCCCAATGATAGGAAAGAGCGTCTGAGTCGGGGTCTACCGCCACCAACTTGGCGCCATATATTTGATTCGAGCTCAGGGTTACATTGTCGTGGGAGGTTTTGCCATTAAGCGTCATAGAGTCAATCGCAGGTGTGCGGTTTTCTGGCCACTCGCCATTCCAGATATAGTGCATAACATCAACCGGCTCGGTTTCTTCACCATTGGTTGTAAATAATCCGTACCAAGTCCCGGTGCGTTCTTGCTTTTGCCCCCATAGAAATACATAGCTCCCCAATACTTGCTCGGGAAAGGGGCGAATAACTTCATTGTAGCTACGCAAATAGTTTGCCGCTTTTTCGGTGCTGGTCTGTTCAATAGGCGCGCCCCAGGAAGTTTGAGCAACTTCCCAATGGCCTACGGCACCCCATTCGGTGATGAAGTAGGGTTTTGTGAAGTTATCCCGAGCGAGCCACTCAGGTAGAAGGACAAGAGATCCGTATGCCTGAATACTGACAAAATCCAGGTCAGATGCCCGGGTTTGAACAACTTCCATAACTTCCGTGCTGTAGCCTGCGAGTGTGGTACTTGTCGGATGATTTGGGTCCAGCTCGTGGATCATTTTTGAGACTTCATTTACCGCGTCATAGACTTTAGGGTTTTGGTAGTCGTAGTTCAATTCGTTGCCGATCACCCAGGCTAGTAGAGCTGGATGGTCTTTCAGGGCCAATACTTCCTGTTTCGCAAATTCGAATTGAGCGGCTACAGCGGCCTCATCGTCGTAGTCAAAGCCCCAGTGCTCAACTCCCATGACTATGGTCATAGCAACTGTCAACCCAAGGGAGTGCGCAATATCTAGCACTTCCAATCCGGTTCTGCCGTGGCTATCTGTAGACCAGGTACGAAACGAATTTCCGCCATGGCGTGCAAAAGCTTCGTAGTCGCCATAAGCTATACCCGCTCCCTTCACATGGTAGGGCTCTCCGCCTCGCAATAGTTGGTAACTGCCCGCGCTTCCTACTACCTCTGCTTTCACTGCGGTAGAAGGGCTTTCGCTTGGCATTTGGGCCAAAGCTATGGCGCTGGGCTCGCTTGTGGCGGCACCGCCGCAGGATTGGCATAAAATAAGCACGGTCAGTAGTAGCCCTCGAAGTTTGAACTGTTGGATTTTGGATGCTCTGATATTCAGTTTGAAGATCATATTAATCACTCTAGGGCTATTCGTGGACTTCAAATTCAGCCCAAAGCGGGGCATCGGAATTCCCGCCAATCCATGCATGGAACTGGCCAGGTTCGGTTACTAATTTCATATCTCGGTTATAGAAAGCGAGATCGTCAGTATGGATCGAAAAGCTAACTCTTTCGCGCTGTCCGGGGTTCAGTTTTACTCGTCTGAATCCCTTTAGCTCCTTAACGGGGCGCGTTACGTTGCCGACTAGGTCGCGAACATATAGTTGAACCACTTCCTCAGCTTGCCGTTCACCGGTATTTATTAGGTCTACGGCGATATCAATCGACTGCCCCAAAGAAATATTACTTTTGGAAGTAGTGATTTTCACATAGTGGAATTCACCATATGAAAGTCCATGCCCAAATGGATATAGGGGCGTGTAACCGGCGTCCAGATGAAAAGATGCCATGCCCAAGGATGTTTGCGCTGCACGCGCGGGCACGTCGTCCATTTGGATGCAGCTTTCTGCCGAGGGTGGTCGACCGGTATTTTTGTGAGAATAGTAGATAGGAACTTGCCCCACCATTTTTGGAAAGGTTACTGGCAGCTTGCCTGACGGAGATTCCAGTCCAAATAGCAGATCTGCAATCGCGGGACCACCCATTGTGCCTGGGTGCCATGCGTACAAAATAGAATCGACTTTGTCGACAATATTTTCTAAAGTCAGGGGTCTGCCCGCCATGATCACCAGAGTTATTGGTTTGCCGGTTTCAGCCAAGGCGTGAATTAAGGCTTCCTGGTGGCCGGGTAGATCGATATTTGCACGTGAGTGTGCCTCACCGGACATAAATGATTCTTCGCCAAGGACAAGTACTATCGCATCAGATTGATAAGCCGCGTCGATGGCATGTCCAAACCCTTCATGGTGCTTACATCTTGTTCCGTCTAAGCCTCTACTGTAATTAACTGTGACGTTACTACCAACTAGGCTTTCGATTGCGTTTTTAATAGTTATGCTGTGTTCCGCTTCCCCATCGAACACCCAGGTACCGAGTTGCTCGTATCCGTCGTCAGCTAGCGGGCCAATAACAGCAACAGAATCTAGTCCGCTTATCGAAAGTGGAAGTGTCTTATTGTCATTTTTTAGGAGCACGCAACTTTTAGTCGCGGCTTCTTTAGCAATTTGTAAATGCGCTTCGTTCAATAGGTCAGGAAAGTTTTCGATATCGGTATAGGGATCTCTGAACAAGCCTAGTTTGAACTTCAACGTCAGAATTCTAACCACCATACGGTCTATATGTTCAAGATCGACTTTGCCCTCGGCGACCAAGTTTTCCAGGTGGTCACGGTATGTGGAACTCGCCATTTCCATATCAATACCGGCATTAACCGCTTCAAGAGCTGCCTCTTCGTCATCGCCGGTAAAGCCATGAACGGACATTTCTATAATTGATTCCCAGTCACTGACAACAAATCCTTCGTAGCCCCACTCTTGACGCAATACCTGATCCATTAACCATGAGTTGCCCGAGGCCGGCACACCATTGAGGTCACAGAAGGCTGACATAAAGGTCGCAACATTTGCATCTACTAAGTCTTTAAAGGGGCGCAGGTGCACATTACGCATTTCGTTTTCGGGGATATTTGCTGTGTTGTAGTCGCGACCACCCTCTGCGGTTCCGTACCCCGCAAAGTGTTTGGCGCACGCTGCGATAGATCCATTCTCCGCCAAATCGGTACCTTGAAAGCCCTTGGTCATCGCTACACCAAGTACTCCGCACAAATAGGGATCTTCGCCCAGTGATTCAGCAATCCGGCCCCAGCGTGGATCCCGGGTAATATCGATCATGGGCGCAAAGGTCCAGTTAACACCACTAGAAGCAGCCTCAACGGCACTAATACGCGCGCCTTCACTAACGATCACAGGGTCCCAACTAGCGGCCTGACCCAGAGGTATCGGCAAGATAGTTTTGAAACCGTGGATAACGTCACGGCCGTTTAGTAGGGGAATACCCAGTCGGCTTTCTTCCACGGCGATACGCTGTAATTCATTTACGGTATCCAAGTCGACTTCGTTTAAAACGGATCCAACCTGTCCAGATCGAATGGCTGCGGCAAGATGATCTGGTACCCAACCGCCACCTCCGCACAGCTGACTCATTTGACCAATTTTTTCGTCTAGGCCCATTTGAGACATTAGCTCACTCACCATGCCCTGAAGCGAATCTTGGTCGTGTATATCCTGATGCAAAAATTTAATCGAGTGCATATCCCATCTCTTATTTTGTGGGGTAAAAAACAATTCTATTTTTAAGCGAATAACAAGAACTAGGTCCAATCGGATCTATTGAGAAGTCGCCCCCCGCATGCGGGATAAAATTTACCTTACAGCTCACGACCATCTATGAAGATAGGTTCGCGACTGCTTATATAGGAGGAAAAGATACCGGTGCACCAACTAGGAACAATCTAAATGAGCTAAAAGGCACTATATCTGAGACCAATCGGCATATTTCGATAGAATTGGCTTTTCGCTATAAAATTAACGCGATATAGCCTGTCCACTGGTCTTAGGTATTCGACAATTTAAGTCAATATTGTGACAAATTCGTCCAGACTGTCTCAATGTCAGGTCCGCTCGCCGTTTTCTCGTTGTTTTATGAAATAGACAGGGGGAGTCTACTTTCATATCTCGATAGAGCTGAATCGCCGGAGGTATTAAGTTTGATTGGAGGGGCCGAGTTTCGAAGGGTCTGAAATAGAGTATCGAAGCGCCGCATGGATCACACGCATGGATTACAAAAAAACCCATAACAATAATCCCAAAAGGATAACTATCTAATGAGCCAGAATGAGCATTATCAAACTGCTCCAGAAGATCGAATCTCGCTTCCGCAAAAAATAATTTATGGATCCGGTGCCTTTGTAAATAATCTACTTGCTGCGGCTATTGGCGGCATGGCAATAATATTGAATTTGGGTCTGGGGATGAATCCCGCTTTAGTAGGTTTGCTAGGCGCTTTGCCTCGGCTTACCGACGCTATTACTGACCCCTTGATGGGATATATCTCAGATAATACCAAGTCAAAATGGGGACGCCGCCGACCCTATATGTTCTTTGGAGCTATCGCTGCCGGAGTGATCTTTGCGCTGCTTTGGCAGTTGCCAGAGGGCCGGAGCGAAATGTTCTATTTCTGGTTTTTCCTTATTGGTTCTCTAATTTTTTATCTTGCCTACACTATATTTGCTACTCCCTGGGTCGCCATGGGCTATGAGTTAACGCCGGATTACCACGAGCGCACGCGTCTGATGGGCGTGCAAAATTTTATGGGCCAGTTGGCCTACTTGGTATCTCCCTGGTTTCTCTGGTTTATGCAGCATCAGATATTGTTCGGTGGTGACATGGTTAAAGGCGCGGGTACGCTCGCCATTATCATCGGTGCTTTCACTATCTGTGTTGGCGTATTGCCAGCAATATTTTTGAAAGAGCGATACCTGAAAAAGGAGACTGCTCAGCCCACTGCAGTCGTTGAAAAGCAAGTAGAAGAAGTTCAGATAAAATCTCTCGAGACCAATGTTGAAGAGTTTCCTGTAGGTATTGCTGGGTTTTTCAAAGGGTTCGCAGCAACTATCAAATTTAAACCCTTCTTAAGTCTTTGTGGAGCGACATTCTTGGTTTTCAACGGATTTATGTTGATCTCTTCTTTTCAGTTTTATGTGATTATTTTTTACGTGTTTGGCGGCGATCAATCTCAGGGAGCCGAGTTTGCCGGATGGGCGGGCACCCTAGGCGCTATATCCACTTTTTGCGTAATCATTCTGGTGACTTGGATGTCATCAAAAATAGGTAAGCGTCGTGCATTCTTTTTTGCTATTGGCGTTTCCATATTTGGATACGGTCTGAAGTGGTTTTGTTACACACCTGAAAACCCCATGCTCTTGCTGCTTCCAACGCCATTTATGGCTTTTGGTTTAGGTGGCCTGTTCACCTTGATGGGATCGATGATTGCTGATGTATGCGACATGGACGAGTTGGAAACTAACCAGCGTCGCGAAGGTATGTTTGGCTCAATTTACTGGTGGGTAGTTAAGCTTGGCATGGCAGCAGCGCTCGCAGGTGGTGGGTTTCTATTGAATGCCACCGGATTTGATGTGGCGCTTGGCGGTAATCAGGCGGCCGAAACTATCTTCTTGATGCGTGTATTCGATGTAGTTGTGCCTATGTTGGCATCGGCACTGGCAATTTGGATGATAGTTACCTATCCGATAACCGAAGAGAAAGCACATCAGATTCGTCTCGACCTCGAAGAGCGCCGCGGGCAAAACTAGGAACCGCTCCAAGGGTGATGGTCGCCAACCTTATCTCGACTTAGAGAAAAGGTTGGTGTAATCCTATTCAGGCTATCGCCTAGGCCTTTATCAATATTTCTTCTAGTTCTTCTAGGGATTTGCCCTTGGTCTCAGGTAGAACCCGCATGATCACAACCAGTCCCACAAGAGCGAAACATCCATATATTAGAAACGTTAGGGCATTGCCTAATGTCGCCAGCTCCCATGGAAATATCAGCTGAACCAGGAAGCTAACCGCAGAGTTGATTAGGCCAACAAATGAGATGGCGATTCCCCTAATATGGTTGGGGAATATTTCTGAGAATAGCACCCACATTACCGGGCCGAGAGAGATCGCAAAGCAGGCGACAAAGCCTAAAATGGCTAGCAATATCAAATTGGGATTCATATTTACTGCTGCCTTCACGAGGTCGGTTTCAAAAGCTAATGCCTGCTCAGCGCCAATCTGCGATGCGATGGCTGATTTAAAGCCGAGGTCGCTGTCGTAGCTAATGCCCTGAATTGGCAAAAGTGCAGACTTATCTATCTGATCCGACAGGCTAGCTATAGAGTCTCCGGAAAGCTGATAAGTAGCTGAATTAAAACCATAGGCCAGGGTGAACATGCAAATTGCGATTCCGGCTACTCCAAAGCCTAACAAGGGTTTTCGACCAATTTTGTCGATAAGATAAATAGCCACCAAGGTAAATATTAGATTAATCAGACCCACAAATATCGCCTGCATAAAGGAAGCATCGGTACCAATGCCGGATTGTTCAAAAATCATCGGTGCGTAGAAAAATACTGAGTTAATACCAGTGATCTGCTGAAGGATAGCTACGGATATACCAATAACCATAACCAGCCTCATTGAAGGTTTTAGGAGTTCTTTAAAAGAGGCTTTTTCAGTCTTGACGCTCATACTGCTTTGAATTGAGGCTAAGTCTTTTTTGGCCTGTTCGTAACTTGAGGTTTTTGCCATTACCTCTAAGGCTTCGTTTTCTCTGCCCTGCATAATAAGCCATCTAGGGCTCTCGGGAACGAGGGAGAGGCAGCCGAAGTAAAGGAGAGCGGGTAGGGCTTCTAAGCCAAGCATCCAGCGCCAGTTTAACCTGTCGAACTTAAGGGTTTCTGTCCAAAAGGACTCAGTCTGGCCCAGCCTCAAAATAAGGTAATTGGTAAAGAAGGCTACGGATATTCCGATAACGATATTTAATTGATTAAAAGATACTAGTCGTCCGCGTAATCTGGAAGGGGCAATTTCGGCGATATACATCGGCGCGATTATTAACGCTGCACCAACGCCCAACCCACCAAGCATGCGAGCAATGATAAGAGCAAGAAAATTAGGTGCCAGCGCCGAAGCTAGCGCAGATATAAAAAACAGCAGCGCTGCAATTTTTAGAACCGGCTTGCGACCTATTTTGTCACTAATCGGACCTGCGATCATCATGGCAAGGCTGGCGGTAAGGGCCAAAGATGCGACCGACCAACCGACCTGTATTTTTGAGAGATTGAACTCTGGTTCGATAAAACCAACCACACCAGAAATTACTGAGGCATCAAATCCCATCAGAAAGCCGCCGAGAGCAACAATAAGGGCCACATAGACCGTATAGATAAGGGGGTTGGATTCGCTGTCTTGCATCGTTTTCGCCTTTTTTTTGTGGCAATTAAAAGTTAAAGTTTTGATTAGTTTAAGTTTTAGGCTCCTATAAACAACGGTAAATGCGGCAGAGGGTGGTTTTATTGCGGTGAGAATCTGAATCTAAGGGTGTTTGTATCGATTGTCACCTCAGATCATTAAGTCGATCATGCTTGCTGCGGTGAATCGGGTCAATTCTGCGACGAAGCGGAATAGACACAAAGCCAAATATTTTCTGAGGTGTACCATAGGGCGCAATTCCTATGGGGGGAAGCTATGCCTGATAGAGTCATAAAGAAGGTTGTTGAAAGTTTGTATCAAAGTCCAGCATACCAATTTTGGTTACTGCAGCTTGTGTATTGGTCAGGTGTTAGTCTAGTTACCTTTTTTACGCTTACTCTTTGGTACGGTCACTATGGCTGGATGCATATATCGCACACTATTTTTCAGGGGCTACTCGGTGCGGCACTAGCACTGCCATTGCGCAATTTCTACGAGCGGATCTGGGATAAACCACTATTTATTAGAAGCTGTTTTAGCTTGGCCGGTTTAGTCGGAATCGCAGCCATATGGACCCTGGTTCGCATGCAGACTTTTATTTGGATATCTGCTGAAGAGAATGTCTGGGCGGATTTTGGCGGATGGTATTTCGGCGCTATATTTATATTTTTGGGCTGGGGTAGCCTCTACCACGGCATTAGGTATTTTCAATTGCTTCAAGCTGAACATTTGATGATGCGTAAAGCAGAAGCTGCCGTAAATCGAGAGCAGCTCAAGCGGCTCCGCGCTGAATCTGTGGCTAGGGATTCCCAGATGATGATGCTGCGGTACCAGCTAAACCCGCACTTCCTATTCAATACGCTTAACGCGATTAACGCCTTGGTGCAGATGCAAGAATCGACCAAGGCGCAGCGCATGATAGTTCAGCTAAGTCAGTTTTTGCGTTATTCCCTAGACAACAATCCAGACGTAAAGATAGCGCTAGAAAATGAAATAGAAGCCCTAATGCTGTATCTGGAGATTGAAAAAACACGTTTTGGCGACCGCCTAAAATTGGATTTTCAGATCGACGACAATACCAAATCCGCGCTCGTTCCCAGTTTGTTACTTCAGCCGCTTATTGAAAACTCATTGAAATACGCTATCGGCAAGAGTGAGTCCGGCGGTGTTATCCGGTTAAGGGCAACGCGAGACGATCAAAGATTGGTGCTAGAGGTCAGTGATACAGGTTCCAAACAAGGGGTCGCAACTAGTAAAATTAAGAGCGAAAGCGGCAGAGGGATAGGTTTACGAAATACCGTCGACCGACTAAAAGCCTTATATATTCATGATTATGAATATGATTTAAGTATTGAGCCTTCTGGGGGGCTAAAGACTACTATTCATATCCCCTTCGAATTGTATCCATCAGCTAAAACCGCGAAAACTTGAGTAACACTATGACTAAAGTTCGAACTATTGTTGTTGATGATGAGCCGCTCGCATTAGAGCTTTTGTGTTCATATTTGCAAGCCATCCCTGAGATAGAAATAGTCGCTACTTGCAAGAACGGCACTGAGGCAATTGAGGCTGCAACAAAACTTGAGCCTGACTTGATGTTTCTTGATATTCAAATGCCGGGTATGACCGGTTTTGATGTCGCAAAGAACCTGCAGTCAGATTTAATGCCCTTGGTGATTTTTGCTACCGCCTATGAGCAGTACGCCCTAGATGCTTTTGAAATTCACGCAGTAGATTATATTCTAAAACCCCTGGATCAGGAACGAACAGAGCTATCGGTAAAGCGTGCCTCTGAGCGTATGGCGCTGGAAAAGGATACTACCGCTAATAAAGGAAATGTGCTGCGGGCCATGGATGATATGGCGCAGGGAGCTTCAGCATCGGGCTCAAATGAGATGGGGTTCGGTAGCCATGAAGCTCCCTCTGCAACGGGCAAAATCGTTATCAAGGATCGAGATACTATTAATCTGATAAGCCAGGAAGATATCGCTTGGGTTGATGCGGCGGGAGATTATATGTGCATACATGTAGAGGGCGAAACGCATATTATGCGAAGTACAATGAAGAGCCTCCTGGAGCAGCTAGACGGCAGTTTGTTCAAAAGAGTACATCGATCGACCATTGTTAACTTAAAACATATTAAACAGATATTTCCCCATACCAAGGGAGAATGCTTTTTGCTTCTGGGTGAACATGATCGAATTAAAGTAAGCCGGAATTATCGGGATGTGGTCAAACAGTTTTTAGCTCAAGTTTAAGATTTATGTCAAAGCTTGCCATTTTCTAATTCCGACCTATGCTATCGCCTGATACAACCGTCCTAAAATTTCGCTCATGAATGCCAATACTCAGCCTCTTGCGCAGGCTTTAAATAACGCCATAGCCCTCCGTCAAAATAGTGAGACTCTCTCGGATGCGGAAAGGATCGCCTCGCTAGGTCGAGTTAAAGACTTATTGGCGCAAAATAACGCGACACTTATTGCTCATTATTACATCGACCCTGCGCTACAAGCCCTAGCGGAAGAAACTGGTGGCTGCGTCTCAGATTCCCTTGAAATGGCTCGCTTCGGCGCCAACAGTGCCGCAGATACCTTAGTGATTTGTGGTGTTAAATTCATGGGAGAGACGGCAAAAATACTTAGCCCTGATAAAAGGGTGTTAATGCCAACCTTGGAGGCGACCTGTTCTCTCGATTTGGGCTGTCCATCCGATGAATTTTCAGATTTTTGCGACCAGCATCCAGACCGCCAAGTAGTGGTTTACGCAAATACATCCGCCGCTGTGAAAGCTCGTGCAGATTGGGTAGTTACTTCGAGCATAGCGGTAGATTTGGTAGATCACTTGGATGCGGAGGGACACAAAATACTGTGGGCGCCGGATCGCTATCTAGGTGACTACGTCCAGAAGCAAACAGGCGCTGATATGGTTATGTGGCAGGGCAGCTGCATAGTGCATGAAGAGTTTAAGAGTATTAGATTGCAAGAGTGCAAAGTAATCTATCCGGATGCTGCGGTATTGGTTCACCCGGAATCGCCGGCATCTGTAATTGCCGAGGCTGACGCGGTTGGTTCTACTTCACAGCTTATCGAAGCAGCGATACGGTTACCGAACAAGCAAATGATAGTGGCCACAGATCAAGGTATTTTCTATAAAATGCAGCAGGCCGTGCCCGACAAGGAACTTATTATTGCGCCGACTGCTGGACAGGGAGCCACCTGTCAATCCTGTGCAAATTGTCCGTGGATGGCAATGAATTCACTGGATCAGCTTGAGACAGTATTTGAGATAGGAAGAGAAAACGAAATTTTTGTTGAGGCAGAAACCGCAAGACTCGCAACTAAGTCACTGCAGCGCATGCTTGATTTTAAGAAAACCCTAGACTGATTTTAACCAGGCTCTAAAGATCCATTTCTTGGGACTGAGTCCGGGCGATTTGACGGATTCTCTGATCCAGCACGGCTTGCTCAATTTCATTGTCCCCTAGCTGCCTTTTTGCTAAGCGAATGTGCTCTATGGCCTGTTGAAAGCTCCCGACCAACTCAAAGTATTTAGAGCGGGCGAGGTGGAGCTCATAGATGTCACCAGCCAGTCCATATGCTTCGGCCAGTTCATACCAAACTATAGGGTCCTTGGGGCGCTCCTGGCTATGTGCCTGAAGTATTTCGGCTGTTCTCTCAAATTGATTCTGCGCTTTATAGGTGTCCGCTAGCTGCATAGTAATAACGTGATTTTGCGTTCCCGGAGTAAGCAAGCTTAGTAAGTATTCCAGAGCAAGGGCTGCCTGATCTGAATCTAGTAGCAGCTCTGCGTAGAGGCTTTGGAAAATAAGGTTAGTTTGATTGTCCTGCAATAGCTCAGTTGCAAAGCTTAAAGCCTCTGGATAGTGTCTGGTATTTTGTAGTGCGAGTGCGTAGCCGTATTTGGCCACGTTAGAGTCGGGCGTTAGTCGATAGGCGTTCTCGAAATTACGCAGAGCAATTTCTGAGGTTTCGCTGTCAGCAACCTTCACTCTTGCCGCCATCAGCAGGTAGTTAGGGTTTTCATAGTAGATGCGTGTGGGGTACTGATTTGCTCTTGTTTCGGTATCTATAACCCTGGATTGTGGCAGGGGGTGAGTGAGCAAATATTCCGGAGCAAGATCTCCTGCATAGCGGGTAGCGGCGAGCATTTTTTCAAACATGCGTACCGCTCCTTTTGGATCCCGACCTGACAATGCCAGCGTAGATTGCCCAATTCGATCAGCCTCAGTTTCATTTAGCCGACTGTATCGAAGTTGGGATTCAATAGCTGCCCCTTGGGCTATAGACATCATCGCCAGACCAGCATCTCCGCCGGCGGTGGCCGCTAATACTACAGCTGCCAGTAAGCCGGCCAGACTGGCAACCCCCATAGCCTGCTGGGTTGCCACCGAGCGGGCAAAGTGTCTTTGGCTCAAGTGGGCCATTTCATGAGCTATTACGGATGCCAGCTCGTCCTCCGTTTCGGCGTGCAGAAGCAGGCCGCTATGGATGCCCATCACTCCGCCGGGAACCGCGAAGGCATTCATAGTCGGATTGTCCACCACGACGATGCGTAAATCTGAATAGTTTATCTGGGAATAGGGCTTTAATTTTTGCACCAATTTTTCTATATAATCTTGCAGTAGGTAGTCTCTATTCAGAGGTGTCTGACGGTAGAAAGAACGCAGCCAAGATTCTCCGATCTGCAATTCCAGATCCAAAGATATTATTGATGAACTTGTTTCTCCCAGACTTGGAAGTTGGATTTGTGAGGTCTGCGCGATGCCAACATTCGCCAGACTAATACTGGAGATCAAAAGGGAGATAAGAATGTTTCTAAAGGCTTGAATCAAAATTCCGGTTGTCGCAAACAGTTCATGCAGGTGAGAGCCAAAAAATACATCATAGTTCAGAATTAAGCATGCAAATTATTCCGAGTTCACAAATCTATGCGTATAGGCCAAACCAATTAACGTCGATGAATATGAAAATAATGCTAGATATTCGATCATACCTAAAATACGTAAGAATATTCGATTAAATCGGGATTAACTGCCCGCACTTTATGATCATTTGCGATGCAGAATGTGGCCTTATGATATAGAATCTCGGCCGTCATTTGGAGCGAAAAGCGGCGGAGTTGCAACCTCCATGCGGATCTCCAACACCATTAGAGATCTGAGGAGCACTGTGTGTCGCAAGATTTAGACAATCTAGAGTTGAATGAGTGGAGAGATGCTCTTGACTCCATCATTAAGCATTCAGGAAAACGGAAGGCCGCTGAGTTACTTGGCGAATTAGCCTCCTACGCAGGCGCCCAAGGAGTTAGAACTCCTGCGGTCGTGACAACAGCTTACCGAAATACCATTCCTGTAGGTGAAGAGCAGCCGATGGCTGGCGATTTGTTTACCGAGCGTAAGATCCGGTCTCTTATCCGCTGGAATGCGTTGGCAATGGTTACCCGAACCAATACAGACGATGGCAGTCTTGGGGGCCATATTTCTTCTTTTGCCTCTTCTGCGACGTTATATGAAATAGGGCTCAATCACTTCTTTCGTGGACCGAATCATGCGGGCGGTGGTGATCTTATTTTCTTCCAGGGACATACCGCTCCGGGTATGTATGCCCGTTCCTTTTTGGAAGGGCGTTTAACTGAAGATCAGCTCGTGAACTTTAGACGGGAAGTGGACGGCAAAGGGCTATCTTCTTATCCGCATCCTTGGTTGATGCCTGACTATTGGCAGTTTCCTACGGTTTCTATGGGTCTCGGCCCAATACAGGCGATTTATTTAGCCCATGTTATGAAATACCAGCACCAGCGTGGCCTGGTGGATCAAAGTGATCGAAAGGTTTGGGCTTTTATCGGCGACGGCGAGACAGATGAACCTGAATCTTTGGGCGCAATTGCGCTAGCAGGACGTGAGAACCTTGATAACCTAATATTTGTAGTCAACTGCAATTTGCAGCGATTAGACGGTCCGGTTAGAGGCAATGGAAAAATCATTCAGGAGCTTGAAGGCGTATTCCGCGGAGCGGGTTGGAACGTTATTAAAGTTATCTGGGGCCGTCACTGGGATCCTTTATTTCAGGTTGACGAAAAAGGCAAACTGCAAAAGTTCCTCGACCAATGTGTCGATGGCGAATATCAAAATTTCAAAAATAATGGCGGCGGTTACGTTCGAGAGCATTTGTTTGGAAAAGATCCTGAGCTTGGCAAGATGGTCGAGCATCTCTCAGACGACGATATCGCTCGTTTGAATCGAGGCGGGCACGATCCGTACAAGGTTTATGCAGCCTATTACGCAGCGGTAAATCATAAAGATCAGCCAACCGTGATATTGGCAAAAACCGTCAAGGGATATGGCATTGGTTCAGCTGGTCAAGCTGCCAACGATACACATTCCATCAAGAAACTTGATGTAGAAGGTTTGAAGGCTTTTCGCGATCGCTTTGGTTTGCCGATTGACGACGCTGATATAGCTAATGTGCCATTTTACCGTCCGCCAGAGGACAGTCCGGAAATCCGTTATCTGCAAGAGCGACGTGAAGAGCTAGGTGGATTTCTTCCATCACGACACTCCGAAGTAGAGTTATTGGATATTCCGGGGCTAGACGCCTTTAAGAAGCAGCTAGAAGACACCGGCAATAGAGAAATCTCTTCCACCATGGCCTTTGTGCGCATACTCAGCAACTTGGCCAAGGATAAAACTATAGGGGAGCGGATAGTTCCTATTGTTCCGGATGAAGCTCGAACCTTTGGTATGGAAGGCATGTTTCGCCAGCTAAGTATCTATTCTGCTTTTGGGCAGAAATATACGCCTGTAGATTCTGATCAGATCATGTTCTACAAAGAATCGGAAAGCGGGCAAATTCTTGAAGAAGGCATCAATGAAGCTGGCGCCATGTCTTCTTGGTTAGCTGCAGCGACTTCATACAGTCACTCGAAGTATTCGATGATTCCCTTCTATATATTTTATTCCATGTTTGGATTTCAGCGCATTGGAGATTTGGCCTGGGCTGCCGGAGATTTGCAAGCGCGTGGTTTCTTAATAGGAGCTACCGCTGGTCGAACCACACTTAACGGAGAAGGCCTGCAGCATCAGGATGGACATTCTCTGGTATTGGCATCGACTATCCCAAATTGTCGTTCCTATGACCCAACTTTTAGTTTCGAGCTGGCGGTCATTATTCAGGACGGCGCAGAGCGTATGTATGGGAAGGGCGAAAACTGCTTCTATTACATAACTACTATGAACGAAAACTACCACCACCCCGCCATGCCTGAAGGTGCTGAGGAGGGCATCGTTAAGGGTATGTATCTTCTAGAAGAGGGAGGTAAGACCAAGGGTAGTCGGGTTCAACTTATGGGTTCCGGCACTATTCTTAACGAGGTGCGTACAGCGGCAACCATGCTTAAGAATGATTGGGGCATTGAGTCAGATATTTGGAGCGTTACCTCGGTAAATGAGGTTTTCCGCGAAGCAAAAGATTGTGAGCGTTGGAATACCTTACACCCGGAAGAGCAAGCGAAACAGCCTTACATTACGCAGCTTTTGGTTGATCGTGAAGGCCCCAAGGTAATAGCGACAGATTATATTTGTGCTCACAGTGAGCAGTTACGAAGTTTTGTTCCTGGCGTTTTTAAAGTGTTGGGAACGGATGGTTTCGGGCGCAGCGATACCAGAGCCAAATTGAGAGAGTTTTTTGAAGTAGACAGTCGGTACGTTGTTGTTAGTGCACTTACCGCTCTGGTTGAAGAAGGTAAGCTGGAAGCGTCTGTTGTATCTGACGCCATTGCCAAATACGGGATAAACCCCGATAAAGCAAACCCAGTTAGCGTCTGATCGCATTAGTTAAGGAGAAGAATAAAGGTGTCTACTACTCAAATTAGTGTGCCCGACATTGGTGCTGATAGCGCTGAGGTTATCGAAATTTTGATAACAGAGGGCGAGCAAATATCTGAAGAACAGTCGATTGTTGTTTTGGAATCCGATAAAGCTTCGATGGAAGTGCCAGCTCCGGCGTCTGGAGAAGTCTTAAAAATTCATGTCAAAGTCGGCGATCAAGTTGCGGAAGGTGAATTAATAGCTGATATAGCATCTGCGGATGCTCCGGTTAAAGAATCATCGGCTGTCGCGGAAACGATGCAAGTCGAATCGCCGACGAGCGAATCTGATACAGCTGTTGAGCCTGCGCCAAGTCAAGCTGCAACAACCTCCGTAATAGCGTATCAGGTGCCGGATATCGGATCTGATGAATCGGAAATTATTGAGCTCTCTGTCGCGGTTGGCGACAGTATTTCTGAAGGGGATACCATCTGTGTCGCTGAGTCCGATAAGGCTTCTCTAGAGATTCCTGCAGAGGCTGATGGCAAGGTGATATCTATCGCTATCGCGGTGGGTGATACGGTGGGTCAGGGCAATGCACTTATCGAATTGGAAGTTACGCAATCAGCTGAACCTGTGGTTTCAACCATAACGGCATCCGCTGCTAGAGAGGATGCAGCAAAAACTGAAGCTCCAGCTCAGTCGGCTGCGGCTCCAGTAACACTAGCGAAAACTACCGCACCCGCAGGGGCTTCCGGTTCTGTTTATGCTGGTCCGGCGGTTCGAAAATTGGCTCGTGAACTGGGTGTAGACCTTACGAAAGTTCCTTCAACGGGCACTAGAGGTCGAATTGTTAAAGACGACCTGCACAACTATGTAAAAAATGCGTTGAAGGTCGGTGGAAGTGCTGACGCCGGATCTGGGGTTCCCTCCGCTCCTGTTGTGAACTGGTCCAAGTTCGGGGATATCCGTACCGAACCTATGACTAAAATACAAAAGTTCACAGCGGACAATATGAGTCGTTGCTGGCTTAATGTTCCCCATGTCACCCAGTTTGATAATGCGGACGTGACCGATGTTGAGTCGTATCGGCAGGGCTTAAAAGAAGAGGGCGCGTCTAAGGGCATCAAAATGTCTCCCGTTGCTTTTCTAATGAAGCTAGCTGCCAAAGCTTTAAGAGAAAATCCGAAATTTAATTCCAGTATCCACGAAGATGGAAAAACCATTGTCTACCGGGACTACTGTCATATCGGCTTAGCTGTGGACACGCCCGCGGGCCTTATGGTTCCAGTTATTCGTGATGCCGATACAAAGGATATTTGGGAGTTGGCTGCTGATATTATTGAGCTGGCAACGAAAGCAAAAGAGGGCAAGCTAAAACCCAATGAAATGCAGGGAGCGAGCTTTACCATATCCAGCCTAGGTGCAATTGGCGGAACCGGATTTACTCCCATAGTACCCTCTCCGCAGGTGGGTATATTGGGTGTTTCCAAAACTTCAATTCAGCCTGTTTGGGATGGCAAAGCATTTATTCCCAGAAATTTAATGCCCTTGGCGTTGTCTTACGATCACCGCGCAGTGAATGGTGGAGATGCTGGCAGATTTCTAACCTATTTGGTGGAACAGCTCTCCAGTGTAGACAATTTGCAATGAGGCAATAACTTTCTCATTTGAAATCTATAATTTTATACTTGGGCAAAGTCGGCGATAATCGCCGACTTTTAGTATCAGATAGTATCAAAGGGACAAAAGGGAACAGTTAATGGTGCCAGAAGCATTTTTGAATAACTGGAGCGGCATAATTACCATTGCCGTTATTTTGTTGTGCCTGCTAGTCCTCTTTCGCACTAGCCTGGCGTCAGACGCTGTTCTTATGTCCGGTGCCGTCTTATTGATGCTTATCGGTATAATTTCTCCTAAAGAGCTTTTGATAGGGTTTTCCAACCTGGGTTTGGCGACTGTAGCGGCTCTCTATATTGTAGCTGGCGCGCTTACGCGCACAGGCGCGCTGTATGGCCTTACCGATATGATGTTGGGCCGAATAAAAAGTATTCCGGTTGCTCAGTTTCGATTAATGGCTCCCGTTGCTCTTATGAGCACCGTGCTTAGTAATACTCCTGTAGTTGCCATGATGATTCCGATCGTTAGCGATTGGTCCAAGCGCTCGGGCATACACGCCTCCAAACTTATGATGCCCCTTAGCTATGCTGCAATGGTGGGCGGGTTATGTACGGTAATTGGTACCAGCACAAACTTGGTCGTAAACGACATGATGGCCAACGAAACTGAGGGATTGGCTCTATTTGAGCTCGCATGGATCGGTGTTCCAGCGGTAATTCTAACCATCGTCTATGTACTTATTGCTGGAGCGAAATGGCTTCCGGCACGTGGTGAACGGCTGGATACCTTTGGTGATGGCGCGCAATACACGCTTGAAATGATGGTTAACCCAGGTGGGCCAATAGTGGGTCGGAGCATTGAAGATGCTGGCTTGAGACGTTTGAGTGGCGTATATCTGGTTGAGATTCGTCGCGGTACCCGTGTCCGAGCGGCAGTATCGCCGCGCGAGATTTT
>CAJXYP010000011.1 GCA_913063225.1 uncultured Cellvibrionales bacterium
CGACCACCGAGATCTACACCTCTCTATTCGTCGGCAGCGTCAGATGTGTATAAGAGACAGCCTATAAAAACTTCTTGCACCGCATTGGACAAGCCGTCGTCCATCGTGAATCGCTCGCGATCCCAATCTACAGAATCGCCAAGGCGACGCATTTGTTGGGTAATGGTCCCTCCGGATTCTTCCTTCCAATCCCAGATACGTTCAATAAACTTGTCCCGACCCAGGTCGTGACGCGTTAGATTTTCCTCCGCCAGCAATTTGCGCTCTACCACCATTTGCGTAGCGATGCCCGCGTGATCGGTACCTACCTGCCAGAGCGTGGAGTCCCCTTGCATGCGGTGGTAACGGGTTAGGGCGTCCATTATTGTGTGCTGAAAAGCATGACCCATATGCAGACTGCCAGTCACGTTGGGCGGCGGAATCATAATACTGTAGGGCTGGTCAGATTGGTTTGGCTTGAAGCAGCCTTTTTCTTCCCAGAACTGGTACCACTTGCGCTCTGCAGCGGGCGCGTTGAAAGTTTTTTCCATTGTTAGTGTATTGACCCAAGTCGATTCGGCTTGTATTTATTAGATGCTACAGAGCCGATAAAGCCGACAGTATACTGGCTAATAGGGTGTTAGGGCCTGTAATTAGCTCAGATATCAGTTATTAGATTCGGAAATTTTGGCCTTTAAACGTTGCCGCAACTCAGATTCGAGTTCGGGTAATACTTGATCAACTAACTCATCCACCAATTGGTCAAGGTTATAAGTGGAACTAGGGCTTATTCCCGCCATGTCTTGCTGATCTACCGTTACCGTAAGAACAGGAACTTTGTCGAGCTCAGAAGCGTCTTCCTCTGATGAGGCTTCATCCTGAGGAAGCCTCATTTCCTGCTGAACTTCGGGCCCATCCGCGAGAAAATGGACAAGCTCATCGAGCTCGGTCATTAGCTTTTCTGGATTTTCCGATGAAGCCTCAGGCGTACTGGTTTTTCGCATCTACTTTTGTGTAATCAGTTAACAGTTATCTATTCTAGCGTTTCAAAGGGAAATTTCATGGGTTTTTATAGGATATCCACGATCGCGATAATGGCCATAATTTTTCCGTAGTGCCTCTCGTGCCTGCTGCTGTGGTGGAACAAGTTCGAGTAATCGCTCGAACCGTGCATAGGCAGCGGGTATTTTTTGTGACAGATTGATCAATATATCTTCATATTTTTCGGGCGCTTCAGTATGTCCAATACTGATAGGACAGTTGTCTTCTTTGCTAGCGTCAGCGTCCTTGCCAGAACTATCACCAGTGCTGCTGGCTAGTTGATGAGGCAAGAAGCTTTCAGGCTTATAGGACCACAGCATCTCGTTGAGTTGCGACGCCTGTTCGGCGTCAGTCGCTTGAATATATATTTTGTGGCCGCTTTTCAATGCCTTCTCAGCCAGCTTACAGGCAAGCAGTTCCAAGGCATTGTCTGGCCCTTCGGACAATACGTAAAAATCGACTGCGGTCATCCGGCTTTCTGCATTAGAAATTCAGTAAGTAACTCGACAGGTCGGCCGGTCGCTCCTTTCTTGGCACCGGAGTTCCAAGCACTACCAGCTATATCAAGGTGTGCCCAAGGCGTTTCCCCGACAAACTCCTTTAGAAAGCACGCAGCTGTAACACTGCCGGCTTTGGAGCCGCCAATATTGCCCAAGTCGGCAAATGGGCTCTCCAACTGCTTGGTATATTCCTTCCAGAGTGGCATGCGCCAGGCCCGGTCTCCAGTGGACTTACCTGCTTGCAAAAGCTGATCGGCTAGATCGTCCTTATTTGAATAAAGACCAGAAGCATGAGCGCCTAAGGCAACTACACAAGCCCCCGTAAGCGTGGCAATATCAATCATCAGTTCGGGCTCAAACTTTTGCGCGTAAGTAATCGCATCACATAAAACCAAACGACCTTCAGCATCGGTATTTAATACCTCAATGGTTTTACCTGACATGCTGGTAACCACGTCTCCGGGTTTGGTGGCATCGCCACCAGGCATATTTTCTGTTGCGGCAACTAATCCAATCAGGTTTATTGGAAGCTGCATTCGTTCGACAGCCTGCATCACGCCAAACACACTTGCCGCGCCGCACATATCAAATTTCATCTCATCCATTCCACCAGCGGGTTTGATGGATATGCCCCCGGTATCGAAAGTAACTCCCTTACCTATAAGTACCATAGGGGCAGTATCTTTTTTGCCACCTTGGTAGCTCATTTCAATAAGTTTGGCTGGCTGGTCTGAACCGGCGGTAACCGAAAGAAGGGCGCCCATACCAAGATTTTCCATATCTGCTTCGTCATGGATTTTGGTACTAAGAGTGGTTGAATCCTTTGCAAGTGACATCGCTTCATCTGCTAGATGGCTGGGCGTACAGTGATTTGCTGGTCGATTTCCAAGAGTACGGGTGAAGTTTGTGCCTTCTCCGATTGCCTGGCCCGCAAGAATGGAGTCGTTTAAAACCTGGTCCGTTAGATCACTAGAAACTTGTCTATAGAAAGTGAAGCTTTCAACTTTAGAGTGCGGTTTTTTTACCGTTTTAAATTGGTCAAAGCGATAGCTGGCTTTAACTATTTGCGCGCATAAATGCCTGAGTAACACTGCCGCATCTGTAGCAGTCACGCGGAGTCCGGAAACATCAATGTGGACCTCGGTCTGCGTATTTAATACCAGGTTTCTGGAGAGTACCGAAGCCATATCGTGAAACGCCTCAGCAGAAAATTCGGCCTTACCACAACGTATTAAGAAAATCGAAGAAGGCTCAGCTACAGATGATGCCCCACTAATTAAAGGGCAGCTAAGAACCGAATTAGAGGCCGTTTTTAAGAACTGGTTTTCGATCAGTGAATTAACCTTAGATTCGATGGTCGAATCAGAGAAATCCGTATCGCTAATAATTTGATCATTTTTGGCTACAAAAAGTACTAGGGCACCGGTGATATTTGCGGCGGCTGAATCTCCAGACTGTGAGAATTTCATTGGGGTTCCTTGGTTGTGAATACTTATGCTTAATTTAACTGTGGCTATTTTGGATATTGGAGAAATAAAACCCTTATATGCGCGGTCAAATTGCCAAATTCCAAGCCAAGTTTAAAGATAGTGGTTTATGAAGCCTTTGATTTCTGAATTGGCTTCAGCTGTATACAATGGACGATATCCTATCACTAACTTCTTGGTTGCCGAATGATACTTGAGCGCTATCTTGCGCGGGAAATCCTCAGTACCACCTTTGCCATAACTTTGGTACTGATCGTGGTGGTTATGAGTGGACGGCTATCTAGCTATATCGCAGACGCAGCGGCGGGAAAACTGGCGGCGAGTTTGGTATTTCCGGTTCTTCTGGCACGCCTGCCAGAGTATCTCGAGTTGGTATTGCCGCTTTCACTATTTTTAGGGGTGCTTATTGCACTTATTCAGTTACGTCAAAACAGCGAACTTACGGCAATGACCGCAACTGGATTTGGCAGCGGTAAAGTTATTCGGGTAGTAGTGCTCTGCGGTGTTTTTATTGCATTAGTGGTCGCTCTTTTTAGCTTCTATGTTTCTCCTCGTGGTGGCCAGTACGTAAATTATTTGATTGCTAATCAAGGGCTTCAAAACGAGCTCAGCGTAGTAACTCCAGGAAAGTTTTATCAGTTAGATGCTTCTGGCGGGACAATATACGCCGCTGATATAAGTGAAGATCGAAGCCTTATGAGTGAAGTTTTGCTTTCTCGTCCGCAGACTGTCGATGGGGCGTCGCAGCCGACACTTATATTGTCCGAGAGCGGATACCCGGAATGGTCGGACTATGGAGGCTACTATTTTGTGCTGGAAACAGGGTTGCGCTATGAAGGTACTCCAGGGCAATCAGACTTTAGGGTAACGGAATTTGACCGGTACAAGCAGTTGTTGCCAGAACCGGAGATAGAAAATACCAAGCGAGCGGAAGAACAGACGCTGATGATTCACGACCTGCTGTCCGAGAATACCTCGCTTAGGCTGGCGGAGCTCAACTGGCGTATGTCTATGCCTGTATTGGTTCTGGTTCTGGCGTTGTTGGCGCAGCCACTGAGTAATTCTTCGCCACGGCAGGGAGGCGCATATTCTCGTGTTTTGCCTGGAGTATTACTCTATGTATTTTATTTGGTCGCACTAAATGCCGCGCGTGATGAAATCGCCAATGGTGTAGCCGGAGCTATTCCTATTATGTGGTTAGTGCATCTTGGCTTTTTGCTTCTAGCGGTGGCGCTAATTTATTATCCCAAATTCCAACTTAGTCGGGCGGCAAAAGCGTGAAAATTCTCGACCGTTACGTTGGTGGCATGGTTTTGCGTTCAACAGCGCTAGTACTATTTGTAATTCTGGCATTGGATTCTGTAAGTGATTTACTAGAGCAAATGGGTGAACTTCAGAGCGGCTATAACCTGGGAGCTGCATTACTTTATGTAGCGCTAAAGATTCCGGGAAGCGCGGTGGATTACCTTGGTTTTTCTGCCTTAATAGGCTGCTTGGTGGGTATTGGTGGTCTCTCAAATAATTCTGAGCTTACCGTTATGCGCGCCGCGGGTGTATCCACCTTACAGGTGGTTGGCATGGTGCTTAAACCGACGTTGCTTCTAATTATTTGTAGTGTGATAGTTTCTGAATTTGTTGCGCCAAATCTCGAGCAACTGTCTCAAAGCCGTAAAGATCTGCTGCGCGGCACTTCATCCACACAGCAAGCTGCGGGTACCTGGCTGCGCGACGGTTCTGACTATCTGCACGTAAATGCGGTATATCCAGATGGAGAGCTCTATGGAGTAAGCCGGTTTCAATTGCAGAATAGACAGCTTGAGATCCTTAGTTTTACCGAAAGAGTAATTTATCAGAATGGTGTGTGGACTGAATATAGGGTTAACGAGACGCAGTTTCATGCTGAGACAACGGAAACACTTCGCCTGGATTCCCGATTGTGGGAAACCGAATTGACACCAAATATTCTCGACATGGCATCTATGCAGCCGGCACAGCTGTCTGTGAGGGATTTAGACGCCTTCAGTAGATACTTGGGGTTAGATACGCGGTTCGCGGGAAGCTATCGTTTGGAGTTTTGGTCAAAAATATTTGAACCGTTTGCAATAGCTGCGTTGGTTCTTGTTGGCTTGTCATTTGTCTACGGGGCGAGCCGTAGCGTGGCCATCGGACAAAGAATATTCTTGGGGGTTCTAGTAGCTGTGGTATTTAAACTGGCCCAGGATATTCTCGGTCCAGCTAGCAGTATTTGGGGTTTTTCTCCGTTGATTGCTGTGCTGTCACCCATCCTCGTGACAATAGTTGTTGGACTCTGGTTACTCAAGAGGCAGAGGTAGGGTCACAAAAAACAGTGTCTATTTTTTAGGGCGTTTATCCAATCTGATAATTCGGGTATCGGAATAACGGTCATGAAAAGCAATTTTCTGCGGATCAAATAGCATCCAAAAATAGCCCATGCCTAGAGCAGCGAACGATAAAAATCCTAACCCCGATCTAACTATGCATTTTGCCAAGCTTGGTTTTCCACCATCTGCACTGACCAACTTGAGCCGCCATGTCTGCATGCCCAGAGTCGCACTTCTGAAATACCAAAACCCGAGATAAAAAAGCAAATAAGTAATGACTAAGCCTGACTGAAATAGCGGGCCACCCAAGGCCGGACGAAATTCTTCGTCCGCTTGCATCATCAGGATATCTCCTTCACTAACAACGCTTATATGCTCTTGATCGAGCTCTATACCAATAGCTAGGGCAACGGACATCACTATTGCGGAATAGGCGAAACCAACCGCAAAAAGAAGAAATAGGTCATATACAAGCGAGCCGAGGCGGGGGACTAGCTTTGCTAGGGGTAAGTTGAATGTAGTCAATGCTGAATGCCTTACAAGGAAGTGTCGGCATTATAAAGATGAGAGCCCCAAAATGGGCGTACAAAAGAAATAATAAAGGCGACCCCAATTTTTAGGGTCGCCTTTACCGGTATTACTTTTATCAGTATTGCGGGGAATAGGTTAAATTATTATCTGCCTGGGCGTTGACCTCCACCAGGGGGTCTGGTGTTGAATTCCTCGAGAGAAAGCTCACCATTCTCGTCTGCATCCATTCTTGCCAGCATACCTGTCGCGCCCGCTGCTTCTAATTCAGCGGCAGATAGAATGCTATTGCTGTCGGTATCAACGGTTGCGAATTCTGGTCGTTCACGCTGACCGCCACCGCCCATTCCCTGTGCGTTTACTTCAGCTACGAAAAGAAAGGCTGCTGCAGATATAGTTGTAAGTATCATCTTATTCATTTCAATTCCCTCCATCGGGTTGGTGAAGCCATTAACTACCAATAATTGATAGGAATCTTACGATTTAACAAGAAGTTACTAAATTCACTTTTCCTGCGCGCTTGTTACTTATGCTCAAGAAATTTTTCGGGTTGGTTTCTTTATAAATCGATCTATACCGATATACTTCCCGAAATGGTTTCTGCATAGTGCCGCTTCCTTTTTTATTCCTTGGAATCTAGTGAACCAGAAAAGCTCTCCTGCCGACTTACCTCGATTTGTATTGCCAATCATGGCTGCAGTTGTTGCTATTGGCCCTTTTGCAATAGATGCCTATCTTCCGGCATTTCCTTATATAGCTGCTGACCTGGGTGTTAGCCCTTTAGCTGTGGGGTATAGCTTAAGTGCCTACTTATTCGGCATGGCCTTTGGGCAGCTCTTGGGCGGGCCAATTTCTGACCAAATTGGTCGCCGGAATATCGCGGCGGCCGGCCTATCTGTATTTGTATTGGCGTCCATAGCCATCATGTTTGTCGACCGATTGGACTACTTGATAGCAGCACGTGCAGTTCAAGCTATTGGAGCTGGATTTGCCTCTGCCGTTGTAATGCCTACTATTCGAGATTTGTCGCCGCCAGAAAAACTTGCCAGTCGCTTGGCGATGGTGTTTTTTATTATGCTGGTGGCGCCCTTAATTGCCCCCATAATTGGTGTTGGTTTGATGCAGCTTGGTTGGCGGTGGATCTTCGGATTTTTGGCTCTCTATTGCTTGTTTCTACTAGTGATATATTTAATCTTTTTGCCTGAAACAAAGGTGAGCACTCAGAAAAAATTTAGCTTTAAAAGTATCTATTCCCAGTACCGGTTTGTATTTCAGTATCGACTTGAGGGTGTTCGAGTACCCATTCTCTATGGGCTTTCAGCAGCGCTTTCTAGCAGCATAATGCTGATATATGTCTTCAATGCGTCCTTTATTTTTCAAACCTATTTTGGTGTTTCTGATGTTATGTTCCCGCTATTTTTTGGCGTCAATGTCTTAGCCTTAGGCATCGTTCAGGGCCTCAGCGCCCGATATTTGCGCAGTCGGAACCTAATTGAGGTCGCTGCTTTTTTCCGGTTTGGCCAAAGACTGCAGCTTATTGCTATTTCTCTTTTGTGTGCAGCGGTTATTTTCACCGATACTACGCTTTGGATATTTGTGCCACTGATGGTAATTTCCTTGGCCTGTTTGGGTATCGTAAGCCCTTCTGGTTCAGGACTTTTCTTAGCTTCCTTTGATGACCACAGCGGCAGCGCTTCATCGATTCTAACCACAGGTGCATTTGCTTTTGGTGGTCTTCTAGGTGTTTTGTCAGGGTTGCTTAATAAAGCGGATCTACTTTCAATAGTTGGCATGATGCTGATAGCAACACTGCTGGCAAATTTATTGCTGATGACGTTATCCAGAACTCACGAGAAGTCCGTTCTTGAAAAGGTTCAATCCGGCGAGATCGCTGCGGTTTAGCCATACATGAATCCCCGCCGGTTACAAAACTAAAAAAATTTTGCGTCCCTATGGGGTCCGCAATTTCCTCCATCGGTTTTGTTTCCATATAAATCTATCCACACCGATTTACTTCCTTTATTGGCTTCTGCATAGTGCCGCTTCCTTTTTACATCTCGGAATCTTGTGGACCAGAACCGTTCAGATGCCAATTTGCCTCGATTTGCGCTACCGATATTAGCCTCTGTTGTTGCTATTAGTCCCTTCTCCACAGATGCATATCTTCCGGCCTTCCCAGATATTGCGGCTGATTTGGCGGTTAGTCCGGTCGCTCTTGGGTTTAGCTTAAGCGCCTATTTGTTTGGCAATGCTATTGGACAATTAATAGGTGGACCTGTCTCTGACCAAATAGGCCGTCGCAAAATTGCGGTAACTGGTCTATCTATTTTTGTTTTGATGTCCATCTCGATGCTATTTATCGACCGGCTCGACTATTTAATAGCAGCGCGAGTGGTTCAAGCGATCGGTGGTGGATTAGCTTCCGCCGTCGTAATGCCTACTATTCGCGATCTATCTGCACCAGAAAAAGTTGCCGCACGAGTGGCGATGGTCTACCTGATTATGTTGATAGCTCCGTTGATAGCTCCGATAGTAGGTGTTGGTTTGATGCAGTTTGGTTGGCGATGGATATTCGGGTTTATGGCTGCCTATTCGTCAATCATGTTAATCATTTATTCTGCTGCTTTGCCGGAAACAAAGGCGGTAAAGCAGAAAAAAATAGGATTTGGCAGAATCTTTTCACAGTACCGTTTTGTATTTCAGTATCGATTGGAAGGATCTAGAATACCCATTCGCTATGGGCTCTCAGTAGCGCTTTCAAGCAGCATAATGCTGATCTATGTGACCAATGCATCTTTTATCTTTCAGACCTATTTTGGCATCACCGACATTATGTTCCCGGTATTTTTTGGCCTGAACGTATTAGCTCTGGCAATAGCTCAGGGGATAAGCGCCAGATATCTTCGCAATCGGAGCCTTACCGAGGTCGCCACATTCTTTAGATTCGGTCAGAGGCTGCAGCTGATAGCAGTTTCGCTGCTGTCTGCGGCAGTTATATTTACCGATATTACGCTTTGGACATTTGTACCCCTAATAGTGGTTTCATTGGCCTGCATGGGCATTGTGGGTTCTTCTGGTTCTGGCCTATTTTTAGCTTACTTTGACCACCACAGTGGCAGTGCGTCGTCGATTCTAACAACAGGAATGTTCTTTTTTAGTGGTGTGTTAGGTATCTTTTCTGGCCTATTGAATAACGGCAACCTGGTATCTGTGGTTGGCATGATGCTAATAGCAACACTGCTCGCGAATCTAATACTTATGACTGTATCAAGAGCTCAGGAGAAGTCGGTACTTAACAAGGTTCAGTCCGGAGAGATCGCTGCGGTTTAGCCATAAATTTGTCTCAGTCGTTTACAAATCTAAAACAAGTTTACGTCCTTATTGCGGTCACGATACTCTAGTATGGATTTAAGTATAAAAACCGACTGAATTTATCAGTGCAATCTGGGGGTGTTCCATGACCATACTTAGAACTGGTCTATTTTTAATCCTACTGTCCGTGGCGTCAATTCTGGCTCCAGCTATGGTCTTGGCACAAACTAATGATGAGCTAATCGCCGAGGGCAAAGAACTCTACTTTCAGCAGATATCTTGCTGGGTATGCCATGGCGACGATGCCGAAGGGCGAATCGGTCCAACCATCTCATACGGGCCAACGCCAATGCAGATCCAAGAGCAGCTGGATGCCAATCCGCAGATGGCTATTATCGTCTCTGAGTTGAATCCGGATGCAGACGATCTGGTTGCGCTTTCTACTTACCTTAGTTCGCTAAGCGGAAAATCGATCAGTTCAGAAGAGCAAGCAGTTTGGCGCGCAGACTTAGCGGCATATATAGAAGCAAATGAAGATAATACTGAATATGTAATTACCGACCGGGATCGACAGATTCTGGCAATAAAATCCTTTGATACGGTGCTTGACGATTGGCAAAAAAGGTCTAAAGACGGCCCCCTTATGCGTGAATATGAATCAACTATCGTTGCCGAATATGACGCTGGCGAGCAAGTATTTTTCCCTGAGGATGGCGGTCTTTATTTTTACGAAAATACCGGCGTCTCTACCTCTCGCGGTGGCGTTACCGTTGTTGACCGTATCAACACTAATCAAGTGGTAGTTGGCAACGCCACTACTCGTGAAATTATTACATCCAAATTAATTCCTGAAGAAATGCGCGGCTCAATGCATACCACCGTTATGTCTCCGGATGGCCGCTATGTCTATATGGTAGGACCTCCAGTTGCCGGTGGTGGTGTCGAGGGCGGTGGCGCACCTCCCGGAATGCGCGGGTCGGCCACTATGTTAAAGATTGATGCGCTTACTTTAGAACCCGTTAAGCAAATAGCCATTGGTGGCCGTTTACACCACGGCCAGGTTTTTCAGGATAGATACCTGCTGCTGGATGTGTTTGTTGCTGAACCAGACGGTCTGAATGTTTTCTTGTATGACCCTGATATGGATGAAGTAATTGGTGGTATCAGGGCTTCGGATCTGGGTGGTAATAACTACACAGCCTATACCGATGACGAGTTTATATATGTCTTAATGCAGCCACCGGCGGTGGAAGGTTTCCCCGGCGGAGCAAATCAACTAATTGTGGGATCGGCAACGGCATTGCGACCCTACTGGGTTTCCAAGCTAGACCCAGAAACTTGGGAAGTTGTCGAAGAATACCCACACCGGGGTTATCGCGGTGATTGGATCACGATCGATTCTGCCAGTGAGCATATTTATGTGCCAACTGCGTCTTCTTCGGTAAATAAAATCAATACGGAAACTGGCGAAATTGTATGGTCGGCCCCAACGGGAGTAGGGCCTTATTCTGCCACGCTGAATGCGGACGAATCTCAAGTATGGATCGCCAACAAGGGCGAATCCTCCGGAGCTATTGGCCGCACACTTACGGTAGTGGATGCTAATAGCGGCAGAGGCGTAGCCACTATATTCGCAGGCTATATGACAGATCACGTATTACTTTCGCCCAACGGCAAAGAGATGTGGGCTACCAGCAATGGCGAAGGCCGCATCTATGTATTTGATGCGGAATCCCACGAACAGCTGGATGTGATTGATATGCCTCATCATGGTGATCCACACGGATTAGTATGGGTTAAATACGATGAAAACGGCAATTCATTGGTGGTTCGAGATCAGGGTGGATTTCACAATGGAATTGATCCAGCAGCGGGAATTCCGCTACTGGATTAACAGTCCCACATAAGTTTTACGAGATACTTTGAGGGTCTAGTCGGTAAGATTTAGGCACTCAAAGTTTTCTGCACGATTTGAATCGAGGTTTGGTGCTTTTAAACGAGCTACCTCAGGGTAGGGGCACCAAGGCCGCGACAATTCTCGCTCTTCGTTAGTAGCAATAATTGAGTTCGGTGCCTGACCCGCTGTAACCCAAGCGTCAAGCGCCTCAATCGCGGATTGGGTATAGGTATTAGCGCCTGAGCCACCTCTACAGTGGCCCATTCCTGGTGCTAGAAATAATCGCAAATGATCTTCAAAATCAGATACACCGCGCCTTGCGGTTACTGTTGCGTTCATCGCTTCATATAGGGCGATGGTATTGCGTGGAGTTACGCTTGTATCTGTCAAGCCATGATACAAAATGGCTTTGCCTCCAGACTGAACAAAGGCAGTTACATCTGGATTGTCCGCTCGAGTTACCGCTGAATAGAAAGATGAATCGGCGGCTGCAACATGCTCTGGATTATTTATGCTGAAATTATTCAGCATGTCTGCATTCGGATCCTGAAACCAGGCTCTGCTGACCAAATCACAGCGGCCCCTGCCGCTATCATCATCCTTTGAACATACTAAGTTGGTTCTAAAGTACCACTCATGAGAATACATGAGAAGCTATACCGAGGAAGTGGCGATCACGTAAGCGACTGAATTAGTTGGTAATGCTATAAATCAGTTTAAATTGAAAATCCCCGCGTCTCAATTGCTAAAATTCCAGATAGCCACCGTTAGTAACTTTGTATTGTTTAGTTCGGCTTAGGCGTGGACAACACCTTGGATCGTCTGGGCGATAATCTAGGTATTTAATGATGAGCACATCCTCTTCCAGCTCCACATTCTCAGCAATTCCAGAGATTTTGAGTGAGGCATTTTCCGTATATGTTATTCCGTCAGTAGTTAGTGAGGTAATCCTGTATTCCCAAAAGTTGGCTACCCTGTATAGCCAGACCACAGAAACTTTGTTTTCGCTGGTGACAAAGAAATTCTCCAGTTGACCGTGTTCATTGTCAGAGATCATACCGGTCTGATGATCTTTGATTTGATCTTGAATAAATTGGTTAACTACTTCTTCAGTGTTAGAAACAGAAATACTTGATAACAGTAAAAGCGGTAGCGCGAGAATTCCTTTTCGCAGTTGTGGTGTGTTCAAATTCATGTGGCAATCTCGTCCATTTGTCCATTCATGAGAATACATGAGAATGCATGAGAAGCTATACCGAGGGAGGGGCGATCACGTAAGCGACTGAATTAGTTGGTAATGCTAAAAATCAGTCTAAATTGAAAATCCCCGCGTCGGAGATTAGAGGCAGTCGCTGGCATCATTTAGACTTAAGTATGATCTGACCCAATTACTGTATACCCTGTGACTGACATTGAGAGTTGTTTTATTCCAGCAACCCTGCGATGTCCTCAAAAATACAGGAGGGATTTTGATATGAATAACCGTTTCAATAGAAGAACGGCTGCACCATTAGCCGTGGCGATCAGCTTCGGGCTTTTTGCCTGCACACCAACCATTACACCGACCTTAAATACTCAACATGCAATGCATAGCAATCAGCCTATGCAGCAGAAATTTGTTTCTGACAAGGTTGTTACTTCAGATTGCGGGCCAATTTTCATAGCACCGGACGTACCCGGTTTTGCCATACCAAATGGCGCCGAAGCACGAGATATGCCGCCGCCAATTGCTGAGATGCAAGCGGTAGGGGCTGGCAGAGAACTATTGCCGACGGATTATGACCGCGTTTCATCCGGATACATGCTGATTGAACCCGTTGCGACAAAACAGTCTTTCCTCATAAATAATGAGAAAGAAGTTGTTGCCACATTTGAGGGCGACTACTACCGCGGCTACACCCAGATACTGCCAAATGGAAATCAACTAGCGACCAATTATGTTCGCGCAGAACTCTTCGTACGCGGCGGTGGCGCTAATGGCTGCGTAGAGGAAATATCAGTTGAAGGTGATTTGCTATGGCGGCTAAATCTTAATACTGACGAATATGTGTCACACCATGATGTCATCAAACTGGAAAACGGTAACATTCTCGCCCTTATCTGGGAGATGACAACAGCGGAAGAAGCAATTAGCTTAGGGCGCAATCCGGAAAATGTAGCCGAAGACGGTACTTTTTGGTGGGACAGTATTATCGAAGTTAATCCATACACTTTTGAGGTGGTCTGGGAGTGGAGCTCGAAACATCACCTTATTCAGGATTTTGATGCCACCAAACCTAATTACGGCGTAGTTGCTGATCATCCAGGGCGTATGGATATCAACAAGTTTTATCAATTCATTTCTCCTGATATTCCGGCGGAGTGGGCACATACCAACGCCATGGACTACCACCCCGAACTCGATCAAATAGTTATTTCATCAAATTATCTCGGAGAAATTTGGGTTATTGATCACAGCACTACACCCAGAGAATCCATTACAAGCAGTGGCGGGCGCTACGGCAAAGGCGGTGAATTTCTGTATCGATGGGGTAATCCAGTCAACTATGACCGTGGTACCGATGAAGACCGTATTATTTTTTACCAACACGACGTTCAGTGGATACAACCGGGCCTTCCCGGTGCCGGCAATATACTTATATTCAACAATGGTCACCCAGTCTTAAGACCATACTCAACAGTGGTCGAATTCACTCCGGACATGAATGCCGACGGCACTTACAACCTCACAGAAAATGAAAGCTACGGACCCGAAGAATTGGTTTGGGAATACAACCCAGATCCGTCCGAGCAATTTTATTCTTGGTTTATTTCCGGTGCGCAACGACAGCCCAACGGTAATACTCTGATCAATCACGGTGCCAACTCTAATGTACGAGAAGTAACCTCTGACGGCGAAATAGTCTGGGACTACTCCTTTAGAAACGGAGCCGATGGGCCCCATATGCTCTTCCGCGTCTATCGATTCGCTCCGGATCATCCCGGAATAGTGAGCCTGCTGGAGAATAACTAATAGGTGATAAGGGTTTTGGCTCTGTTAATTACTGAATATCGACCCAACGAAAAAGACCGCTAGTTATAGCGGCCTTTGGTAGTGCAGTGGATTGAAAATCCTCGCGTTGGACTAGCTAATCATTGTCTTCGTTGATTTTTAAGCCCAGATTAGAATATTGATAGCGAGGCTCTCCCAGCAGAAGTAGAAATGGTTCAATTTCCTCATAATCGTATGCGATGTTGAGAATCTCTCCGTCAGATAAAACAGCTAGATACCTACCTACTTCATAACCACTTGGTGCTCCGCAGCTGTCTAGTAGTGATCTTGTGTAAATTAGCTCACGACCCGATTGATATCCCCAGCCATAGATCAGCTCTATTTTTGCAACCCAATACTCCCCAATTACCTGATCACTAAGAAGGCTGATAATTGCTAGGTCAGGATAGGTCTCAAATGTGTTTTGTACTTGTTCTTCAAAACTAGCTGACGGAGATGGAACCCATTCTCCCCAAGGTGCTTCTGGAGTTTTTACGAGCTGAAAAGGTGGCGGCGCAAGAGTACACGCATAAATAGCAGGAGAAATACCCATACCAATGGCAATCAGAGAGAAGATTATTCTTGTAAGGTATTTCGGACGTAGCATTTTTGTACTTCCAAGCTGTGTACTTGTCTTCTCAGAATACATGAGAATGCATGAGAAGTTATACCGCGGAAGGGGTGATCACGTAAGCGACTGTCTTAGCCCTTTCCTAAAGGTCAGGTGAGTTGTGCTTAAAACGCTGCTCTAATCTATTTTCACTCGGCCTTCATCTCCACATGCTACTTCCCTGTGGAGGTGGGTCGAGTGTCTTCAAATTAAGAATGCTATTTTGTGGATGTGAAAGTTTTGCTTTGATCGCGGTGTCCTCCTTGAAGCCTCTTCGACTTTTCTTGCCCGCCCCCATTAGAACAAGCGGAGTGAAGTTATTAACAATGAAATCAGGTAAATAGAAGTCTTACCCATCCCTCGCGCGCGTACTGCTCCGAAAACTCCTTTTTATAGTGACAAGAAACTCTTTTCTAATATGTCCGAAAACCATTTTTATAGTGTAAGAAAACTATTTGTTTAACTTGGGTTTTACACGACTCGTTGAGTAGTCGTTCGCACTGGTCGCCCTGTATCCCTTGCCCCTTGTTTTAGCTAGATAGGAAAGCCGGTAGAAGGGTTCAGCTAGGCTGCTCGAATTAGCCCGCTTCACATTGTAAAAGCAGTTCTCAGGTACAAAGGGTCGAGGATGGTTTCTGTTCTCCCATCGCGCGCTGATCCATCCCAATAGAGCCGAAGGGTGTTGTATCCGATTGCCGTCAAGAATTAAGGCAACGTGATAGTGCTGCTTCTTGGCCTTCTCTTGCTCACGCGCCCAGAGATAGCCCATTCGCTTCGCACCGTATCGCTTCAAGTAGTGATTCCTTATCTTGTCCAAAAAACGCGAAAGCTCTTTGTTGTCTTCGGTCTGGTAAGACATGTGAAGATCAAAGCGAACCACCAAAACCCGGCTATGATGGCTTAGCATGACGGCTAATTGCCCGCTTATCGCGACCAGAATTTCTCGATAACATCCCTGATCACTTTTGCCGCTTTGTATAGCCAGCTCACGACCGCAGCACTCAAAAGTTTTAGAGTAAATTGCGCGTTTCATAGGACAGAATTGCTAGTAAAGGTAATACTGGCTCTATAGATATTATGAAATACCGAGTAACCCAAACCCTGAACGAATCGATCCAGTACTTGCCGTCCTTGGCGTTACTGATCGAGAGTTTCGATTTTTGCGGGGTGGGATTTCGGTCACTCCGCTTATGGGTGGGATTTCGAATATTTATGTTTTGCTTGCATACGGTCGGAGCGCCTTTGCTCACCGCTCATTCTCCAAGCTCTCTATGAGTTGAACCGAAGGTGTTGGTTGATCTTCTTCGTACCAACGCTGTCCTGCCTCTCCTTCGCCACTTACTGAGCGACCTATTGCGTCAATAGGCGAATCCGCCTCAACAAAGATGGGTATCGTATAAGTTACCCTTTGATCCACACGATATAAGCCTCTCATATCGCCTCCATGCTCGGCTTTGACCCCAAAATGGCTAGATCCTCGACATAGACAGGGTCGGGTAGGGGTAAGGTAGCGAGTAGGCTTCTAGAGTCTCCTTTTGCGCTGCTTTTAGGCCGAAACTCCCACAAGGGGCATTTGCTCATTCCACAAGTTTCCACCTGCTGTCGCCAAGTTCCTTTGACAAAGGGATCATAGATACATTGTTTGCAATTGAGATTGATAGCCTTACGCATGCTTCTCATAAGGCCTCCGGATCAACTTCTCGCTCATCAACCCACTGATTGATTTCGCTTAGCCTCCAGGCGCTGGCTCTGCCCCCAGAGACGAGCTTTACCGGTTTGGGGAAGAGCCCTTTACTTATGAGTTGATGGATATATGAGCGGCTGAGACCGACAATCGGTCTAACTTCCTGCCATCGAAGTAGTTGGTCGACCGAACGGTCGGATTTGGATTGAAAAACCATGCTAGTTCCTCCTGTCCGAAATGGACGTTATCAAGCATGGTCAGGTATTCTAAGCATATATTTTTGAAATACACGGACAGAAAACTTACTTTTTGTCCTCTTTCATTTTCTCCTTCCAGCGACGATACCCACGGAGAAATGAATCGATATCAGGAGGGGCGGCTTGGTTTCCGAAATATTCTTGCCTCGAAATGTCCTGATCCAAGGTTTTGGTTTGTTGGTATTTTGTTTCCCTACTGGCTGCAATTGAATCGAAGAAAGCGAGGGCTGAGCATTCTTTTGTAGCGAACCCCTGTTCGGAGTTCTCTAGATACTTGTCGAACTCCTGAAAGGAGTAATGTCTATTTGGGCCAAATTCTTTTGAGATTCTAGAGGACCGAGGGCCAGTGCGCTGCATGGGTTTTCCAAAAAAGATTTCTTCTAACGATATTTTTTCCTTATAAACGGCCTCACTTAGCAGGTAGTGTCGCATGGCATCAGTAATCGCAGTTGTAATTTCAGGTGGCACTAATACTCCACGCTCACACCAATATGTTAGAGCTTCTATCGGGCTGCTGTAATGATCGGATTCTCTTCTTAACGCTTCTAATTCCGTCGCGTCAAACCCAGAGGCAAGGAGAGATAATTCCCAACTGCCGTGACCTCCGTCACCTTCGTCTCGCTGTAATTCAGCCAAGCGGATATGCTCAACATATTCCCAAGTGTTGAAGTAATTGTTTGGCTTGTCGTCAGGCTTAAACATATGAAACTCCGTGCCCAAGTGTTATTTAAACAGTGCCGAACTTTACTGGCACCACATTTGAGCCTGTCTCCAATTGCTCAAGGTAGTCAGCCCACCATTGCATCATCACTACTCGATCCTTCAAGTATTCGGCATGGTGCGTGTATGCGCCTCTGACGTCGTTTCGCTCTATGTGCGATAGCTGACGCTCAATCGCGTCTGGTTTGAACCCTTCTTCGTTAAGGATTGACGAGGCGGTTGCCCTGAACCCATGAGGAGTCGCTTTCTTGTGATATCCCATTCGGTGCATTGCAAAGGTCATGGTGTTTTCTGAAATAGGGCGGCTCACAGATCGCTCACCAGGGAAAACAAGCTCGTGTTGCCCAGTGAGTGGATGTAGTTCATTCAGCAATGTGATTGCTTGCCTAGAGAGTGGGACAAGGTGATCTGTCCCCATCTTCATGCGCTCACCGGGTATGCGCCAGATCTCACCACCTAGATCGAACTCTTCCCATCTGGCGTAGCGAATTTCTCCAGGTCTAGCAAAAGTCATAATAAGTAATCGAAGAGCGTAGATGGTTGTTGGGTAGCCATCGTACATGGGTAGCTTCTTGAGAAACGTCGGAAGTTCTGCTCTAGGCATGGATGGCCGGTGAGTAACCTTTCGGGTTTTAAGTACTCCAGTGAGCTCAGACGCCGGATTTACTGACGCTCTTCCTGTTTGCACCGCATATCGGAATACATTTGAACATCGCTGCAAAACTCGGCCCGCAATCTCAAGTGCGTCCCTAGATTCAACCTTCCGCACCACTGCTAGTACCTCAGGAGGTTGAATTTCTGATACTGGCCTATGGCCGAGGTAGGGGAAGACTTCATTCTCTAGTGAGTCGATGACTCGTTGCGCATAGGCTTCGCTCCATATTCCTTTCTGATGGCCCCACCATTCGAGGGCAATGGATTTGAAGGAGTTTTCTGCATTGACCTTGTTCTTTATTTTCTGAAGTTTGCGAACCTCTCCTGGATCTTGATTGTCGCGAAGCAGGCTGCGGGCATTGTCGGTGAGGACTCGAGCATCTTTCAGACTGACTTCGGGATAGACGCCAAGAGCTAGAAGCTTCTCTTTCCCGCCGAAGCGATACTTCAATCTCCAGTATTTGGAGCCGGTCTTCGCAATGAGAAGGTAAAGGCCTCGACCATCAGAAAGCTTACGATCCTTTTCGCTAGCCGTGGCTTTTTGAATGGCTGTGGCAGTCAGAGGCATTGATGAATATATCTATTCGAAAATATACCCCCAAAATGTACCCCTATTAGGGGTACATAACAATAGACGTTAGTAGACGGCTGCAGATTAAGTGTTGGCTTTATAGCCTAAACTTAAAGGGTTTTGAAGACATTGGTTGATGTCTGAATTACTTTCTGTGGTACCAGTGGGCGGACTCGAACCGCCACGCTATTGCTAGCGGGGGATTTTGAATCCCCTATGTCTACCAATTCCATCACACTGGCACAGGAAGCAAACAGCGCGCGATTATAGCAGCGAATAATTAGCTGTCAGCCCTTAATTTTTAGTCTTTTAGACTGTTTATGCTTTTTTGGATCTAATAGCTGCGGCGCAGGCCCGATTGAACCAGATACCGGCCTGTTCAGTATCTTCATAAATCTCTTCTGGCGTTTACTGAAAACTCAAGTGAACCGGTTTTCCCTTCTTCATATAGGTGAAAGCCTCTAAGTCTTCTTCTAGAAAGAGGGGCTTTGTGGCTGCGTCGACTTTTAGATAGAGACAATTGTCTGCAACCAACCCAAACATCGGGCCTTCAAACATGCGCTTCCCAGAAACCGGGGCAGAGCGCTCAAATATCTCACACAGATAGTTGCAAAAGTCCTGACCTAGATGCCGAAAACCTTACCCCTTTGCTTAGGGGCAGTTGTAAACCACAAACTGCTGGTTACCTTCGGTTGGTTCTGAGTTGGCAGTCAAGCTATCGCCACCCATTTCAGCCGCGGCATTGCGTGCGAGCGTCAATAACTCATCTGCGACTTTATCTTCACTGCGGTTAAACCAACCAATCCGATCTTTGATGCTTGAAGTGGTGGTACCGATTCGTGTGCACTGGGTAGCTTCAGATAGTTGCAGAAGGTTTATCGCTGAACCTTCAGAGGTGGGTTCGACCCAGGCACAGCTGACCAGAGCTGCGGGTATTAGAAGAAATAGTAGTTTTTGGAAAGGTCTGACAATGGCAGCTGTCATGAAATACTCCAATGTATGAATGCAAAAAAATCTAGTTCGCGCAGTATGGATTGAATGGAATAGGTTTTACCTAACGAATCATTTATCTAAGCAAAGTGTAAGACAGAGGCTAAGGCCTAAAATTTGTAGCATAACTTGCGTATAGTGGCGGCCAAATTCAGGTACAGATCAATTGCTAAAAAAACTATTTGGAAAACAAGAGCAACGTCAGCCAGCAAACACTTATTGGGCTGTAGTTGCGCGCAAGCGCTTTGTTGCCGATAAGGTAATTGAGTTGGAGCTGCGTGATCCTGAAGGGAGAGACCTGGCTTCGTATACCGCCGGCGCCCACATTGATCTGTATCTCAACAAAGATATGGTGCGCCAATACTCTCTTGCCAATAGTCCCGCAGAGTCCGACCGATACCTGGTTGCAGTTTTGGTGGAAGAAGCAGGAACGGGTGGATCCAAGGCCGTCGACAAAGAAGTCCAAGAGGGCGACAAACTGCTAATCAGCGAACCTCGAAATAATTTTCCCTTAGTCGAAGACGCTCCATTCAGTGTATTGGTTGCCGGTGGTATTGGTTTAACGCCGCTTTTGGCGATGGCCTATCGTTTGAAAGCTTTAGGTAGACCCTTCAAGTTCTATTATCGAGCCAGAGCTAGATCTTGGGCCGCTTATGCCGATCTACTGGTAAGCGAATTCGCAGATTCAGTTGAATGCCTCTTCAGTGATGAAGGGGGCCGCGATAAATTTGAATTGGAAAAACGCCTAGCGGACTTGCCCGCGGGCACTCAGCTATATACCTGTGGCGCCAATGACTTTATGAATTACGTTACCGAGACGGCAGTCAAATATTTGCCTGAAGATAATATTCATTTAGAACATTTTTATCCCGTGCCGGCTGCGAGTACTGCTTCTGACGGCTCTTCAGACTCTTCATCAGAAAAAGCCTTTGAACTCTATTGCGAAAAATCTGATGTGACGCTTCAGGTACCCGCCGATAAAAGCATTGTTGAAGTATTAGATGCCCATGGTATTGATATTCCAGTGTCTTGTGTTGAGGGCGTGTGCGGCAGCTGTATTACTGCCTTTACTGAGGGAGAAGTAGATCACCGAGACTGTGTACTAAGTAAATCTGAGCGCGAGAAAAAACGCCTGTTTACTCCCTGCTGTTCGCGAGCGGCGGGCGATAGGTTGGTAATCGATCTCTAATTCGATATGAAGACTTCAGATTTCCATTTTGAGCTACCCGAAAAGCTAATTGCTAAGCATCCGCCCGAACGGCGTCGCGATAGCCGCCTTATGGTTATAGATAGTAGCCGCGGAATTTACCACGATGGCTTTCCACATGTTCTGGAATTATTGGAACCCGGTGACCTTCTGGTATTTAACAATACAAGGGTTATTCCGGCGCGCATATTTGGCCGCAAAGCTAGCGGCGGCCGCATCGAAATACTGGTCGAGCGCATTATCGAGTCAAATCTTGTGCATGCTCATCTTCGCTCTAGTAAGTCGCCCAAAGCCGGTTCAGAGCTGATTTTGGACGGAGAATATAAAGTACGGGTATTGGGCCGCGAGGGTGAGCTCTTTATTTTGGAATCTACTCAGAATTGGACTGAGATTATGGATGAGGTTGGGCATATGCCGCTGCCTCCCTATATAGATCGAGAAGATGAACTTAGCGATAAAGAGCGATATCAGACGGTGTATTCCAAAGAAGTAGGTGCGGTTGCCGCGCCAACAGCTGGATTACACTTTGATCAGGATTTGTTGGATGATCTAGCCAAAAATGGCGTCGAACTGGCGGAGCTAACGCTTCATGTTGGAGCCGGTACGTTTCAGCCGGTGCGCATTGATGATCCACTGCAGCATCAGATGCACTCTGAATGGATGACCTTGGATGAAAGCTTGGCTAAGAAAGTTCGCAAGACCAAAATCAACGGCGGGCGCGTAGTCGCCGTTGGAACCACGACGGTTCGTAGTTTGGAAAGCGCGGTAAAAAGTGGCCATCTCGAAGCCTATACCGGCGAAACCGATATATTTATCTATCCCGGATATAAGTTTGAGGTGGTCGACGCCATGATCACCAATTTCCATCTTCCAGAATCCACATTAATGATGCTGGTTTCAGCCTTTAGTGGATATGAACAAATAATGATGGCCTACGAAGATGCGGTAAAGCAGGGATATCGATTTTTCAGCTATGGCGACGCTATGTTTTTGACACGGGCATTCGGAGCGGACGAATAAGAGTATGAGTGAAGCAATGTCTTTTAACCTGCTGGCGCGGGACGGAATTCCTCGTCGAGGGGTACTTAACTTCGAACGTGGAGAAGTTCAAACACCCGCTTTTATGCCGGTCGGCACCTACGGGACGGTAAAAGGCATGCTGCCTAGGGATGTTGAAGCCACGGGTGCGGAAATCGTATTAGGCAATACCTTTCACCTGATGTTGCGCCCGGGCGAAGCAATTATTGCTAAACACGGCGGGTTGCATGAATTTATGCAGTGGTCGAAACCAATATTGACCGATTCCGGTGGATTCCAAGTATTCAGCTTAGGTGAATTGCGTAAGATATCGGAAGAGGGAGTACGTTTTCGCTCACCTATCGATGGCAGTAAAGTTTTCCTGGACCCGGAAAGGTCCATGCAGGTTCAGCGTGATTTGGGGTCGGATATCGTGATGTGCTTTGACGAATGCACGCCTTATCCAGCAACTCCTGAAGAGGCGCGGTTCTCTATGGAGCTTTCGATGCGTTGGGCTCGGCGTTGCAAAGACTCCTACGATGGAGATGGCGCACTATTTGGCATATTGCAAGGTGGCATGTACGAGGATTTACGCCAGGAGTCTCTAGATGCCCTCACGGCTATAGGTTTTGATGGTTACGCTATTGGCGGCTTATCAGTGGGCGAGCCTAAGGAAGAAATGATTAAAGTACTTAATGCCGTCGCGGATAAGCTACCCGAAGACCGGCCGCGATATTTGATGGGTGTTGGCAAGCCGGGAGATATTATTGAGGCGGTACGCCGTGGCATAGATATGTTCGATTGCGTAATGCCTACGCGCAATGCCCGTAACGGGCATCTATTTACCTCGGCTGGTGTGGTTAAAATCCGCAATGCAGCGCATCGTGATGATTTGGGTGCACTTGATGCGCAATGTGATTGCTATACCTGCGAGAATTTTTCGCGTGCGTATCTTCATCACCTGGAAAAAACCAAGGAGATGCTGGGCGCTCAGCTAAATACTATTCACAATACGCATTTTTATCAGCATCTGATGCAACAGATTCGGACCGCCATTGAAGAAAAGGATTTTGATGGTTGGGCACAGCGTTTCTATCAGGTGTATGACGCGGGAAGCTCTGAACTAGAAGGTAGGGGTGCTAGCTAAAATTGCCTCTGTGAGCTTTCGGTAGAGTAGCTGCAAGAGCTCTGTGACTTGAATTTTGGTTTTCTGATCCCAAATCCTCTTTCAGGGGAAATGTTTTTGCGTTGAAAAATGCCCTCGAATAAACACCTTAAATAATTAATCGCCGTGCCGACTGGGTTTGTCTATAATCCGGCCTCATTTTTGCCAACATTTTTGGATTAGTAAATTTATAAATGAATAAATACCCCATTTGGAAATACATACTGATTTTAGCCGTGGTAGCAGGCGCCGCTATTTATGCGCTACCTAATATCTATCCACCTGACCCTGCCGTGCAAATTTCCGGCGAGACCAGCGGAACCCAAATCAGCCAACGCCTGCTCGATAGAGCCACCGGTAGCCTCGAACCTGCCGGAATTGGAGTGGTTGGAGCGGAGATATCTGCCGATGGAGTAAGCGCCTTAATTCGCTTATCTGATCGCGATCAACAATTGGCGGCGAATAAAGTTATAAAAGAAGCTCTGGGTGATGGCTACATAGTAGCGCTAAACTTGGCGCCGACCACTCCAGATTGGTTAAGAGATATCGGTGCTCAGCCCATGAAGCTGGGTTTAGATCTCTCTGGTGGTGTGCACTTTCTGATGGAAGTAGATATTGACGCTGCTGTGGCCGCTCGAGCTGAAGGCTTAGGTGCACAAATTCGGACTCAATTGCTCGAAGAAGGTATTCGCTATCGGACACCAGAAATTAGTGACAGCAATCAGGTCACTATTGGATTTCGAACTACTGAGGATCGCACAGCTGCCCGAGCATTAATAACTGAACAGAATCCTGATTTATTAGTAGATACCTCCGAAGATGCTGGTCTCTTTAACTTGGAATTCTCGTATACCGAAGTGAGCATTCGAGAAATTGAGGAACGTGCTCTCAATCAAAACCTTACCGCTTTAAAAAATAGGGTAAACGAGCTTGGCGTGGCCGAACCACTGGTTCAGCGTCAAGGAAGCAACCGGATTGTTGTTGAATTGCCCGGTATTCAAGATACCGCTGAGGCAAAACGAATTATTGGTAAAACCGCCAATTTGGAATTTCGCTTAGAACACAGCACCACCACTTCCGCTTTTTATGAAGACTTTGAATTTAGTAATACCACGGTCGGTCAGGGAACGGCCCGGTTGGACCGCGATCCAATTCTTACGGGCGAACTAGTTACCGATGCCAGCACTGGCTTTGATGAAAATGGCCGGCCGCAGGTAAATATCACCCTGAGCTCAGATGGCGGCACGTTAATGCATCGCTCAACTCGTGACGCGGTGGGTCGGCGCATGGCTGTGCTCTTTATTGAGTTTAAGTCGCGCTCAGTTGAACAGATTGATGAGAATGGCGAAGTTCAGATTGTGCTTGAGAGCTACTCAGACGAAAAAGTAATTAGTCTTGCCACCATCCAAAGTGCCTTGGGCGTGTCCTTTCGAATTACCGGATCAGGTTCTCAGGCAGAGGCATCGGAATTAGCATTGCTATTGCGCGCCGGTGCTCTTGCGGCGCCTATGACCTTTGTTGAAGAGCGTACGGTTGGCCCTTCTTTAGGGGCAGAAAATGTGGCAGCTGGTATTACTTCAATTCAAATTGGCTTGGGGTTAGTAATTCTCTTTATGCTCGTTTATTACCGGGCATTTGGAGTAATCGCTACAGTAGCTCTAAGCGCGAATTTGGTGCTGCTAACAGCAGTGATGTCTATTATCGGCGCCACGCTAACGCTTCCAGGTATTGCCGGAATCGTGCTGACTCTTGGTATGGCAGTGGATGCAAACGTACTGATCTTCTCGCGTATTCGAGAGGAGCTTAAAAATGGCTCTCCGCCTCAGGCGGCAATCAAAGCAGGCTATGATTTGGCCTTATCCACCATTGTTGATGCCAACCTAACTACCCTGATTGTTGCGCTGATTCTGTACCTAATCGGATCTGGCCCGGTTCAGGGCTTCGCGGTAACGCTTGCCGTGGGTATTCTTACTTCTATGTTCACTGCCATCTTAGGTAGTAGAGCGCTAGTTAATTTGACAATGGGTCGTCGCAAAGACCTAAAGACTCTGTGGATCTGACATGAGCGAAATCAAGAAAGTGATTAATTTTATGGGCGCTCGGAAGATGGCGGCTATTGCTTCGTTGGTGCTTATTGCAATTTCGATAGGCTCGTTAAGTACTAAAGGACTGAATCTGGGTTTGGATTTTTCCGGTGGTACGCTGATTGAGCTTGAGTTTGTTAATGCGCCCTCCATTGAGTCGGTTCGATCTGAGTTATCTGCTCAAGGCGTAGCGGACGCCATTGTGGTTTTCTTTGGTGCAGATACTGATATTTTGGTTCGTACCGGAGCCCAAATGGTGAGCAGTTGTGCATCGGACGCTGAGATAGCGCAGCAAGCCGCTGAGCAGGGAAGGCTTTGTGCAGATACTTTGATAAACACGCTCAATGCTTCTTTGGGTAGTGATGCTGAAGTGCTTCGCGTTGAGGCTGTTGGGCCACAGATCGGTGACGAGTTGCGGGAAGACGGCGGTTTGGGGCTTCTGGCTGCGCTATTTGTGGTAATGCTCTACGTTGCCATGCGGTTCCAATATAAATTTTCAGTTGGTGCGGTAGTTGCCTTGTTTCACGACATAATTATTACTCTCGGAATATTTTCTGTATTTGGGTGGGAATTTGATCTAACCGTACTAGCGGCCTTGCTGGCAGTTATCGGTTATTCATTGAACGATACTATTGTTGTATTTGACCGCATTCGCGAAAATTTTCGCGGTATGCGATCGGTAACCACGCTTGAAGCGATAAATATTTCGCTTACTCAAACCCTTGGCCGTACCTTGGTTACCTCTTTAACCACTTTGCTTGTGCTGGCTGTGTTGTATTTCTACGGCGGTGAGATGATCAATAAGTTTGCCTTGGCACTTATTATCGGAATTGTTATCGGTACTTATTCATCTATCTACGTTGCGTCAAGTGTTGTTTTGGCGATGAACGTGCGGACGTCGGATTTAATGCCGCCAGTGCGTGATGAAAGCGAAAGTGAGTTTGAAGAGACGCCATACCGATAGGCTCCTTCACCTTTAAATTTTAAGCATAAAAAAACCGGCCTATGCCGGTTTTTTACGGGCGCATGCATCTTAGGCCGCAATTTCTGTTCTAGCGAGCTGAACCAGGACTTCTCTGACCTCATTGCCGTTATTTACTAGATTCTCAAAACTAATTCGGTGTATTCCTTTATTTACTCTGAGATTAAAACCTTCTGCATCCACGCCAACCATCATTACTTCGTCTGTGCTCGCATGACGTATGTCGTACAGATCGCAAAAGTGACGAATTGCATTTTGATGATCTTCGTTCATGTGGGACACGATTCGTGCTTCATTTGCAAAGTCGAAAGGGCTATTTTTTAGAAAATCTTCGGCCTCTACCCAGTGTATTTTGCCAAAACCACCGATAAATCGAACTCTATGTAATTCGACCGCATAGAAATTGAAATCGTGAGTATTGTTGCTACTTCGGGCTTGGGGAAAGAAATTGTAGTAGCGCTCTACCGAGTCACCGGTTTCATCGTGTAGTTTAGCTACGCCTATTAGCGTTGCGCGGCCGCCAGCTTGTGCGTCTTCCAGACCGCCTTCTGAGGCGATAAGCGATACTCTTGGGTTGGCTTTGATGTTTTTGGTATGTTGAGCTAGATCGCTGATGCGGATAATTATTCGACCTTTTTTATCAAAGCAGTAGGGCACAACAGAGCCGAAGGGGAATCCGGGAACATCTTCCGAGTGGGTGGAAAGTACTCCCTGATATTCGTTTAATACTAGTTGTCTTGCTAATCTTGCTCTTTCAGTTTTGCCTGGCATTTGTGTTTCCTTGCTAGTGGATAATTGGGCTGATCATCGGGCACTCATATTTTGGATGCACACTGATATCAGCTTTTAGTCGAAAAACGTTTTCTAGCAACTCAGTTGTTATGATTTCGGAAGGCGTGCCGACTAGTTTTAGCTTGGCTTTATGCATAACGGCAATCCGGTCTGCATACAGCGAGGCAAGGTTGAGGTCGTGTATAACTATAAGCACGCCAACTTGTTGCTCAGTTAGCTTTTTCAGGTAATTTAAGGTGCCGTGTTGGTGTGAAAGATCCATATTGGAAATGGGTTCGTCCAGCAATATATATCTCTTTGAATCGCTACCAATTGGCAGTATTTGCGCAATGGCTCTAGCCATCTGTCCGCGCTGCTGCTCACCACCTGAGAGAGTATTGAATATGCGATCGGTGAACTCTCGCACTTCCGCCATGCGCATCGCCTCATCAATAACCTGGTTATCAACGTCTTGGTTAGATCTGTGAGGGTGCCGTCCCATAGCGATGATGTTTCTGAGACTAAAAGGGAAACTCACTTCAGTATGCTGGTTAACTACAGACCGAGTGCGCGCAAGCTCGTCTCTTTTGTAGTGGCGCATATTCTTATTGTTGATAGAGATAGTGCCTTGCTGGTGCTCATGCTCCCCGGTCAAAACCTTAAGCAGACTTGATTTGCCGGCACCGTTTGGCCCAACGACGGCTAGAAGTTCACCTGGTCGAATTTCTAGATCGACCTGATCTACAAGTTTTTTGCAGCCCAGGTTGAAGCTGAGTTTCTCAGCCTTGATCATGATTGCACCATCAGGTCGCGTTTTTTGACAAGCAACCACAAAAAGAACGGACCGCCGATACAGCTAGTAATAATGCCAATAGGTAACTCGGCGGGCGTCACAAGCGTTCGTGCTAGAGCATCGGCAATTAACAACAGGGTGGCGCCAATAATCATTGAGGATGGCAGCAAGCTACGATTGTCTGGCCCCATTATGAACCTTGTAAGGTGCGGCACCACCAGGCCGACAAAGGCAATGATCCCGGTCAAGGCGACTGAGGCTCCTACCGCTAAAGACGAAAAAAGTATTACAGAGAGTTTTACCGCTTCTGTATTAAGGCCGAGATTTCCTGCGGTAGCTTCTCCAAGTGCCATGATATTTAGCTGCTTTGCCAGCGTAGGCAGAGCGATTAGCGGAACCAAGAAGAAGGGCAGGGTGGGAAGCACTCCCGATAGCGTATTTCTGCTCAATGAACCCATCATCCAAAAGGTGATATCTCTGAGTTGTTGGTCGTTGCTAAGGAACAGAAGCAAGCCAATCATGGCGCTGGTAATCGCGTTTATCGCTATTCCGGCCAGCAACATAGTTGCCACATAGGTTTTGCCGTTGATGCAGCCTATACGGTAGATAATTAGAGAGGTAATCAGCCCGCCCGCAAAGGCAGACAGTGGCAGCAGAAAGGGCCGAACTTCTGTAGGTAGTCCGCCAAATAAAAGGTTGCCCAATACTATAGTGGCAGCCGCAGCTACGGCTGCACCGCTGGAAACCCCTATAAGGCCTGGGTCAGCCAAGGGGTTTCTGAATAGAGCCTGTAGAGAAGCCCCAGCGACTGACAGGCTAGCTCCGACCAGCACCGCAAGCAGAATCCTAGGAAAGCGAATCGAATACAAAATCACTTCATACTGTGGCGGATACTCTAGACCCAAATCGAAACCAAGTGATTGCGCGATGATGGCAAATATCTCGACCGCGGATATAGTAACCGCTCCATGCCCCAAAGAGTAAATAAGCACGCCGAAAAATAGGCTCAATAGAAGCGCAAAACGATAGCGACCTATATAGGAATAGATTGGCTCCAGGCTAAGTATTCCGCTCTTTGCCAACGTGCTCATGTCAATCAGTTACCTCCCTTTATATGCTCTGCGACCAATCGAATGGCTTCTGGAAGACGCGGCCCAAAACCTAGGGCAAGAGTGCTGTCGACAACATAGATACGGTTATTCTGCGCTGCGGGCGTCAAGCTGATCTCCGGAATTGCCATAATTTTCTCAAGTCCGCCTGCCAGTGCTATTGAATGGCTTGGCAGAATTATTACTTCTGGCGATGCGTTGATAATTGCTTCTGGGGTAACGGGTTTGTAGCCATGAAAACTGTCGAATACATTTGCTCCGCCGGCATAGAGAATAAGGTCGTTTGCAGAGGTACTAGCGCCGGAGGCATTGATAGCGCCGGAGCTGAGACCCAAAATAAACATGGTTTTGGGCTGTGTTTGCAAGCCGGATAGCAATAATGTTGTCTGCTCAAAATCCTCCGCCATTTGCGAAATCAACTGTTCCGCTTTGCTTTGTCTATCAAATTTTTCGGCAATAAGGTTTATTTTACTGTAGACGCCTTCAATACTGTTTGCTTTCGGGATAATCAGAACCTCGACCCCTGATTCCTCGAGTTGCCGCAAGACAACACCGGGTTCCGCACCTTCCTCAGAGACCACAATATCAGGCTGCAAAGAGAGAATAGGTTCGGCAGAAAGTGCGCGCATATACCCGACATTGGGGTGATTCTTTAACGCATCGCTAGGGTAAAGGCTCGTGGTATCCACCGCTACTATGCGATCTTCGAGCCCCAGCGCATAGATGATTTCGGTAGTTGAACTGCCGATGGAAATTATTCTGGAGAACGAGTTTCCATCGGCAAGTGCAAAAATGCTGTTGAGACCAAGTACGCTGATTACTAGTGGGCCAAGAAGCCTGATAACAAGGGTTTTCATTTTATTCAGGCTCTATTAGAAGCTTAGGCTCAAGCTAGCTCTGATGTTGGTGCCGCTTGCCATAGATCTGGCGATGTCATCAAAAGCGTCGACTGCAAGCCCTTGAACGTTGGCCCACTGTGCATATTTTTCATTTGTAAGGTTGAAGAGTCCGAACCGCACGCTGGCTCGCTCTGAGAAGTTATAGTGGCCAACCATATCTATCACTGAATACGATTCAGCCGTAACTACATCCACAGATGACACCTGATCTTTTTTGTCGACCAAAGTAATCAATGTTTCTAAGCTCCATTGGTTATTAATCGGGCTATAGCTCAAGCCCAAAACGGCGGTCAATGGTTCGATTGAATCCAGGGCTGTGTCGGTGATCTTATTTTCGCCCTCAGCATAGGCAACTGAGCCGCGTAAGCTCCACCTGTCATTGATTTGATATTCGCTATCAAACTCGGCTCCTCGGATATGGACTTCGGCGATATTTTGATCCTGAAACAAGCTAATGCCGCCGCTACTACCAACAAAAGAGGTTTCAATAAAGTTCTTGTAGTCGTTACTAAATAAGGCGAGATTGAAATTGCTGCGGTCAAATCTTGATTTGATCCCAAGTTCAAAACCTTTGCTGGTTTCTGGAGTTAGACTAGGGTTAGGTACGGTGGCGTATCCAAATCCGAGATTCACGAACGCCTGATTAGATTCGTCAAAGTTGGGCGGTCTAAATCCCTCTGCATATTGCGCGAATAGGGCGATGTCGTCGGTCAGGTCATAGATCGCGCCAAAATTGATAGAAACTTCATTCTCATCAAAATCACTGACTTGGTATCCAAAGGAGGATAGATCTTGAAGTCCTTCGGTGGAAACCTTCATTTGGTAGTGGTCGTAGCGAATACCAGGCACTAGGGCAAGCCTGCTGGCACCAATAATTATTTCGTCCTGCCAATAGACTCCGCTGCGTAATGTTTCTGTATCCGGAAATGTTTTGTTGGGGAAGGATTCCGGCGGAGCAAAAGGGTAGGCTGCGATATCGCAGGTGGCAGTGCCAGTCAATATGGCGGTCTCGCAGCGGTTACGTGGTCGCTCTGTATTAGTTTGTTCATAATTGAACCCGTACACCATAGAGTGATCGATATTACCGGTTGAGAAAACCTTGGTGAGGCTGCTGCCCAGCCCAAATGTCTCCTGATTAAACCTAAAATCCGTTGAACGCTCAGCCTGAGTGCCACCGAAAGTTGTAAAGTCGGTTGGATTGATAAAGGAGTAGCTGGTCCTCAATTGCTCCGTATGTTGCAAAGCATCAGTTGTTTGCAAATAGACTTGCGTATCAATTGAATCTGCCAGAGCTATATCGGACTGCCAGAGATGATGTCCGCTGATGCGGTATCGGTCAGTCTGATCCGTGCCTACAGACGCGGTAACCGTTGAAGATAGTTCGTTAAGAAGTTGATACTCCGTTTCTTCTAGGCTGGCATCTATGCCTAGCTCAATTCGATGTTGTGGGTTAGGCGCCCAAACCCCCTTAAGCAGGATATTATTGATTGCTCCGTCTAATGGGTTGCGCTCAACGTCATTGTTGGTGTCTGACTCGCGGTATTGTCGATTGGTAAACTGTATTACAGTACCGAAAACCTCAGACTGTAGAGCTCCTGTAAGGCCGATTTTGTATTGTTCGTCAGCACTGGACGCTGAAGTGCGAAGTCCCAAGTATTGGCTGCTAGTATCAGATATATAGTCTTGAGGGTCTTTGGTGTGCAGAATTACTGCGCCTCCCATAGCATCTGCACCATATAGAACTGACGCAGGGCCTCTAATAATCTCAACAGCTTTTAAGTCGTCCACTTCAAAGGCATCCTTTCCATAGGATGCAGGGCCGGCCGCATAGATGTCGCTGCTCCTTACTCCGTCTATCAGCATAAGAACGCGATTACCGCCGATGCCACGAATTGTGTAACCCTGGTTTCCACCTCGTGCGGCGGTGTTCATGCTTAGCCCGGGCTGATAGCGAGCGATGTCTGCAAGGTCATTGCCTATATATTGGGCAATTTCCTCTTCGCTAATAACCGTTACCGTACCAGCAATATCTTCTGATTTGCGAGGTAGCTTGGTAGCCGTGATTAATATTTCGTCGATAGGGCTTTCAGCGCTATCTAGCGTCTGGGCAGATACAGACTGATTAAATGAAAGGGTGATAAGTAGGCACGATAGTAGGCCTGACACTTTGTTGGTGTTCATAGACAGATGTCTCCTAAAATTGGGAGTTCGCTTGCTGCCTAAAAGATGGGTGGCTGGCTGAGCCCTAAAAAGTTATTTGGTTAAAATTAGTTTTTTGTTTGACGTTATTCTTAAGCTATATCGTTCACCGTTGTGAAGTATGGTTATTTCGTTCCTACCTTGAAACAAATCCTCACTGCGAAACCCTTTTTGCTGGGATGGCGCCGCGTCAGTCAAGCTTGATTTTATGTAAGTATCCAATGTTGTTTTTCTAAAGCTATAAGTGGACTAAGTTTACGAACCAATAAGCGTTATTTTGAGCCATTTGGTTGCGACATTGGCGGAGAGTATAGGCATGGTCTTTTCTGAATGCAAATGATTCTTATTTGCATTCAGAAAAGAAGAAGGCTGTGAATTGAATGACTGGTAGATTTAGTGGTTAGACGTTCTGGGCCCAAACGTCGAAGCTAGTGATGGTGCTAAAACCAAAGGCATGCATTATTGGTACATCTGCAGCGTCACGCCCTGTGGCGACCAAAACGCGGCCTTTTCTCGGTACGTTGAATCGCGCGTCAAAGGTGTACCAAATATCGTTTAGATAGACTTCAAACCATGCCGCAAAATCCGGCTCTCTCGCGACATCGGGCCCATCCTGCTCCAGCATGTAGCCGGTGCAATACCGCGCAGGGATATTCATACACCTGCATAGTGAAATAGCCAGGTGAGCAAAGTCACGACAAACGCCAGCACTTTCCGCCAGGGCATTAGAAGCCGTTTTGGTTGGGCGGGCAGTTTCGAAATCGTAGGCAAGATGTCCATGTACAAAATCACAGATCGCCTGAACTCGTGCCCAGCCGGGGGCAGTGTTTTGGAAAGTGTTCCAGGCGAAATCAGAAACCAGTTCAGTATCGCAATAGCGGCTAGGCAAGACATATAGCAAAGTATTAGAAGGGAGCTCCTCAACCAGGTGTTGCCGGGCTGATGGAACGATTAAATCGAGTTCTCCAGAATCAGTGATCAGTGCATCTGTAGAAAGGCAAAATTCACCATAGGGAGCAACTACCCGGCTGCACAGATTACCAAAGCTATCTTCGTAGGTGGTGATGCATACTTTTGGATCAGTGGTTATTGTATCGGCGGAGCGCAGGTCGGCTACACGCGTGGAATGTACGTTCAGCATCAGAATTAAAGGCGTGGATTGAGGGAAGTTGAAAATCAACTCGTAGCCTATTTTGATCTCCATCCGGTCAGGAGTCCAAATGTCCTAGATTTCTGCGCACGGCCGGCAGCATCTCTTTAAATACTTTAGGGTTTCCACAAAGGATGTTGCCACTGGATAGATAATTATCCCCACCAGCAAGATCCGTTATCAAGCCTCCGGCTTCGCGAACAATTAATACGCCAGCTGCGATATCCCAGATATTCAGGTTCATTTCATAGAAGCCATCGAACCGACCGGCTGCGACATAGGCCAAATCCAAAGAAGCGGCTCCCATTCGCCTTATGCCGGCAGTATTGCCGCCTAGAAGTTCTTCTGTGCACTTTAAGTAGGCACTGATGTTATTTTTGTTAACGCCGCTAAAAGGTATGCCGGTCGCCAATAGAGCCCCTTGAAGAGATTTAGTATCACTAACCCTAATCTTCTTACCGTTAAGTCGAGCGCCATCTCCGCGAGAGGCACTAAACTCGTCGTCTCTTACCGGATCAAGAATTAAACCGTGTTCAATACGACCATTAATTCTACAGCCGATAGAAATAGCAAATTGCGGAATACCGCGAACAAAGTTAGTAGTGCCATCTATCGGATCGATAATCCATTCAACATTAGAATCCGGATTTCCGCTCACTCCCGATTCTTCTCCGATGAACTTGTGGTCTGGGAAACGCTCTTTGATTTCTGCAATCAAAATGGATTCCACCGCTCTGTCGACGGCGGTTACAAAATCGGTAGGAGCCTTCTTTTCAACCTTGATTAGGTCAATATCCCGAAACGCGCGTGTGATTATGTCGCTGGCTTTTCGTGCTGCTGCAGAGGCGACTCTAAGCATTGGTTTCATGGATGTTTCCAGAGGCGGTTTTGGGGCGCGCAATAGTACCAGAAGTTTCTGTTTTTGTTATGCGTAAATACCTAAAAAGACTGGTTTTTATGCCAGTTCCAAGCACTCTCGATAATGCCATTTAAATCTGAATACTTGGGTTGCCAATTTAGAACAGATTTTGCTTTCCTACTTTCGGCAACCAACATCGGCGGATCACCTTCGCGCCTGGCGTCAATATCATGAGCAATCGTATGGCCTGTGACCTGTTCGCAGCTCTCCAGTACTTCCTGCACGGAAAAGCCCGCTCCATTGCCGAGGTTAAATACATTGAAGCCTTCGGTTAGGTCCAAATGCTGTAAAGAGAGTAAATGGGCCTGGGCTAGGTCTGATACATGAATATAGTCCCTAACGCAGGTTCCATCAGGTGTGGGGTAATCCGTCCCGAATATTTTTAGCCTATTACTGCCCCCTGAGATTGCGGATTTAAGCACGTTGGGTATTAGATGAGTTTCCGGGTTGTGGGCTTCACCGATATCACTAGCGGCGTCGGCTCCAGCCGCATTAAAGTATCTAAGGGCGCTAGATCGAATACCAAATACCGCGTATTGCTGAAGCATATTCTCGACAGCGAGTTTGGTTTCACCGTACGGGTTTATGGGCCGGGTGGGGTGATCTTCGGCAATTTTCTCTGTTTCAGGCATGCCGTAGACCGCCGCTGTGGAGGAAAAGATGAATCGTTCGACCGAATGGCGACGCATGGCATCCAGCAATTGTCTGGATCCCACCACGTTGTTGTCAAAGTAGACTTCGGGTTGCGCAACGCTTTCGCTAACTAGTGATTTGGCGCTGAAGTGCATAACCGCGTCTACCGGCTTTTGGGCGAAGGCTTTGTCTAAGGCGGCCGCATCGCGGATATCGGCCTGAATAAAGTCCCCCCATTTAACCGCCTGCAAATGCCCGGTACTAAGGTTGTCTAATACGGTGACTTCAAAGCCCGAGGTGGCCAGAAGTTTTGTCATATGGGAGCCTATATATCCGGCTCCGCCGCAAACTAATATATGCAATTTGGGTGCTCTAATCTGTGAAAGTCATTATTCTAGCAAATTGACTCCTTCGGGTGGATTTTGATGAATGAAACATTTCCCCTGCAACAGGGCGTTCTTGTGGTTGATTGTCGCCATCCCTGCGATCCACCCGGCTAGGTGAGTACAAGGCCCTGTTAAGCTTACTGACCGGAGAGTTATTTATTGGGGTTGAGCGCACAAGGGTGCGCGTCCAAGTGCGCTCCGAGCAGTATGTGAGTAAGCTCGACCGCCAAAAAATAGCTCGGAGCGAGGGCAGTCAAAGACTAAGCGACCCGGGGTGCCTTTTCTTTCGGTTCTTTTCGCTGACTAGCGCTGCCCCTGCCCCTGGCGCTGGCGCTGGGGCTTCGGGCGGTCTAAATCCCGCCCAGATTTATTCCCGCAAATTTGTGGGCAAACAAAGAAAGGAACGCCCCCGTGGCAGCGGAAATGGTTAGGGATAATCAATTCGCCCACAAGCGTATCGCTTGTCCACACTCATCAAGCCGTTATACTTGTGTGCCTCAAGATAAAGGCCCTCGGGGCTCCAAATTCCTATGTTAGAAAACTTTAAGCGCGTCCGCTTTGTATTAGTAAATACCTCCCAGCCGGGAAATATTGGCGGTGCTGCGCGAGCAATAAAAAATATGGGTTTTGCAGATCTTGTTTTGGTGCAGCCGGAGATATTCCCTTCAGATCGGGCTCGTTGGCGAGCAGCTGGAGCGAAGGATGTTCTGCAGAATACTCGAGTTGTTGATACCTATGCAGAAGCAATAGCGGATTGTGAGCTGGTTATCGGCACCAGTGCCCGTGAAAGACGTATTCCTTGGCCATTGGTAAATCCTAGAGTATGTGGCGAAAAGGTCGCTGCTGAGGCATCTGATACCTCCAAGCACCAAGTCGCTCTGGTGTTTGGTCGCGAAGATGCGGGTTTAACTAATGATGAGCTTCAGCGATGCCACTTGCATGTGCATATCCCCACCAACCCGGATTATTCCTCGTTAAACCTGTGTGCTGCGGTTCAGGTTCTGGCCTACGAAGTTAGAATGGCGATGCTGGAGTCTTCTGGTGAGCTAAAAGATTTTGAGCAGGAGTGGGATGCCCCCCTGGCAAAATCTGAAGACTTAGAGAATTTTTTAGTGCATTTGGAAGAGACGATGGAATCTACCGGTTTTCTGAATCCGAAGACACCCCGACAAACCATGACTCGAATGCGACGCATGTTCGGGCGCATTCGCCCCGATCAGTCTGAGGTGGCTATTCTTAGAGGCTTGCTGTCCTCTGTGAAGCCAAAATCAAAGTAGTTTTTGGTCCCTTATCTGAAGTATTAAAGCTTGTGTAATAATACTTGACTAAAATGGTAGGAATTAGCATAATTCAACCTCAACTTGGGCTCGGATAATTTGCTATGAGGCTGACTACGAAAGGCCGCTACGCGGTTACAGCAATGTTGGATCTTGCCATGCATGGCGAAGATGCACCTGTTAGCTTGTCCGATATTTCGAAGCGGCAGGGTATATCTCTCTCATATTTAGAACAGTTATTTTCGAAGCTTAGACAAAACACATTAGTGCAAAGCGTGCGCGGTCCCGGCGGTGGTTATAGCTTGGCGCGTATACCCGATAGTATTTCCATTGCCGAAATTATCGGCGCAGTCAGCGAGTCTATTGATGCGACTAACTGCAAGGGAGCTGGTGATTGTCAGCATGGAGAAATGTGCCTTACTCATCACCTCTGGGAAGATCTCAGTGACCAGATTCGTAACTTCCTAAGAGGTATCAGCCTGGCTAACCTAGTTGCACGACGAGATATCGCTTCTATTTGTGATCGCCAGAACGCCGCTGTTGCTGACCTTTTACTGGTCCAAGGAACAAATTAGTAATTAATTGGAAATTAGAATTATATGAAAATCCCGATTTATTTAGATTATGCAGCAACCACCCCGGTAGACGAGCGTGTCGCAGCCGCGATGGTTGAGTGCCTCACTACTAGCGGTAAGTTTGGTAATCCAGCCTCACGATCTCATCAATTTGGTTGGGAAGCAGAAGCGGCGGTAGAAACCGCTCGCGCTAATGTCGCTGCGCTTGTTGGTGCCGATCCACGAGAAATCGTCTGGACTTCCGGTGCAACCGAAGGCGACAACCTAGCGATAAAAGGCGCTGCCCAATTCAATCAGAAGAAAGGCAAGCATGTAATCACCTCAAAAATTGAGCATAAAGCCGTACTTGATACTTGCCGTCAGCTCGAGCGAGAAGGTTTCGAAGTTACTTATTTAGACCCGGATGAATTCGGCATTATTTCGCCGGAAAGCGTTGCAGTTGCCATCAGGGAAGACACTACAGTCGTTTCTATCATGCATGTGCACAACGAGCTGGGCGCTATCAATGATATAGCTGCGATAGGTGCGGCTTGCAGAGAGAAAGGCGTTATATTTCATGTAGATGCGGCGCAAAGCGCAGGCAAAGTATTGGTAGATGTTGAGGCTATGAATATAGATCTAATGTCCTTTTCTGCTCATAAAGCTTATGGGCCCAAAGGTATGGGCGCCCTATATGTCCGCCGCAAGCCGAGAGTTCGTCTTGAAGCCCAGATACACGGTGGCGGTCACGAGCGCGGCATGCGTTCGGGCACTTTACCCACCCACCAGATTGTTGGCATGGGCGAAGCCTTTCGTATCGCAAATGAAGAGATGGATGCGGATGTTAAGCATGTCGTCGCTTTGCGTAAGCGTTTGCTAGATGGTTTTGCTTCTATAGAAGAAACCAAGATAAATGGTCATGAAACGCAAACTTACCCTGGCATTCTGAATATTAGTTTTGCTTATGTAGAAGGTGAGTCATTGTTAATGGCTCTTAAAGATATGGCGGTTTCATCCGGCTCAGCTTGTACTTCGGCAAGTTTGGAGCCATCTTATGTATTGCGGGCCCTTGGCCTCAACGACGAACTGGCGCATAGTTCCATTCGTTTTAGTATTGGTCGTTTTACCACGGAAGAAGAGATTGATTATGTAATTAGTCGAGTTCAAAACGCGGTTGAACGTTTACGGGAAATGTCTCCCTTATGGGATATGTTTAAAGATGGTATCGATTTGTCCACTGTTGAGTGGGCGGCACACTAGGCTTAATAGGCCCCAGGAGAGTAGATCATGGCTTACACAGAAAAGGTAATTGATCATTACGAAAATCCACGCAATGTTGGCAGGTTGGATGATAGTTCATACAACGTAGGCACTGGTATGGTCGGTGCTCCTGCTTGCGGCGATGTTATGCGCCTGCAGATTCAGGTTGATGGCGACGGCGTTATTCGGGATGCTAAGTTTAAAACCTACGGTTGTGGTTCAGCTATTGCTTCCAGTTCGCTTTTAACCGAATGGGTTAAAGGGCGTTCTTTAGACGATGCGGAATCCATTAAGAACACAGAAATTGCGGCAGAGCTCGCTTTGCCACCGGTGAAGATTCACTGTTCGGTATTAGCAGAAGACGCCATTAAAGCGGCAGTCCGCGACCTTCGCGCAAAGCGTGATCGCGCATAGAGGCAGGGCAACAAGTGGAAATCTCCATTACAGACGCAGCAGCCAACCACGTTGGTAAACAGCTAAGTAATCGCGGTAAAGGCGAGGGCATACGTCTGGGTGTAAGAACCTCTGGATGTAGCGGCTTTTCCTATGTACTGGAATTTGTTGATGAGACCGATCCAGTAGATGAAGTTTTTGAACATCAGGGCGTAAAGGTATTTATTGATCCCAAGAGCCTGATCTTTCTTAACGGCACCGAACTCGATTTTGAGAAAGAGGGCCTTAACGAAGGACTGAAGTTCAATAATCCCAACGTTACTGGCGAGTGTGGTTGCGGCGAAAGCTTTAACGTTTAATTTGCGGCTAGTTACTAAGCGTTTAAATAGCAGCTGCTGACTAAGGAATATATCTTGTCCTCGTCCAATCAGACTCACTTCGAGTGGTTTTCGGTTCCGTGCCAATTCGATATTGACCTGCGCGAGTTAAGAACAACCTATCTAGAGCTGCAAAAGCAATTGCACCCGGATAAAAGTGCCGGGGAGTCGGAGCTCGACCAAAATACGGCCGTGCGCCTAAATACCAAATTAAATGATGCCTACGACAAGCTGAAAGATCCGGTGAAACGCGCTATTTATCTGCTTGAGTTGCAAGGCATTGAATACGATCCGGATAGACAAACCCAGAACGACCCAATCTATTTAATGCAGCAGTTAGAGATACGCGAAGAACTAGGTGATCTAACGGCAGATGATCCGAAGTTGGATTCTCACCTGGATAAATTTAGATCTCTCGCGCTAGCTCAACTAGAGCAATACTCCGAAGAGTTTAGAATGGCGCAGACTAAAAATGACTGGCCTCTAGCTTGCGCCGCTATAGGACGCATGATGTTTGCCAACAAATTAACCCGCGACGTCAATGAGCGCGAAGAACAACTACTGGACCTTTAAACTAGATCTATGAGTCTTCTGCAAATATCCGAACCGGGACAATCTCCGGAACCTCATCAAGGCAAGTTAGCCGTGGGCATAGATCTGGGTACCAGTAACTCCTTGGTCTGTAGTGTCCGCCGCGGTGGCCCGGTTCCTATAAGTGACGACGAGTTGGGCGATCTAGTGCCATCGGTTGTGCACTATGGAAAGGATGCTATTCACGTAGGACGTGCAGCCACTGAATATCTCCTTACCGATACACAAAACACCCTTACCTCCGTAAAGCGTTTTGTAGGAAAAAATCAGTCAGACTTTCCCGATCTGAGTGTTTTCCCATACCGTTTTGAAGCGAATACAGAAAACCTGAAGATATATACGAATCAAGGTTTAGTGTCGCCGGTCGAGGCTAGTTCTAGAATATTAAATTACCTAGTGGAGCGAGCCGAGAATCAACTTCGCGGTGATATAGATGGCGCAGTCATTACGGTTCCAGCCTACTTTGATGACGCTCAGCGGCAAGCCACTAAAGATGCGGCAACACAGGCAGGTATTAAAGTACTTCGACTGCTGAATGAGCCAACCGCAGCAGCAGTTGCCTATGGCTTAGATGTGGAACAAAGCGGTACAGATGTACCTGACCAGGAAGCAGCTGAGCGCTTAATAGCGGTTTACGATCTTGGCGGTGGTACCTTTGATATATCCATTCTTAGATTACATCGGGGGGTATTTGAAGTACTGGCTACTGGCGGCGATAGTGCTTTAGGTGGCGACGATTTTGATGCCTTGATTTGCCAGTGGTTTTTGACCGAGACCGGTCAGCAAACCGAAAGCGCTGAGGAAATTCGCGCTTTGCAATTAAGAGCTCGTCGAGCCAAAGAAGAGCTAGCATTGCTTCAGCAAACTCAGATCGAATTTAAGGGTCAAGCGCGCACACTAAGTCGTGATCAATTAGCCGAGCTAATAGATCCACTCGTACAGAAAACAGTAAAAGTCTGCCGCCGAGCCTTGCGTGATGCGGAAGTCAGCACAGATCAGATCGATGCGGTTGTGATGGTGGGCGGATCCACAAGGGTTGCCGCCGTTCAGGCTAAGGTTGAAGCCTTCTTTGATGCCCCGCTTAAAAGTGATATTGATCCTGATAGGGTAGTTGCCCTGGGTGCGGCTATTCAGGCAGATATCCTGATTGGCAACAAAAACGATCAGGATATGCTGCTGCTGGATGTGGTTCCTTTGTCCTTAGGGCTGGAAACCGTAGGTGGGCTCACGGAGAAGATTATCCATCGCAATACCACCATTCCTGTTGCCCGGGCTCAAGAGTTCACTACCTATAAAGACGGCCAAACTGCTATGCAGATACATGCGGTTCAGGGTGAGCGCGAGCTTGTGCAAGATTGCCGCTCATTGGCTCGATTTGAATTAACCGGTATTCCGCCCATGGTTGCTGGTGCGGCACGCATCAAGGTGCAATTCCAGGTAGACCCGGATGGACTACTAAGCGTATCGGCAGAAGAAACAACTACAGGCGTGCGTGCTGAAGTAGAGGTAAAACCTTCCTACGGACTGCAAGAAGACCAAATCGCCACTATGCTTAAAGATTCTTTCGAGCACGCCACTGATGACGTAGCGGCACGTTCCTTACGCGAGCACCAAGTGGAAGCTGAGGGGTTGGCTTTTGCTATTGAAGCGGCATTGAAAGCGGACGGTCTAGCGTTGCTATCAGGCGATGAGCAAGAGGTTATAACCCTCGCGGTGGATCAATTACGTAGTATTGCCACTACTGGTAATCTGCGTGAGCTGCAATGTGAAATTCAGCATGTTAGTAAACTAAGCGAATCTTTTGCCACCAGGCGAATGGACAAGAGCGTGCGTGAAGCCCTTGCAGGACACACGGTTGATGAATTTGAATCAGCTGACTAATCGGAGCCAGTTGGCTCCTAACTATTATTGAAGAACCTAAGGCCCTTTAAATGCCCAAGATCGTAATTCTTCCCCACGAATCAATCTGCCCTGAAGGCGCCGTAATCGATGCCGAACTAGGCCAGAGTATCTGTCGTGCAGCTTTGAATGCTGGTATTCATATAGAGCATGCATGCGAAATGTCCTGTGCCTGTACCACCTGCCATGTCCATATTCGCGAGGGCGCCGAGTCCCTGAATGAAGCGGATGAACTTGAAGATGACTTTCTCGATAAGGCTTGGGGCTTAGATCCCGATTCACGCCTTAGCTGCCAGGCTATAGTTGATGATAAAGATCTGACGATTGAGATTCCGAAGTATACGATCAACATGGTTTCCGAAAATCACTGATGCCTGCTGCTCTAGCCGTCGCTCATAACGCTACTAAACATTAGGAGAATTCAAATGAGATGGTCTGACGTATTCGAAATAGCTATGGGGCTCGCCGATAGCCATGAAGATGTTGATCCCCAATACGTTAATTTTGTTGACCTACGAAAGTGGGTAATGGCACTTGAAGGGTTTGATGATGATCCCGTTCGGTGCGGCGAGAAGGTTCTAGAGGCTATTCAAATGGCATGGATTGAAGAAGCTTCTTAATTTTTCTGATCGGGGTATAGGAATGAAAATACGTTATTTGGCACTACAGCTCGTTATTATATTCCTGGTTGTTGGCTGTGCCGCCGTCGATGAATACAATTTCGAAGATTATTCCAGCTCAACGGTCAGCGCTACAACACTGCAAAGCGTAGATATAGAAAGCTCCCCAGAATCAAACGTCTTTGCAGACAGGCTAAGGTTATTGATCGGAAGCGCACCCAACTACGCAGGGCATTATGTTGTAGCCGGATTTGGATGTGGTACCTCCTGTCAAATAGTGACTATCGTTGATATCGATACGGGTAAAGTTTCGATGCCTACTACTTCATCTGAAGGTGCCTGTTATTCAAAAGCTAGCCGACTCCTAATTGTGAATCCTTTCATAGCCGATTCTTATGGCGATTCTCTACCGGCATCGGCATACACCTATTACTACTTAATGGACGACAATGGTCTAGAGCTCCTTGATAAAACAAAGGAGCCTTTTAGTGGCGTTTGCGAATTTGGCCAGTAGTAATTCAAATTTGCGCTTAGAGAAACGGACTGACAGTACCTTTATATCTACCCACTAAGATCCTATAGAAAAAACTGAGGAGGCTAAGAATGAAGAAGAGAATACTGAGTTTATTAGCTTTGATACTTATACCGGCAGCCTTTGCCGCCATAGATGAAGATGGTTTTGTTCGCATCCTGCCAGAAGACATTGTTTGGCCTGAAGGAACCGGGGAAGGGGCCATTATCAGTGTACTTGCGGGTGATCCAGAGAAACAAGGCCTCTATATTATTCGAGCAAAATTCCCAGCTGGTGTTATGTCGGGGCCGCATTACCATTCCACCGACCGTCACGTCACCGTGATATCAGGTACTTGGTATACCGGCACTGGCGACGATTTCGATAGAGAGAACATGGTTCCTCTAACGCCTGGTAGCTACATGATGCATCCGGCAGGAGCCGTTCATTACGATGGTTCGAACAATGATGAGGAAGTTATCGTCGAGATAAGATCGATTGGCCCCACTACTGCAGTTAGGTTTTAAAAATAGGTTTACTAATAAGGCTAGAGTGCAGTATGAATTCCGAAACTCAACAAGAAATTGAAGCCGCGACTTTCCGCCGTTTCCTTAAACACTTAGACGACCACAAAGAAGTACAAAATATCGATCTGATGATTCTGGCGGATTTCTGTCGCAACTGTCTGAGCAAATGGTACATGGCTGAAGCAGCAGAGCGTGGCGAGTCGATTGACTATGACGCCGCCCGAGAGCTGGTTTATGGCATGCCTTACAGTGAATGGAAGGCGTCGCATCAGTTGGAGGCGACTCCTGAACAGATGGCAGCTTATAAGGAGCGACGTGGGTGAGCCTTTATGAATTTAACTATTAAGCAGCGTGCGTCCGGCAGGTCTCTGTTTAATCTCACGCTTTTACTCGGCTGCGCTCTGTTCGCTCAAGCAGATGATCTTTATTTCCCTAATGCAGACTCGCGCTGGGAATCTGTGGACCCCAATCAAGTGGGTTGGGATCAAAAATTACTGGAAGAGGTAATGATTTTCGCACAGCAGCAACGATCCAGTGATGCGGTCGTATTGCTCGATGGCCGAGTATTAGCCGAAGGCGTCTGGCAAGTAGAGGCCCCCACCAATAGCAATGGCCCTTGGATGTATCCCCGGTTGCTCATTGGACATAGTGAAGATGACAGGCCCATTGAAGATGTAGCCTCGGTACAAAAAAGTATAGTTTCGGTTCTGGCGGGCATCGCCCGTGGCAAAGGTTTGCTCGATTTTGATCAATCCGTTGACCATTATCTCGGTCAGGGATGGTCTACAGTAGAGGCCGATTCGGAATCAAAGATTACTATTCGCCACCTGCTAACCATGACAACGGGACTGGGTACACAGAGCGTATATGAGGCAGAAGCAGGTGAGCGGTGGGTTTATAGCACTGTTGTTTATCGCAATCTTATGGAGATATTGCAAAGCGTAAGTGGATTAACGGCACGCGAATTATCAGCACAATGGCTAACCTCAAAAATAGGTATGAATAACAGCGATTGGGACGTGCGAGTTGGTTTTGGTCGACCGGGGACTAAAGGCCCCTTAGCATTTCAAACAACAGCACCTGATTTGGCTCGCTTTGGACTACTGATCTTGGCCGAGGGAAAGTGGGCTGGAGAAGATATTTTAAGTGACCCGAATTATCTCGACGAGGCCTTCGATTCAAAGGATTCGATCAATGAGTCCTATGGTTTGATTTGGCAGTTGAACAGCGGCGCAACACATATTAGCAATGGTCAAAACCCCCAGCTTGTCGAGGGTCCATATATCCCCTCCGCGCCGGCTGATTTAGTGATGGCCTCCGGAGGGCTTGATCGCAAAGTCTATATTGTGCCGAGTTTGGGATTGGTGGTGGCTCGCATAGGCGATCAACCCGAGGGCGATTTTGATGAAGAATTATGGCGGAGAATTATGGCTGCGGCGCCGTAGATCCTGGCAACCTGTGCAGGTAGAAAATAACGAAGAAACGATCATGAAAAGAATCATCATTAGTTACATAGTCAAATCTGATAGAAAGTTAAAAGGGGCAAAGGGAACGCATTTATTTTTCTTCATTAGAAAATAGTGGCGTCCGCCTTGATCCCATAAAGTGAGCTTTTGGGGGCAAATTTTTGAACAATGCCTTTTCTTATTTATATGAGGAAAGTATTGGTAATAAATCAGCCTTTTACGAGTCTCATGTACTGCTGGGCCATAATTGCCCCGCAATCTGCTGAATAATTGAAGGAGTTTTTGCAGTGATAGATCTTTTAAACACGACAGGTTGGACCAAGCTGTGGGCTTTTTCCTTGGCAATCCTTGCTCTTGCTGGTTGTTCTACGACGGCGGTAGACCCTTATGAAGGTTTTAACCGCTCTATGACGTCTTTCAATGACACGGCGGATAAGTACCTGTTGAAACCCCTGGCACAGGGCTATGAAGCGGTGCTTCCCGATCCGGTGCCTAATATGTTTAGTAACCTGGGCGAGCCAGTGGTTGCGGTAAATCAACTGTTGCAGGGTAAGGGAAAGTTAGCAGCAAACGACCTAGGTCGATTTGTTCTTAACTCTACCATTGGGCTGGTCGGCTTATTCGATGTTGCTGCTTTGGCGGGATTGGATAAACACGATGAAGACTTTGCTCAGACCCTTGCTGTTTTGGGGCGTCGGCAGCGGGCCATATCTTGTATTGCCCTTAATGGGGCCTTCCACGGTCGCCGGTATTCCCAGTCGCTATGTTGACTCCTTTGGGAGCCCTCAGCGATATATCGATCATATACCCACTCGAAATTCGGTCCGGGCTCTAGAGTTAATTTCTCTGCGGGCAAGTCTGTTACAAAGAGAGGGTCTAATCTCGGGTGACCGGTACATTTTCCTTCGCGACGCTTACCTTCAACGTCGAGAATATTTAATTAATGATGGTCTAGTTGAAGACTCTTTTCTCGACTAAATTAGTAATTAATTCGAAAGTTTTATAAAGGACGTTTTTTATGCAAACGGCAGCTAATCGCGTTGATGGAATGTACGGGCGTTGTCTTGCCAGGCCAGTGATTATCATCTCGATATTCGCGGCTCTTTGCTTTCTGGCGGCCTATCAATTGCAGTATTTCCGGTTTGATGCGTCCTCTGACACTATGATCTCGCAATCCGACCCTGAACTGGCTTTCTACAATGAGGTCACGGACAGCTTTGGTGAAAGCCCCTTTTTGGTACTCACCTATACACCGGATGAAGGCGAGCTTTTTACAGCCTACCACCTGCAGAGATTGGCGGACCTGACGGATGCAATGCTGGCGGTAGAGGGTGTTAATGGCGTTACGTCCATACTGGACGTGCCTTTACTGCTAAGCCCTGCGGTGCCAATTGCCGAGTTGGCGCAAGGGTTTCGAACCCTGAGATCAGAGGACGTTGATCTCCACCTCGCAAAATCTGAACTGAGCGCCAGTCCCTTATTTAAGGACCTTTTGGTTTCAGCCGATTCTCGCAGTACGGCGGTCCAGCTGAATATATCTTCTGAGGCGGGTAGGCGCTTGCAAGAAGCGGGAGCGAGCGAGCTATCAGACCTTGATCGACGGGATCTCGAGGAACTGGCTAAAAAACAGGAAGAGCAAACCATTGATTCCGTTCGGTCAATTCGTGATGAATATACCAACGGTGCCCAGCTTTACCTTGGCGGTGTGCCGATGATTCGGTCGGACATGGTTCAATTTGTAAAAGAGGATATGGCAACCTTCGGGATTATTATTATCTTGCTGCTTGGTATTGCCCTGTTTATATTTTTTAAGTGCCCCCGATGGGTAATGATCCCTTTGCTAACCGTGTTTGTGACAGTTCTGCTGACCATGGGTGTGTTAGCCTGGTTAGATCAGCCTGCCACGGTGGTGTCCTCTAGTTTTATTGCATTACTGGCTATTTTTTCCATCTCTTTTAGTATTCATTTGATATCGGAATATCGGGATTTAGCGCCGGAATCTTCGCATCTAAGCCAATATTCGCTAGCAATGCAGACCATGAAAAATAAGCTAGCGCCCAGTATTTACACCGCATTGACAACCTGTGTGGCTTTTGCCTCGCTTATTACCAGTGACATTGTTCCGGTTGCCGATTTCGGCCGCATGATGTGCATTGGTATTGTAATAGCGCTGATTGTTTCCTACGCATTGTTTTCCAGTATCTTGGTATTAATACCTAAGAAGGATATATGTGAGACGTTAATCGCACTGCCGATTATTAATGCCTGGTTCGCTCGCCTTTCCATTAACCGCACAAAATCGATCCATCTGGCAGCTGTAGGGGTATTGATTGTGTCAATTCTAGGCGTTAGCCAGTTGGGCTTGGGCAATCGAATTGTCGAGTATTTTCGAGCTGATACAGAGATTAGGCAAGGGCTGGAGTTCATAGATACCGAACTAGGTGGCACCGTCCCCTTGGACATCGTTGTCTATTTTGACCCATATGAAACACCTGAATTACTAGAAAACGACCCCTTCGATCCGTTTTCCTCTTTTGCGGAGGAAGAGCCCGATCCCTATCCGCAACGATATTGGTTTACTCCGCAGAAACTGGCGATAGTGGAACAGCTACAAAGCTACATTGACTCTAGACCGGAGACCGGCAAGTCGGTATCGATTTCGAACCTCGAGCAGGTAGGGCGTGGATTTACCGATGGCGAGGCGTTAAGTTACTTAGAACTCACCGCCATTCTTGGCTCGGTAACTGAGGAAATTAGGGGCAGTTTAATAGATCCCTATGTGTTGCCTGAACTGGGTCAAATGAGAATTTCCACTCGTCTGCACGAGACCGGTGAGTCCTATAGCTTAGAGGAACTAATCGACTCGATTGAGGCCTATGCGATAAATGAAGTAGGGCTGGAACCCGAAGAAATCCACATAACCGGAGTAGCTGTATTGTTTAATGGCATGCTTAAACAGCTGTTGGATTCTCAGCTTTCGACCGCTTTTGGCGTAGTGTTTGCCACCTTCTTGATGTTCGCCTTACTGCTTCGGTCAGTCAAGATGGCGGTTATCGGGCTTGCTCCCAATATTATGGCCGCGCTTATAATTTTAGGTTTTATGGGGTTCGTGGGCATACCCTTAGATATGATGACCATCACAATTGCAGCCATTGTTATTGGCATTGGCGTGGACGACGCGATCCATTATTTACATCGTTTCAAGGTGGAAATAGATAGCGGCCGAACAGCAGAAGAGGCCGTATTGGCTACTCATAAAAGCACGGGTAAAGCCCTATATTTCACCTCTTTCACTGTGATCGCAGGATTGTCTGTACTAATGTTGTCTAGATTTATGCCTACGGTATATTTTGGTTCACTAGCGGCTTTGGCAATGGCAGTTGCTTTAACTGCTAACCTAAGTTTATTGCCGGCGTTATTGTTGACGGCCTATAAGTCGAAGGGAAACACTAAGGAAGCTATTTCAGTATGAGAAAATATATAAGAATTTTGCTTTTTAGTTCACTGACGCTATTGTTACCCCAATCACTATTGGCGCAGCCTTCAGCGGCGGATGACTTCATCAATGAAGCGTCTTCAGCACTGCTAGAGACTTCTTCGATAGGCGATGCCGATGAAAGATTGACCAGGCTAAGTTCTGCTATTGATCAGTACTTTGATTTGAGCCTTGTGGCGCTAGGCGTCGTAGGCAATCATCGAGACGCCCTTTCTGCAGAACAGATGTTGGAATTTGAAGTGGAATTTCAGAAAGCCCTGGTTGGCCTGATGTTTGCCGCGCTAGAAGAAATTGGCAGTTACGAATTGCTTGTTGAAGAGCCGCGCATGCGCGATGAAAATCGAGCACAGGTTTTGGCGCTAATTGAAACGGCGTCTCAGGGGGATCTTGAGTTTTTATTCTCGCTGGTTCGCAGTGAAAATGCTTGGAACGTAGCTAATCTAATTATAAGTGGCGTAAACCTGGGCCTAACATATCGAAATCAGTTCAATGAGCTAATGTTGAGCAATGAGGGTAATGCCGACTTAGCGATTACCGCTTGGGCGGAAACTCTTTCTACAGCGAGGTAGGGCGCAGATGCTCTTGGTAAAACCCTGGGGAATAGCTAGCCAATAACCATGATTTTTGTAAATGACAAAATGCAATCTGACTACGTCTATGAACTGGTAGCCAAAACCGGTGAAGACTTCCATCCCGATTTCCAACCCGAGCTAACGCCAAAGCAAATGCTAGCCCTCGGGATTTTTGGCGGGAAATACCTCAATGACTGCATAAAGGAGTTCCCCGAAGACTGGTATCAGGGTGCTCGCTTAAGTACCGCCCATAAAGATATAAGCCAGAATTACTTTTCAGTAGACGCTTCCCAGCCCCTCAGTGAGTGGAAACGGAAGGGTTGGATTCACCCTCAGGACCCTCGCGGATGGTTTCAGTGGTATTGCCGGTATTATATGGGTCGCAGAACGGGGGATGAGGATTTGCGCCAAATAAAGCGCTGGAAGGCTTTCAGGCGTCATGCAGGCGCAGTGCGCAAGTATTGCGAACCCTTTGATCATAGTTGCCGCAAGAAGCAACGACAGGCCTTACTGCACTGGGCCTATGACTCGAGGAATATTTGAGCATATACTTTTAGGGTTGCGCTAGCCGTATTCAATTAGTCAGCTAAATATTGCAACTGTCGAATTCAATGATTGGGGGATTAAGTGATGTCGATTCTGAAGAAGTATATTCAATACTCTGTTCTATATATTTTCACTAGCCTTTCGCTTAATGCTATTGCGCATCATGGCTCTGTGGTAAATCCAAATATGTATCTGGCGGAAAACCTTATAGAGCTAGAAGGCGAGATTACTGAGGTTTTTTGGCGTAATCCGCATCCACGATACCGAATGGCAGTTTCTAGCGGGCCAAAGTCCGGAGAGATTTGGGAATTAGAACTCAATGGTAGTCCTATTGGTTACCGACGCGCAGGCATTGGCGAAGACGATATTGTTCGGATTGGAGAGCAGGTCAAAGTTGCGGGGTATGCTTCTAAGATTGATGCAGAATCTTTAGGCGTGCTGCATATTCTGCTGACCAACGGACAAGAGTTCGTGAACGGCAGAACTCGAGCGCTGCGCTGGTCAACTGTGCGCATGTCGGCAGAGACATTGGACTTTGACCCCATCAAGGTAGAGTCAGCGATTCAGTCTGCTGAGGGTTTATTCCGAGTCTGGAGCAGCGTGCGATCCCCGGAATTAGAAGGTTCAGATTATGAGCACATGCTAACGGATGCGGGGCGGCAATTAGCTAGCGAATACGATCCCATTGCGGACAATCAGGAACTCGAATGCCGGCAGGGTATGCCCGACACCATGTTTGATCGGGGTTCGCCAATGGAGTTGATCGATGAGGGCGACCGTATTCTGATTCACCTTCAGGAATATGACGTAGAGCGTGTAATCCATATGAATGCGCAGCAGGGATCAATGCCGCATGAAGCATCTGATCTGGGCTATTCCGTTGGGCACTGGGAGGCAGATGTCCTAGTGGTCAACACTACAGCCCTCGATTGGCCTTATTACGATGAAGTGGGAATCCCCCAATCATTGCAAGCGACTCAATATGAGCGATTTTCGGTTTCTGAAGACGAAAATCTTTTAAGTTACGAAATAACTATTACTGATCCCGTTGTCTTTACCGCGCCACTTACACTGACAACTACTAGAGCCTGGGAGCCTGGATTAGAAGTAGCACAATTTGATTGCACCGCTACCTGGGAGGGATAAGACATGAGTCAAACCGAAGATACTTTAAATCACCATCTCCAATCTTTTGGCACTGGCGATATAGACGCGCTTATATCGGATTATGCGGAAAATTCCGTAATTCTATTTGAGAGCAATCTCATCAAGGGGTTAGATAATATCAGGGCATTTTTCACTGATTTCATTGCTAATACGCTTCCTCCCGGATGTGAGTTTGAAATGACACACAGTCAGGTTGTTGGCGATGTTGCTTATATAACCTGGACCGCAGCCACCGATGCGCTTGCCTTCAAGTTGGGCACCGATACCCTGTTGATGGCTGATGGAAAAATAATAGTGCAAACCATAGCCGCTTTGGTTGAGCCCAAGTAATTATTGAAAGTAATAATTTGGAACATCAAGCGATGCTGACGCTGAGGCCTCTCCAGTAACTTAGATTTAGGGGATATACTCTCAGATCAACGATTGCGCTCGTAAGAGCCGATATCTGCGTATCCGATTCCGCTGCAGGACGTAGAACCGTATGGGGAAAATTTCTGCACACGTGGGCCGGTATCCACTTCACCCGTATAAATATTTCCTTCAGAATCAACAGCCAAGGCATGAATCCAGTGGAATTCACCAACCTGTCGACCTCGTCTTCCAATGCGGTCCAGTTCCGTAAAGTTCTCTCGGTTCACAATGTAAAAGGTGCCGTTGGCAAGGTCGCCGACGTACAAACAGCTCTGTTCCGCGTCACTTGAAAAAGCTACTGATACCACGGTTCCGCTGGCGGTGTACGGAGCTATAGGGATATCTCGAATAAATCCGCACATACCTGATTCAGCATTTGGATTGGCACAATTACCTTGATCAATCAGGCTTAAATCAAACACCTGAATACGGTTATTGCCACGGTCACAGGTGTAGAGGAGGCCATCACTACTTATCTTCGCGCAATGAAGAGGGCTACGGAAAAACATCGGTGTTAAATTCCCGTTCTGATAGTCGCTAGCCCAGGGTCCTGCGTTATAAGGATCGATATCAGTTCCGTCAGGGTCGTCGACGGGTTTTTGTCCGTAGGCGCCAAAATGATTGATGTATTGGCCGGTTTCCGCATCGACGATCAATATGCGTTTATTACCATAGCCATCGGCGATGTACAGGCGATTGGTTTCTGGGTCTACCATCATATCTGCGACTAAATAGGGCTGAGGTGTGCCATTTGGTCCGCCGTCGATATTTTCGCTGTCGGGTACTTCCATGCCCGCATAGCCAATCTGATAAATAAACTCGCCGGCAGCGCTAAACTTGAGGATGTGAGAGTCGTCGCCGAAGGTAGCTGCCCAGGGGAATTGGCCGGTGAAGTTAGTTCCATTACCAGATACATATACAAAACCATTGTGGTCAACGTAAATGCCGTGCTCTCGGCCCGGCCAGAAACAGCCTTCTTGTTTGATACATTTTTTTCCAGAAATCCAGGGTCTTGTGGGCCACCCCAGGCATCGAGCAAGTTTCCTTCGGAGTCGAATTTGAGTACGGAGGGTGCCACGATGCAACAACCGGCAATCTGATCTGCCAAGGATCTTGAATGCCCAAGTGCATCCACCGGTGTGCCATTTTCATCGGTGCCGGATACTCCAAGGGCGTAGGCAGAGCTCTGCGCCAAAGTTCTGCCACGATGATAAACCCAAACGTTGTCCTGGGAATCTACGGTAAGTCCTCCGACCTGTCCGATAAGCCAGTCGTTGGGCAATGGTTTGGGCCAGCTTGGATCAACAACGAAGCTGGGAGCCGCGGTTCCTTCGAGTGTTCTGGATTCCGAACGCTGCATTAGTCGTTCTAGAGTGCCTAAGTCGAGAGGCGTTGATGATTCAGGTGTGGCTTTATCGGTTGATACTGGCGCAGGTGAATCAGAGCAAGCTGCTATACCCAGCGCCCCAGCGGTTAGGATACAAAGAATGAATCTATATGGTTTGGACATACATTCACCGTTAGTTTTTGATTATGAGTCTCGCCATTCTAGAATATTGTGATCACAATAAAAGGGTTCGAAGATTTAATCTTTGTGAAGGGTAAAAATATGAATATAAAAGACATCTGTATGCTCCTACTTTGTTGTGCCACGCCGATCTCGGCAGTTCAAGCCAATGAAGTAACTATTCTAGGCGCAGACTTTAGCCAGAGCAGAGATGGGAGTTGGACCGTAAATGTGGCTCTTTTACACGCGGACAACGGCTGGGATCACTATGCCGATATTTGGCGTGTGGTTGATACAGATGGAACTATCCTAGGTGAAAGGGTACTGCTACATCCTCATGAAGATGAACAACCCTTTGTGCGCGGTACTGATACTGTGCGGATTCCGGACGACGCTCGCACGCTTTATATCGAGGCTCACGATATGGTTCATGGATGGACGCCCAATCGATTGGAAGTTGATATGACATTGGTTGAAAACGGCCGATTAAGAGTCGAACCATAAGTTTCGCGGGCTGCGAAACTGACAAGCAAAAAAATCCCGACGCTGCAGAGCAGGGTCGGGACTAATTTGAAGCTTCCTTAATTATCTACAAGGAATCTACGTAACTTCAACCTCAATCTGTCCAAGGCTTTCGATGCCTACTTTAATCACATCACCTTTATTGACCAAGCCAATGCCTTCAGGTGTTCCGGTCAAAATTATGTCGCCAGCTCTAAGTTCATAGTATTGCGAAAGAATGGCAATGCCTTCAGAAACTGACCAGCGCTGCAGGTTCAGGTCTGAATCTTGCTTTATTTCGCCGTTAACCGTGAGCCAGATACGACCATCCACTACATGACCATTGCCGGTCACAGTAGTTAGTGGACCGCAGGGCGCAGAATGATCGAATGACTTACTGATAGCCCAAGGACGAGAAAGCTCTTGAGCAACATGTTGTAGATCTTCCCGAGTCATATCCAAACTTACACCGTATGCATATACGTGGTCTAGAGCATCAGCAGCGTCGATATTTTTGCCACCGCTGTGAAGTGCAACAACTAACTCGGCTTCATAGCGCAGTTCGCTAGTACCTTGCGGATATGGAAATCCATCAGTTGCCGGAACTACCGCATCGCGCGGTTTGATAAAGAAAAATGGTGGTGTTTCATCTGGGTTATCACCAGATTCTATTGCATGGGCCCGGTAGTTTCGGCCCAGGCAAAATACGCGTCGAACCGGAAATCTGTCCGTCGTATCGTTAATTTCCATTGAAATAACTGGTGGAACATCTAGGACATAGCCTTGATCTTGAGCATATGCCGCACTGATATTTGCGCCAAGTGCTGTAGCCCCAGCTATAGCTGCACTGCCGGTCAGAAACTTGCGACGGCTTTCTGTTTTGTCTTCACTCATTAATATATCCCCCGATAAGTAAATTTGGTTGAGTCCCCAAAGAATAAAGGTCTTTGCCGTTTGAGTCTATCCTACTTATATGTAACATCGGTCGCTTACCACTACTCTTACTAGGCATATGGCCAAACTAAGTTGTTTAAGGAATTACCTATGGCAGAAAAAGTCAAGTTTTTGGGAGCGTTAGGCGCCAACCTTTCCGGCGTGTGCGACCGACCGGTAGGAGAAGTTAGAGCCTATGCCTTATTTGCGCACTGCTTTACCTGTTCCAAGGATCTGAAAGCGGTTACCCGCTTAAGTGAAGAGCTAACGGAACGTGGTATAGCCGTGTTTCGTTTTGATTTTACCGGTTTGGGTGAAAGCGAAGGCGATTTTGCTGATACCAACTTTTCTTCAAACCTAGAAGACTTAGTAGCTGCCGCGGACCATATGCGCGAACAATTTGAAGCGCCGAGGTTGTTGATAGGCCATTCTCTGGGAGGCTCTGCGGCGTTGGCCGTCGCAAATTTAATTCCTGAGGTTCAGGCCGTGGCAACTATTGGAGCGCCAAGCGATACATTACATCTTGGAGATTCCTTAGCTGCGCAAGCTCCTGAACTTGAAGATCAAGATGAAACAGAAATAAAACTCGCAGGAAGACCGTTTAAGATTCGTCGCCAGTTGTTAGACGATTTGGCATCGCATACTTTGAAAGAGAAAATTGCAAAACTTGGCAAACCACTTTTGGTTATGCATTCGCCGGTAGATGAGACCGTGGATATTGACCACGCACGTAAAATCTATGAGACAGCAAAACACCCTAAGAGTTTTGTATCTCTGGATGACGCCGATCACTTACTACTCAAAAATCCGAGAGACGCCCGCTATGCGGCAGAAGTACTGGCTGCTTGGGCGAGTAGGTATGCGCTGGACGCGCCGAAGTCGGTCGGTGCAGAGGTCAGCGAAGGCGAGGTCATAGTAGAGGGAGCTCAGGGATTCCGCCAGCTTATAAATGCCTCAGGCCATACGCTGATAGCGGATGAACCTGAATCTGTCGGTGGAAGCAATACGGGCCCGACACCTTACGGGCTGCTTTTGGCTTCTTTGGGTGCCTGCACATCAATGACTATGCGGATGTATGCCAATTTAAAAAAGATGCCATTGGAAAGGGTTGTGGTGTCTTTAAAACATAACAAAATTCATGCAGCGGACTGTGAAGATTGCGAATCAACGCAAAGTAAAGTTGATGAAATCACCCGAACCATCACAATTTATGGCGATTTAGGCAAGGCAGAACGTCAGAAGCTACTGGAGATCGCAGATAAGTGCCCTATACATAGAACACTGCATTCCGAGATAAAGGTCAGAACAGTAGAGGCAAAGCCCGACTAATCTAAGTTAGAGCCCTACTAATGCCAAAAGCTTCGGACTGTATTGGGCCCTGGCATTTGCGTAGATTGGAGCGACTGCGTCTACAAAAAGCTGTCGTTCTTCTGCGGTTAAATCGACTACTTCGCCACCATATTCTTTGATGAAGTCTTCCGCATCGATTTCTGCTTGATCGTGTAATGCCCGTTGCACTGCAATGGCTTCATCCACCGCTACCTGGAATTCTGTTTGCAAGGCGATCGGCCATGAGTTGAAAGTACTCTCATGTACGAACATCGGCCGCGACATGTAGGAATGATATGTCTTGGTGTAAAATTTCTGAGACTCGAACATACGGTAAGTAATGACGTTCTCAAAGGGGTTTTCTTGCCCTTCCAGCTCGCCAGAAGTCAGCCCCGGATATACCAATGGCAATGCAGTAACTAGGGGTGCAGCGCCCAATAACTCAAGTGTTTCTTTTTGTATTGCCAGCACGCGAATTTTTAAATCGGTCAAATCGCTCGGAGTGCGCACAGACCGTACGCTATTAGAAACATGCCGGAAGCCGTTTTCATAAAACCCCAGAATCTTTAATTCGCTATTGGCTTCAATCGAGTCGATCGCCGATTGACCCAAGGGACCGTCCATAGCAGCCCTAACGCTTTCGTTGTCTGTAAATAGAAACGGCAGAGCCGCAATTTCTAAGGCGGGAATCCCCGTGCTCATGGTGACGTAACCCATGGTTAGGGCATCCTTTTCAACTAGATCCATTTGTGCCGATGCCCCGGAGTAGCCTAGCTCCAGAATGTTGTATACGTAACTAACCTGAACCTGATCTGGAAATTTTGCCTCAAGACGGTTTCCGATAAGGGTGAGGCCTTGGCTAAAGCTCGATGTAGAGGGGCCATATCCCGCTAAGACAATATGAACTGGCTCATCTACATCGAGCTGATTGGATTCTTGTGCGTCGGCATATTGATGCGCCGAAGAACAGCCGATCAGCAGGGCGGCCAGAGCTAGAACTGATGTGGTAAGAAGATGTTTCCGGTACATAATTTTTCTCATGTATTGGCTCTCATTTGTTGACTAGGATCTAGCGCAAAACATTGGGAAAGCGAAAGTATATTAACTGGGTGGGGCGAAAATAGGATATTTTTACATTTTGTAACCAAGATACCTTCCGGCATGGCGCACGAGCTCGAAACAGAACGACTATTGATGCGGCAGCTAGAAACTGCAGACTGGGCGCTGTTCAAAGATCTACATAATCGCCCAGATGTTATGAAATATGTTTCTGATAAAAACTCTGAAGCCGAGGTACGAAGCAGGTTTGAATTTCGGCTTTTGCCTTGGTCCGTTGAATCAGAGCATTGGCTATGCCTGACTCTTGTAACCAAAGATGCCGGATTGGAAATAGGGACTGCAGGCTTTATAGGGCGAGGCGTGGATGTCCGTGAAGCTGAAGTTGGTTTTTTGTTTTTGCCTGAACATCAAGGGCAAGGCTACGCCAGTGAAACTCTAGCGAAGCTTTTGGAGTACGCAAAAGAATTACCCTTCGAATCTATGTTGGCCAGGGTTGTTGATGGCAATGATGCTTCGAAAATACTTTTGCGGAGGCATGGATTTTCGTTGGCAGAAGTGGTTCCAAAGAGTGTGGAACTGCGAGGAGGCTTTCACGATGACTATGTTTACCAGCTAGATTTGCGGTACAAAGCTTAACTAAGATTGTTTTGACTCCAGTTAGTTACAAATGCAATATTTTCAATTATTCAAACTAGGGATACCTCCATGAATCGTATATTTTTGCATTTATTCTTGTTTCTGAGCGCAACTCCAATATTTGCTCAGGGTTTAAACCCCGATCAGCTAACGCCCTTCAATACTCTTGTCGAAGAGACTGTCTATGAAGGCAGATAAGCTATCAGGGTTCAAGAACCGGCCGAGCTGTTGAGGACCATTGAAGACAATCTAGCTATCTTGGACGGCATCGACTTTCACGACGGAGAAATTGAAATCTGGCTGGCTGGAACACGTAACGCAGAAGCCGCCGAAAGTGCGAGAGGATTTACTGGTATTGCTTTTCGTATTGCAGATGATCCAACAGAGTACGAAGCCATTTATGTGCGGCCCACTAACGGTCGTGCAGACGATCAGCTAAGACGAAACCATTCAATTCAATATATCTCCCACCCTGAATACACGTGGAACAAACTCAGAAGCGATACGCCATCGAAGTACGAAGCTTATGCTGATATCGGGCCGGGTGAATGGATCAAATATCGTTTGGTGGTTGAAGGCGAACGTGCAGAGCTGTATCTGAATGACGCCGAGCAGCCGAATCTAATTGTTAAAGATCTGAAGTTGGGCAATAGCTCGGGTCGCATCGGATTGTGGATTGATTCAGGCACCACCGCCTACTTTTCAGACATAAAGGTTAGCGACTAAGGAATTCCTATGTTCACAGAGGTTATCGGATTACTCGGTTTTTCCTTTGGTATTACTGGGCCAATTTTTCTGTTGGTTATTGTTGGTGTATTTCTAAAGGCCCTAAAGTTAATTGATGAGTCATTTGTAAAAGAAGCATCCAAATTAACGTTTCGAGTGGCGTTTCCGGCCCTGCTATTTTTCAATTTGGCGCAATCGGATATTCAAGAAGTGGCAGCCGGGTCATTACTCAGTTTTGGTCTATCCAGCACCCTTATTATTTTTATTATTCTGTCTTTTCTCGCTCACTTTTTTGTAAAACGGCGCGAAGATCGCGGTATTTTTATTCAAGGTGCTTTTAGAGGCGAATTGATAATTATAGGCTTTGCATTTAGCTATCTAGCCTATGGTGATCTGGGTTTGGCTAGAGCCTCGATTTACATGTCATTAATGGTATTTTTGTATAATTTCTTGTCTATTTTGGCACTCACTTTCAGTCTTTCTGAGCAGCGATCCAGTGCTAGCAGCTATTTTGCCGCAAGCGCAAAAAACCCCATTATGGTGTCCATTGTTTTAGGGTCTTTGGTTAGCCTGATCGGAATACCTATGCCAGAAATGGTATTGCTTGCGGGTGATTCTCTAGCGAGTATGGCCCTGCCGCTGGCGTTGATTTGCATTGGTGCTAGCATTTCTTTTTCGGAGTATAAAAACTCTAGTGGTGTCTCTTTGGGTGCCGTTGCTTTTAAACTGTTAGCGGCACCCATTCTTGTGCTTTTTCTTGCTCAATTCTGGACTCTAGACAAGGTCGATCTAGGCGTTTTGTTTTTTATGGCTAGCGCACCAACAACTTCTGCCAGCTATGTTATGGCTCAAGCGATGGGTGGCAACGGTAAGCTTGCTGCCAATATTGTGGTAATAAGCACGATGGGTTCGATCTTTACCGTAAGTTTTGGTTTGGCCATCATCAAATTAATGGGAATTGTATGATTGGCTCAGTATTTATTGCTACCAGTTTGGATGGCTTTATAGCCAGGGAAGACGGTTCCCTTGATTGGCTGGATAAGGCAAATGAGCTAGTGCCGGAAGGAGAAGATTGTGGTTTTTTTGCCTTTATGGATTCAATTGATGCCTTAGTTATGGGCAGAAATACTTACGAAAAAGTGCTGTCCTTCGGGCAGTGGGTATACGGCGAGACCAGGGTAGTAGTATTGAGTCGGAATTCGATTGTGATCCCGGAGAATCTAACCGAGTGGGTTGAACACAGCGCTGAAACACCAGACGCACTATTTGAGCGTTTGTCAGCGGGCGGACACGAGCGCATATATGTGGATGGTGGTATTACCATCCAGCAATTTCTGAAGGCGGGATTAATAAATGACATCTGCCTGACGGTGATACCCGTGATTTTAGGCAAAGGTATCGCTTTATTCGGCGAATTAGATAAGGATGTTGATCTTAGGCATATTGATACCAAAACCTATGACTTTGGTTTTACGCAGTCGGTATATGAAGTTGATGATAGCGCCTAATTCCGGCGTAAAAGAGTAGGGGTCTCTGAATGATTCGAAGAGCGGATTTAACCGATGCTCAAGATATATCGAATATCTACAACCACTATATTTCGCATACCGTAATCACTTTCGAGGACGCTATTGTCTCCGCCGAAGAGATGAGCGGTCGCATGAACGCTGTATTCCAGCAACGCCTGCCTTGGTTGGTTGCGCTAGATAACGAGCAAATAATTGGATATGCCTACGCTTCACCTTGGCATAAGCGTTCCGCATATAGATTTTCTGTTGAGGTTTCTGCTTATATCCTACCCTCAGCAAAATCTCAGGGCTGGGGGTCTAAGTTATTCGAAATGCTCTTTGCTGAGCTGAAAGAAAATTCAGTGCATGCAGTTATTGGCGGTATTTCCCTCCCAAATCCGTCAAGTGTGGCGCTGCATGAAAAGTTTGGTATGCAGCAAGTTGCCCACTACAAAGAAGTTGGCTTTAAATTTGATCGATGGGTAGATGTTGGTTACTGGCAGGGGATACTCGAAAGCCAAGAATAGCCAACATTTTTATTGTCTACCATACTTACTAGAATCCTTGTGGCTGGAGGTCTCCGGCAGTACAATTCCCGCCAGATTTACACCCCCCTCAATCTCGGTTTCGAGATTACCTAAGTTATTGTTTATTTGGAGAAGTTTGATGGCGGTTGAACGCACGCTTAGCATTATCAAACCCGATGCTGTTGGCAAAAATGTTATCGGTGAAATTGTCAGCCGATTTGAGAAATCCGGTTTACAGATTGTTGCCCAAAAAATGCTACAACTCGACGACAAAAAGGCTAGCGGATTCTACGCTGAGCATGAAGGCCGTCCGTTCTATCCGCATCTAGTCAGTTTTATGACTTCTGGGCCAGTGGTGGTTCAGGTGCTTGAAGGTGAAAACGCCATTGCACAAAATCGCGATTTAATGGGCGCGACAAATCCTCAGGAAGCCGAGGCCGGAACTATCCGTGCAGACTTCGCTTCTTCAATCGACGCCAATGCAGTGCATGGATCAGATTCTGCTGTTTCCGCTGAACGTGAAATTGCTTACTTCTTCGCAGCCGAAGAAGTTTGCTCACGTTAAGGAACAGGCAAGAGGAATAGTGGTCCAAACCTCTATTCCCCTGCCATCTAAACGTTAATTCAAATGTCAGAATTGAAACCACAGCCAACAGCAGAGACTGTTGACATCGAAAAGACTAATTTGCTTGGGCTTTCTCCTGTGCAAATGAAAGAGTACTTTGAGTCCATCGGCGAAAAAAGCTTCCGGGCAACGCAGTTGATCAAATGGATTCATCAGCAAGGTGTTTCTTCCTTTGACGAAATGACTAATCTATCTAAGCCTTTGCGAGAGAAGCTTGAAAGACTGGCGGTAATTCGAGCACCGGAAGTGGTGTCAGATCATCTATCTAAAGATGGCACGCGAAAATGGATTATTCGAGTTGAAGGTGGCAGCTGTATTGAAGCCGTTTTAATTCCAGAAGCTGGTAGAGGCACACTATGTGTTTCATCCCAGGTTGGCTGCTCGTTGGATTGCAGTTTCTGCAGCACAGGAAAACAGGGCTTTAATCGCGATCTAACCTCTGCGGAAATTATCGGCCAGGTTTGGATAGCGGCAAAGTTTTACGATTCCATGGGGGCTACTCAAAGGCGCGTTATCACCAATGTTGTGATGATGGGCATGGGCGAACCCCTAATGAACTTTGATAACGTCGTCGCTGCTATGCAACTGATGATGGAGGATAACGCCTATGGCCTATCCAAGCGCCGCGTAACGCTTAGTACATCCGGTGTTGTTCCTAAACTCGATCAACTTGCTGATCATGTAGATGTTTCACTGGCGATATCCCTGCACGCCGCTGAGGATGAGTTGCGCAACGAACTTGTCCCTATTAATCGAAAGTATCCAATCGCTAAACTGATGGAAAGTGCTCAAGCCTACATTGCACGTATGCCGGACTTGCGCAGAAAGCTTACTATCGAGTACACCCTGATCGACCAGGTAAACGACCGACCAGAACATGCAGAAAAGCTGGCGGTATTGCTTGCTGACGTGCCCTGTAAAATAAACCTGATTCCCTTCAATCCATTTCCCTTAAGTGATTACAAAAGGTCATCGGGCAACGCGATCAAGAAATTCCAGGATATTTTGATTCGATCTGGATTCACTGCAACGGTTCGGGCAACACGCGGAGAAGACATCAACGCCGCCTGTGGTCAGCTTGCAGGTGCGGTTAATGATTTGACGCGACGTAGCCAACGCTACCGTGATCGGGCAGAATCTGTGCTCAAAGTTGTAGAGGCCCCAAATTAATGCCATTTAAATTCGTTTTAAGCCTGTTATTACTCTCTCTGGCGGCATGTTCCACCATCAATACCTCTAACAATGGTGCGGATCCAGAGCGGGCTTTGGCAAATTACATCCAGCTGGGTCGAAACTACTTATCAGAAGGACAGAGAGATCAGGCGCGTTTTAATCTGTTCAAGGCTCTGGAAATAGACGACCGATCTCCTGACGCAAACAACGTAATGGCTCTTTTATACGAGACTGAAGGCGAAATTGAGTTAGCTAAACAGCTATACAGTCGCGCGCTGTCCTCGGACCGAGACTATAGTCCTGCGCGAATGAACTACGCTCGAATCTTGTATGCACAGGAAGAATACGGTGAAGCCCGTACCCAATATCAGCTGGCAGCTGATGACGTGAATTATCGCTTACGCCCAGATGCTTTTGTTGGCGTTGGGATGTCTGCACTAAGACGGGGGCAGACAGAGAATGCCAAAGAAGCATTGCGCCGGGCCTTGCAACTAAACCCGAATATTGGATGGGCTCTGCTTGAAGTAGCAGAAATAGCCTATCAAGAGCGCGAGTTTCCGCTATCAATGGAATATCTAGAGCAATACGAGCGGAGTACAGCAGAGACACCTCGTAGCTTGGCCTTAGGTATTCACCTATCCCGAATTTTTAATGACAGTGACAGTGAGCAAAGCTATGCCCTGGCGCTGAGAAGTATGTTCCCGGATTCAATGGAAGCCCGACAGCACCAGTTGGATCAATAGAATTTCATCTGAGAGAAAGCAGATATGAGTTCGTCAGATATAGATCAAAAGGAAGAGTTGGCACAGGAGGAGCCACAAGCGCCCTTGGCTAACCCCGGCGCGGTGCTTTCTGTTGCCAGAGAAGAGCAGGGTATTACTATAGCTAGGGTCGCCCGTGACCTTGGATTGACCGAATCTGCTGTTAGAGATTTGGAAGCGAATAAACACGGCCGTTTTCCTGCTGGCATTTATGTGCGCGGATATATTAAAAATTACTGCAAAATTCTTAGACTAGATATATCCGAGGTAATGGAGGTTTTGGAGGAATTTGTTACGTTAAATGGAACCTTGGGATCGCACGGCTCGAACTATGACCCTCTCGGCGAATTTGCCCGCGAAAAGAAAAAGCCTTCGCCCCTTATTATCCCCATTATTGTTGCAATACTTGCCCTGGCTGCGTACACGATTTACCGCGTATCTGTGGCTTGAATTCCTATAGCCACTATTAAATTGCCACTTAGAACCAGATAGAAATCCTATGTTTTCTGAATCACCTATTGTTCGCCGTATATCAAAGAAAATTTGGGTAGGTGATGTGCCTGTTGGCGGCGATGCTCCTATAGCGATTCAAAGCATGACCAATACTGAGACCACAGATATCGCTGCTACCGTTGGACAGATTCGTGCGCTGCAGGACGCTGGTGCAGACATCGTCAGGGTCTCAGTGCCTTCATTGGAAGCTTCAGCTGCCTTTGGCGAAATCAGAAAAGAAGTAGAAATTCCCTTAGTGGCGGATATCCATTTCGATTACAAAATTGCCTTGGACGTGGCGGAACACGGTGTAGATTGCCTACGCATAAATCCGGGTAATATCGGTCGTGAAGATCGCATTCGAGCCGTTGTAGATAAAGCGCGTGACCACAACCTGCCTATTCGTATAGGCGTAAATGCCGGTTCTTTAGAAAAAGACCTTCAGGTTAAATATGGTGAGCCTACGCCAGAAGCTTTGGTTGAATCGGCGATGCGCCACGTTGATATATTGGATCGACTGGATTTTGATAACTTTAAACTGAGTTTAAAGGCATCGGATATCTTTATGACGGTTGCTGCTTACCGAATTATCGCAAAGCAAATCGATAACCCTCTGCACCTTGGCATCACCGAGGCAGGTGCGCTGCGAAGCGGCACCGTTAAGTCATCCATAGGTTTGGGTTTACTGCTGATGGATGGCATTGGTGACACGATTCGAGTATCTCTGGCTGCTGACCCAGTAGAAGAGGTCCGAGTCGGCTGGGACATGCTGAAAAGCCTGCGAATCCGCTCTAAGGGAATAAACTTTATAGCCTGCCCGAGTTGCTCGCGACAAAATTTCGATGTGATCAAGACGATGAATCAACTCGAAGCAAACTTAGAAGATATTACCGTGCCAATGGATGTGGCAGTCATTGGCTGTTATGTAAATGGCCCGGGCGAATCTAAAGAGGTGGACATCGGTATAACCGGTGCAGATCCAGAAAGCTTGATCTATTTGGATGGAAAGCCCCATAAAAAGATTGGTTCTGAAGATGTTGCTGGTCAGCTCGAAACCCTTATTCGAGCGAAAGCGGCTGAAAAAGAAGCAGAGCGCGATCAGCTGATTGCTACATCCGCTGAGAGTGGGAACTAAGGTGACAGCCACTCGCTCAATTCGAGGTATGAACGATCTTTTGCCCCTAGAAAGCGGCAAATGGCAGGCAATAGAAAGCATAGTATCGGCGGCGTTAGAGCGTTATGGCTACCAGGAAATTCGCTTTCCGGTCATGGAAAAAACCGATCTTTTTACGCGATCTATTGGTGAAGTCACTGATATCGTTGAAAAAGAAATGTATAGCTTCAATGACCGCAATGACGAAAGCTTGTCGTTGCGTCCCGAAGGTACGGCTGGCTGCGTTCGCGCTTGCGTACAAAATTCCTTACTGAATGCTGGTCCGTTACGCCTGTGGTACAGCGGCCCGATGTTTCGTTATGAACGCCCGCAAAAAGGCCGGATGCGACAGTTCCATCAATTTGGTGTGGAGTGTTTTGGCATGGCAGGGCCGGATATCGACGCTGAAGTTATAGCGATGACAGCAGCTATTTGGCGAGACTTCGGAATATCAGACTCTCTTCGATTGGAAATTAACTCCCTAGGCACCTCAGAAAGCCGAAAAGCGCACAAGCTGGCTTTGGTCGAATATTTTCGAGCCAATCTGGATCAGTTGGATGAAGACAGCTTGCGCCGGCTAGAAACCAATCCTTTGCGGATACTGGATACAAAAAATCCGGATATGCAGGTTTTAGTTGAGGCCGCTCCGAGCTTGCCAGACTTTATGGATGAAGAGTCTAGCCAGCATTTTGCAGCGCTTTGTGCACTTTTGGATCAGATGAAAATCGCCTATCGGGTAAATCACCGATTGGTGCGCGGTTTGGATTATTACAGTAAAACCGTATTCGAATGGGTCACCGATGCATTGGGTGCTCAGGGTACGGTATGCGGAGGTGGCCGCTACGATGGGCTTGTGCCTCAGCTTGGCGGTCCCGTAACTCCGGCTCTGGGTTTTGGTCTTGGAATCGAGCGATTGGTATTACTTGTCCAGGAAGTAAATCCGCAAGTGCTAAATCAAAAAACACTAGATCTATATTTAATTGCGGCGAAGAAAGAAGTTTCTGCTGCTCTTGAGTTAGCTGAAAATATCCGTAGTTCTGAACCTAGGCTCACTTTGATGGTCAATTGTGGGGGCGGAAGTTTTAAAAGTCAGTTTAAGAAAGCCGACCGCAGTGGAGCTAAAGTTGCCTTGGTGCTAGGCGAAGACGAGGCAGAGCAGGGCAAAATCACCCTCAAATATCTGCGTGAAAATAGAGACCAGGAGACGCTGGCAGTGCCAGAAGCGTTGAACAGGTTGCGTTCTTTGTAGCGGCAACCCATCATAGCGCCCCAGAAAAATTAACCGGGATTAGTTAGCGGCTTATCAAGCCACTGAGTTAATTATTCCGGGGCAAATTAACTACAACATATTAAGAGTAGATATCGCCTTGAACGACATGCGCACAGAAGAAGAACAAATCGCCGCCATCAAGAACTGGTGGTCTGAAAACGGTACACAGCTAATAGCAGGTGTAGTTGTGATCGCCCTTGGGTATTTTGGATATCAGGGCTGGCAGACAAATCAGCATGAACAATCAGAAGCCGCTGCAGATATATATGAGCAGCTGCAGCAAGGTGTGGTTGCGAGCAGTTCGGTACAGGGTTCTCTCTCGGCATTTGATTTAGAAACGGTGCGAACTATCGGCTACCTTGCAGACCAGTTACAGAATGACCATTCCGATACGGGTTACTCGGTTCTTGGCGCTATTGCTGCGGCTCGTGCTGCTGCGGACAGAGATGATTACGCTGAAGCCATTACCAGATTGGAGTGGGTACTAGAGGCAGACGCTGATTCCACAACAAACCAACTCGTTACATATCGTATTGCTCTCGCCAAAGCGGCAACAGGATCAGAGCAGGAAGCATTAGCCTTATTATCTGGCGAAGACGATTCTTATGCGGCTATATACGCTGAAAGTCGTGGCGATATATACCGTCAATTGGGAGATAACCCCTCTGCTGCATTCCAATATGAATTGGCGGTTGAAAAGTTGTTACCTGAGCAAGCTAACTATGCAGCGGCGCTTGAATTTAAGCTCGCAAACGTTGCTGCCGGAGTGGCGGTTCTTTCCGCACAGGCTCAATAGGAATAAAAAATTGATTAAGAAAATCGCACTAGGACTAGTATTGACCGGCCTATTGGCTGGCTGCTCCAGCACAGATATTGATGAAAGTCTGTTGCCTGCAGAGTTGATTAGCTTTGACCCTAGTGTTGATATCGAAGAGTTATGGTCCGTGAGTATCGGTAAAGGCGCAGACGAAACTAGCTCTTTACTTCGGCCAGCTCTTTTAGACGACCGTATTTATGTAACTGACTACGCAGGTCGGGTATCAGCGCTTGACGCAGCCAATGGCAGAAGCCTGTGGTCAGTAGATTTACGCACATCTATCACCGGCGGTACCGGGGTTGGCGAAGGTTTAGTATTTGTCGCAAGTGGCGACGGCGTTGTATATGCCTTGGAGCAGAGCGACGGTTCAATTCTCTGGCAGGTTCAATTGAATAGCGAGGTCTTGGCACCGCCCCAAGCAGGTTCCGGCGTAGTGATTGTTCTGGCGCAAGATGGACGTGTGTCTGCTCTTGATGTACAAAATGGCGAGCAATTGTGGCGCGTTGATTCTGTTAAGCCCTTGCTAACAGTGCGCGGTAACGCGCAACCGGCCATAGTCGATGACATAGTACTGATTGGACATGACTCTGGAAAAATTGGTGCTTACCGACTTGCTGACGGCGCTGCGCTCTGGATAGCGCGAGTAGCGGTTCCAGAAGGTTCAAATGAACTTCAACGTATGGTGGACATTGACGCCGCCCCGGTGTACGCGAATGGTTTAGTTTACGGCCTGAGTTTTCAGGGTGGCATTATGGCGATTAACCCACAAACAGGCCGCGGTACCTGGTTTCAGGAATCTTCCAGCGTCAACGAAATTGGTGTCTACGGCGGGACGCTCTCTATTACTGATGTTGATGGAAAGATTTCTGCCTTCAATGCGTCCAGCGGAGAGATGCTATGGGAGTCCGAGACCCTTAAAAATAGAGGCGTAACGGGTCCAGTAGTGCATGATCTGGCTGTCGCCGTTGCCGACTTCGAAGGTTACGTGCACTTGTTCAGGCGTAATACCGGCGCATTAGCCAATCGTATTCAGGTTGGAAGAGACGAGATTCGAGCGCCTCTCATACCGATAGAAGATGGTTTGTTGGTATTAGATACCTCTGGCCGTCTGACCGCACTCCGCATTGGCGATCTCTAATCAGCGTTAATAGAAACCTGATTAAACCGAAGCATCTAGTTCATAGACTGAGGCATAAGCCTCGTCTCACCTATATTTCAGTAGAATATTCCCCATGATCACCACATTCGCATTAGTCGGTCGGCCAAACGTTGGTAAATCGACACTATTCAATCGGTTAACACAAACTCGAGATGCACTTGTGGCCGATTTTCCTGGGCTGACGCGAGATAGAAAATACGGAAAAGCCAGCCACGAAGGCGTTGACTACGTTGTTATTGATACAGGCGGTATAAGCGGTGAAGAAGATGGTATCGATGTTGAAATGGCCGGGCAGGCACTATTGGCGATTGAAGAAGCCGACGAAATTCTTTTTATGGTGGATGCTCGGACGGGATTAACTCCACCTGATCAACATATCGCCGATATGCTCAGACGTAAAAATCTGAAAGTACATCTTCTGGTTAACAAAATAGATGGTGTGCAGGAAGAAGTTGGAACCAGTGAGTTCCACGGTTGGGGTTTTGGCGAGCCTATGGCTATCAGTTCCAGCCAGGGGCGTGGTATTGGCCAACTGCTGGATACGCTGTTAGACATAGTTGAAGAAGTACCAGAAGAAGTTGATGAATATGTGTGGGTCGATGACGACGAGCCGACCCCTATAGAGTTATCTGAGCAAGAGATAGAGGCGCTGCAAGAAGAGACCCCTATTCGCATTGCGGTTGTAGGCCGCCCTAATGTCGGAAAATCTACGCTGGTAAATCGCATGCTTGGTGAAGAGCGGGTAATCGTGTTTGATCTACCGGGAACTACCCGTGATTCAATCTATGTCGATTACGAGCGTGAAGGTAAGAAATATACGCTTATAGATACCGCGGGTGTTCGGCGTCGCAAGAATATAAAAGAGGTGGTAGAAAAGTTTTCCATTATCAAAACCCTCAATGCAATTAATGACGCACAGGTAGTCATTATGTTGTTTGACGGGCAAGAGGGCTTAGTAGATCAGGACCTTCACTTGCTAGGCTATGCCATTGAGTCTGGGCGCGCCTTAGTGGTTGCCGTCAATAAGTGGGACGGACTCGAAGAAACAGAGCGTGAGTGGATTAAAGGGCAACTGGACCGGCGTTTACGCTTTATAGATTACGCCGACATTCACTACATCTCAGCGTTGCATGGATCCGGGGTGGGTAAACTCTACGATTCGATCGAGCGAGCCTACCAAAGCGCTACAGAGAGTCTTAGCACTAACAGATTGACCCGTATTCTGGAAGATGCCTTGTCGGATCATCCGCCGCCCTTGGTCCGTGGCCGTCGTATGAAAATGAGATACGCCCACGCCGGTGGTAAGAACCCGCCTTCAATTATTATTCATGGCAATTCAATAACTGATGTGCCAAATCATTATGTCCGATATCTGCAAAAGACCTTCCGCAAGGCTCTGGATTTGCACGGAACCCCCCTAAAGATAGTGTTTAAGAGTGGTGAAAACCCTTTTGCCGGGCGTAAAAATAAGCTCACCGCTAGGCAAGTATCCAAGAGAAAACGACTGATGAAGCATGTTAAAAAGGGTCGTAAATAATTGGGGGTTAACAGACCCTCCTGATAGACTTATCCTCAATAGCTGATAGATAAACATATTGAGGAGACACCATGGATATGAATGAAATTGCCACCCTGATGGCAATGACCCTCGGTGTCTCTTGGGCCAGCGGTATTAACCTTTACGCGGCAATCTTGGCGCTAGGGCTCGCGGGCGCTACTGGCCATGCAGCCCTTCCCGAAGAACTACAAATATTACAATCTCCTCTGGTAATCGGTGCTGCGGCACTTATGTACTGTGTTGAGTTTTGCGCTGACAAAGTACCCGGAGTGGATACGGGCTGGGACGCAATACATACCTTTATTCGCCTCCCGGCTGGAGCCTTATTGGCCTCCGGAATGATGGCTGAAATGGGCATGGCCGCAGAACTATCTGCCGCAATAGTCGGCGGCAGCATCGCCGCCGGAACTCACGCAACCAAAGCCGGTTCGCGTGCCTTGATCAATACCTCGCCCGAACCCTTTAGTAATTGGACCGCATCAATTAGCGAAGATGCCGCCGTTTTCGTGGGTATCTGGGCCATGATCAACCATCCCTGGTTTTTCCTCGGATTCTTAATTCTGTTTATTTTTATGATGATTTGGCTGCTTCCGAAAATTTGGCGCGGTATTCGTTTGGTCTGGCGAAAAATTCGAGGTAAGTCAAATGAGCCGGAGGCACTAGAAGAGCCGATACCCGATATTATTCAGGCGGATCCTGCCGAATGACGGAAGAGTTGGCCGTTTCCCTTCGACGCAGGGCAATGAATGCCTTGGGTCGTCGTGAACAATCAGTTTTTGAGTTAAAGCAGAAGCTGAGTCAGCGTTACGAAGAAGCTAGCGAGCAAGAAATTGCAGCGGTTATTGAGAGGCTTACTAATCAGGGGCTTCAGTCTGACGAGCGTTTCGCAGAGATGTTTGTGCGCAGCCGCATCAACAAGGGCAAAGGGCCTAGTCTCATACGCCGTGAGCTAGAGCAGCAAAATTTATCTTCCGTACTGCTAGATCAGGCTTTTCGTCAAAACCCATGCGATTGGCAACTGAGCGCGCTGCGGCAACTACAAAAAAAGTACGCTGCTGCAGATATGCTGGATTTTGCGCTTCGGGCCAAAGCGACACAGTTTTTGTATCGCCGAGGGTTTGACAGCGACACCTGCAGCAAGGCGACAGAAAGATTTAAAAACTCAAAAGATGACGATTCAGGCGGAGAGCTTTAGTAAATGATGTCGAGAAACCTGTTTTATTTGTTCTTTCTAGCCTGCAGTGGCTCGCTATCAGCAGCCGAACTAGAGGGCTCATGGATCGAGGGCGGTCTATTGATCGGTCAAGCTGAGCCGGGTTCTACCATCCTCTTTAAAGACGAAATGGTTATGCTGTCTGCACAAGGCCTGTTTGTCATTGGGTTGCATCGCGACGAGAACGAACCCGTTCGTTTGCAAATTGAAAGCCCGGACGGTTCGATCGAAACTCAGGTTTTTGAAGTTGCTCAGCGTGAATACAATATTCAAAGTATTGAAGGTATCGCACAAAATATTATGGAGCCTAGTGCAGAAGACCAAGATCATATTTGGTCTGATTATGTAATGACCAGCGAGGCGCGGAAAATACGCAGTGATTTCGAAGCATTCCTTACCGACTTCGACTGGCCAGTGCGGGGGCCGATTAGTGGTGTCTACGGTAGTCAGCGTGTTTACAACGGCGTACCGGGCACACCGCACTACGGTTTAGATATAGCGGTACCTAGCGGCACAGCCGTTGTCGCACCGGCGGCCGGGCAGATCATTATGGTCAACGATAATATGTTCTATTCCGGTGGAACCATCATGCTGGATCATGGGCACGGCGTATCCTCCTCCTTCTTGCACCTCAGTAAAACTTTGGTGGAAGTTGGCGATTGGGTCGAGCAGGGAGACCTAATAGCTGAGGTAGGGGCGACCGGGAGAGTTACCGGCCCGCATTTAGATTGGCGTATGAGTTGGGGCAACTCTCGTGTCGATCCTGAACTATTGCTGCGCGCCTCAGGCGCATGGGATAAGGACTAGGCTAGGGCTGCAAGTCGCTAGGCTGGGCTTTATCAGCAACAGCAGCGTGGAGTTCAGAGGGGTTTTACACTAAACTCCGCGGCTTAATTGACGGTGATTTTTCCTAGGCTTATGTTAGACAAGAAACTACTCAGCATATTGGTTTGTCCGGTTACCAAAACCACTCTGCACTATGACGCGACTGCCCAAGAGCTCATATCTACGGCGGCTGGTTTGGCCTACCCGATACGAGATGGTATTCCCGTATTACTCGAGACAGAGGCACGTAATTTGTCAGCCGAAGAAGTGTTATCTCTTAAAAAGAAATACCGCAGCTAATGTCTGGTTTTGCGCCTCCTGCCGGGCCAAGCATATTCACTCGTATTGCTAAGGGTGAGATTCCTTCTGAGATTCACTATCAGGATGATCAGTGCCTTGTTATCTCAGACATACAGCCACAGGCACCGGTGCATTTGCTGGTTATCCCAAAATTGGAGATAACTCGGTTGGTAGATGCCAATTCTGAGCATCAGGTGCTACTGGGACATCTATTACTGGTTGCTGGAGAAATGGCACGAAAATTTGATATTGATGAATCCTTTCGATTGGTCATTAATAATGGTGAAGGTGCGGGTCAAACAGTATTCCATTTGCATCTGCACCTAATGGGCGATAAAGACTTTGAAGAATCAGATCTCTAAACTGATCGAGCTACTGATTCGAAACTAATTGAAAAGAGTTTTCTAAAAATATATGAAAAGTACTGAAATACGCCAAGCATTCCTCGACTACTTTGCTGCGCAAGGCCACAGCGTTGTTGCCAGCAGCTCGTTGGTCCCCGGGAATGATCCGACATTGTTGTTCACCAATGCTGGCATGGTTCAGTTTAAAGATACATTTCTTGGCGCAGATCCACGTCCATACAAGCGTGCAACCTCAAGTCAGCGCTGCGTGCGCGCTGGAGGTAAGCACAACGATCTGGAAAATGTAGGTTATACCGCTCGGCATCACACCTTCTTTGAAATGCTTGGAAATTTTAGTTTCGGCGATTACTTCAAAGAGGATGCCATTCGTTTTGCCTGGCAGTTTTTAACAGAAGTAATGGAGCTGCCTGAAGAGAAACTCTGGATTACCGTGCACGTTTCCGATGATGAAGCGGCAGACATCTGGATCAAGGACCTTGGTATTAGTCCCGACCGGTTTTCGAGATTAGACGAAGATAACTTTTGGCAGATGGGTGATACCGGTCCCTGTGGTCCCAGCTCAGAGATATTCTATGACCATGGCGCCGATGTGGCGGGAGATCCTCCCGGCGGCCCAAATGATGATGGCGATCGCTATATAGAGATATGGAATCTAGTCTTTATGCAGTTTGAGAAGCAGCCTGATGGTGAGTTAAAACCCTTGCCCAATCCTTCGATCGATACTGGAATGGGTTTGGAGCGCATAGCTGCGGTTAAGCAAGGCGTGCACAACAACTACGATATTGATTTGTTTGTGGGGCTAATAGCTGATGCGTCCAAAGTTTGTGGCTGTGAAGACCTATCCAATCAATCACTACGGGTTGTTGCGGACCATATTCGGTCCTGTTCATTTTTGATTTTGGATGATGTTCTGCCCTCTAACGAAGGACGCGGGTATGTATTGCGTCGAATTATTCGACGAGCGCTAAGGCACGGTAACAAGCTCGGAGTGCAGGGAGCTTTCTTTTACAAATTAGTAGAGTCGCTGGTTCGGGAAATGTCCGATGCCTACCCTGAACTCAAGGCTCAGCAAAAACGCATAGAAAAAACGCTGCTAGCTGAAGAAGAGCAATTTTCCAGAACCCTCGATAAAGGCCTGGAAGTTCTTGAGAGCACCATTGCGTTGCTAGATTCTGATGTATTGCCGGGTGAACTTGTATTCAAATTACACGATACCTATGGGTTTCCTACCGACCTTACTAACGATATTGCCCGTGAACGGAATCTTCGTTTGGATATGGAAGGTTATGAGCAGCACATGCAGGAACAACGCACACGAGCCCGTGCAGCCAACCAGTTTGCGGTGGACTATACCGACCAAATAGAAGTGGATGGCGATACTGAATTTGCCGGATATAACGATTCACAAGTGGACGGAAAAATTCTGGCGTTATTGTCGGATGGTCAGTCCGTTGAATCATTAGAGGCCGGTGTCTCTGGGGTTGTCGTTCTCGACCGCACGGCCTTCTATGCAGAATCCGGTGGGCAAGTTGGCGACAGTGGTGTGCTGGAAGCCAAGGGCATACGTTTTGAAGTTAATGATTGCACCAAAGCAGATTCCGTTCATTTACATCTAGGCTCTCTGGTTGAAGGCCGGCTTGAAGTGGGCCAAATACTTACGAGTCAGGTTGACGCGAATATCCGCCAGGCAACGGCGCTAAATCATAGTGCGACGCATCTGTTGCATGCCGCCTTGCGCGATATATTGGGCGACCATATTGGCCAGAAAGGTTCATTGGTCGACGCCGAGCGATTGAGGTTCGATTTTTCTCACAATGAAGCAATTACTGCGGATCAAATTGCGGTAATCGAAGCCATGATCAACCAACAAATACGCTTGAATGGCAAAGTCGAAACTCAGGAGATGGACATCGAGGCCGCTAAGAAGAGCGGGGCGATGATGTTGTTTGGCGAGAAATATGGCAATAGCGTGCGGGTTCTCTCTATGGGAGCAGCATCTGGAACAAGCTTTTCTGTAGAGCTTTGTGGTGGAACGCATGTTAAGCGCACCGGTGATATCGGCTTGCTGAAAATCGTTTCAGAGAGCGGGATAGCGGCTGGAGTGCGCCGTATCGAAGCAGTTACTGGTGCTGCTGCGCTTGATTATTCTAATGCCATTGCGCAACAGCTAGATCAGGTCGCGGGCCTTCTGAAGTCTGACCGCGGCAGTTTGGTTAAAAAAGCAGAGCAATTGGTAGGCCAAAACAAAAAAATGGCCAAAGAGTTAGACGGCTTACGTCTTACGCTGGCAAACAGTTCTGGTTCTGATTTATCGGGCAATGCCATTGAAGTGGCGGGTATCAAAGTTCTGGCTGAGCGCCTTGAGGGTGTTGATGCTAAGAACTTACGAGATCTTGCCGATCAGATGAAAAACAAACTGGGATCTGGAGTGGTTTTATTGGCCACCGTATCCGAAGATAAAGTGGCGATGGTATGTGGTGTCACTAAGGACTTAACCGATCGTTTACAGGCCGGAAAGCTTTTGGCTAATGTGGCAGAGCAGATCGGTGGAAAGGGCGGTGGCCGCCCGGATATGGCGCAAGGCGGCGGTAATCAGCCGGAGAATCTGGATTCAGCCTTTGCCTCACTACCAAACCTGATTGAATCCGCACTCAAATAGGCTTGTATAGATTCAAAGTAGGTTAGGTCGGGGGTTGCAGAGAGGCCTTGTAGGACTCTTGCTGCCAAAAGCCGGTTAACAAAAGGTGGGCGAAGTGTTAATGTCGCGCCCTTAAACCTAGAAACCACAGTTTGATCACGAAAGTCCACGCAAGCTCTTGACGCGCCTAGGAAAATTCAAAAATATCTGATCACCAATAAGGTGACTACGTTTTTTTAAATTTTCCTATGCACACCAATACCTTACATGTCTTTTTCGCGCTCAACTACGGTTTCTAGGTTAAATTTTCCTATGAATTTCAAATAGATTTCATAAATTGATATGTCTTTATTAGTTCAAAAATTTGGCGGAACCTCGGTCGGTTCGGTAGAGCGCATAAAAGCGGTCGCCGAAAAAGTGGCAGGCTTTCACCGCGATGGACACGACGTAGTTGTTGTGGTCTCTGCTATGAGCGGAGAAACCAATCGATTGATAGGTTTAGCTCAGCAAATACAAGAGCAAGCCGATCCTCGTGAGTACGATGTATTGGTATCCACTGGTGAGCAAGTAACTATTGCATTGCTCTGTATGGCCTTTAAAGCTATCGGCTGTGATGCCCGCTCCTATACCGGTGGGCAGGTTTGTATTCTTACGGATGACAAACATACCAAGGCCCGGATTCAAGAAATTGATGACAGTCGTATTCGAGCTGATCTGTCAGCTGGACGGGTTGTTGTTGTTGCTGGGTTCCAGGGTAATGATGCTGACGGCAATATTACTACCCTGGGGCGTGGCGGTTCAGATACTTCGGCGGTGGCCATTGCAGCGGCGCTGAAGGCCGATGAATGCCAGATATATACTGATGTTGACGGTGTATACACCACTGACCCCCGCTTGGTGGAGGATGCACGCAGGTTAGAGCGCATTACCTTCGAAGAGATGCTAGAAATGGCCAGCCAAGGCTCAAAAGTTTTGCAGATTCGCGCGGTTGAATTTGCTGGTAAATATAAGGTTCCACTTAGGGTGCTCTCCAGTTTTGAGGACGGCCCGGGAACTCTGATTTCCTTAGAGGATGATAACCAAATGGAAAAACCTGTTGTTTCGGGAATAGCCTTTAATCGTGATGAGGCAAAAATAACCTTAAAGGGCGTTCCCGATCGCCCTGGCTCGGCATCGAACATTCTTGGCTTGGTTGCAGGTGCTAATATCGAAGTTGATGTAATAGTGCAAAACGTCGGACACGAGGGCTCCAGCGACTTTTCATTCACCGTGCATCGGAATGACTTGAAAAGTGCAATGGATCTTTTACTTAGTGCTAGAGAAAACCTCGGAGTGGCCGAAGTTATATGTGACGATGGTATAGCTAAAATCGCACTGGTCGGCGTCGGTATGCGGTCACATGCCGGAGTTGCCGCTTTGATGTTTAAGGCATTGGGCGACGAAGGTATCAATATTCACATGATAAGCACCTCTGAGATCAAGATCACGGTGATTATCGATGAAAAGTATCTCGAGTTAGCCGTGCGTTCGGTACACGCTGCTTTTGAGATGGAAAAAGAACCAGAAGAGCAGGTAAGTTAGGTTAAACCTGTGATGGGGTTAACGGTGTTGAAATTGATTGAGAGCTATACTCTTTTGCGGCACACTAGTGAACTGCGCAGTCTAGAGACTGATCGCAAGAATTTGAGATAGTTGGAAAAAGTATTGCTGGGTTGTTTTTACTCGGCAATGCCAATTTTTAACCGCAATCTGGACGTGAAGTCCGTGCTATAGATTGATGAGGAATTAGGCATGCTTATATTGACACGAAGGATCGGCGAATCGGTAATTATCGGAGACGATATTCATATTACCGTATTAGGAGTGAAAGGAAATCAGGTACGTGTAGGGGTGAATGCTCCTAAAGATGTATCTGTTCACAGAGAAGAAATATACCAAAGAATACAGTTTGAAAAGGAAGCAGAAGAAAAATCTGGAAATACTGCATCAGTTACTAAGATTGGAGACACGTTTTAAGCTTTTGCTGTGATATTATGCCGCCCCCAAATTGGTGAGGTGGCCGAGCGGCTGAAGGCGCTCCCCTGCTAAGGGAGTATGGGTTAATAGCTCATCGAGGGTTCGAATCCCTCCCTCACCGCCATACAGTCTGCAGAGAGTCTAAGAATTACTAGAGACTCTGAATTAGCCTCAATAAGCCCGCGTTCTGCGGGCTTATTGTTTCCTGTCTAAACTGAAACCTCAGTCGAAAGGACGTTAAAAATCGCTTGCTATCGGAACATGGGAAGATAATGTACTTGTTGTAGGTACGATTGGCTTTACTGAAGGTTTGTTGCATACGATGAATGGTGCGCCTAACAGCGACCAATTGCACACGACAGAACGCTATTGGTACGATAAAGAAAGTAAAAACTTAAAACGTTCGTCCATTGCGGAAGATCTTGTTTACTTAAGCGCCCCGAAGATGGGAGCTAGATGATAGGAATGAGGTGATAGGAATGAGGTGATAGGGGTTAAATGATAGTGGCTAGATATTCGCTATGACCTGAAACACAATCGGCATTACCCTGTGGGCCGTCTGCATTAGACCGTTAGAGGCATCGTTATAAAGTAAACTTGGCAACACCGGAATTGGCTACTTCCAATAGAGCATAGATACGACGATGCAGCACAGGCTCCAGAATGCGCAGTATTCCTTACCGCCCTTGGGCCAGATCCATACCCATTTATTGCCATTGGCAAAAAACACACTAACAGCAGCGATGGTGAGCATGGCCGCCGCGAGTAGCGCTGCGTATTGGGTATAAATATTGAGGAAGAGCAGGGTAAAGGTGAATAACTCTGTGACCAGCGCAAGGCGCACAAAAAGCAAAGGCTTTGGGTAGCCAGCTTCTATAAAGGTTTTGATGGCAGGGGGTGGATTGCCAAATGCTTTGAAATACATATGTGGAATAAAAAAGACCGCACAGATTAGTCTCAACAAGACTGCCGGGTTAGTGATATCAAAGGATTCAGCGGGGATCATATGGTTGTTCTCTTAGCCTTATTCTTCTTTTAGCTATCAAGTGTTTTCTTTAGAAGGGCCTTGGTTAGAAACTAATAGTTCCAATATAGAAACTTTCGTCGAGCTGAATATCGCGACACCTTGTTTAGGTTAATGAGCCTTTGGGAGTCAACCGCCAATATAAGACATCTCTACTTTCTTCGTCCGCACAGTTTCTTCTGAGCGAATTTCCGAATACTGGTCTTCACGCTGGTTCCAGATCAACCCTATGGCACCGGCGATTTGCTCGTCACTCTTGCCCGAATTTACGAGCGCGCGCAAATCATGGCCGGACTGCGCGAACAAGCAGGTGTATAGCTTTCCGTCGGTTGAGAGTCGGGCGCGCGTGCAGGTGGAACAAAAGGCTTGCGTCACGCTGGAGATAACACCGATTTCTCCGCTGCCATCCGCATAGGCCCAGCGTTGGGCTACTTCACCAGTGTAGCTGGATTCCACTTCGATGATCGGCATTTCAGCGTTGATCATGCGCACGATCTCGGCCGAGGACACCACATTGGTGGCAACTTGAGTAAACTTTTAAAGTATTTTGGTCGCGCACCTAGTGTCTTAGAAAAGTACTCACCGATGGCACTTGCACGGGTTTGGCAGGGTGAGCGATTTAGCGGGTGGATGACCAATATGCTGCACAATTTTGGCGATACTGAAGTACGCGATTTGGATGCCCAGACCTTTGACAGATTTACGGCCTCGCAGGCGGACTACCATCTTTCCACTGTGCAGGGTCGGCGCATGATTGCTGAGCAGTATGTGGGAGTTCCATACCAAAGCCTAGACGAGATCTAGGCTACTGATTTAACCAGACTCACTCCTAGCGTAAGACTTTTCTGTCGCCTTCGCCGGAAACTCTGTGACTATTTGGCTTTCACCCATGGAGGTTTTTTGCGGAACTGATAAGTTAACGAGTTAAGCTTTTTACAAAATTCCCTGTTCGTTATTTTGAAAGGTCCGCCTGTGAAAGAAAACCCTATTAATGCACATAGACCATATAAATAGTGGCTTTAGGAGGTATTATTGATAAAAATGCTCTTCCTATTGATTGTCTTGAACATTGGTATTAGTAAATAATATTTGTTAACAGTGTTATCTTCACTCTATTCTCATTCCATTGCTTCAAATAAGCATTACTTATTGGTAGGACAAGAGATATGACACAGCAGGGGGGCGAGGGGTTTACAAGGCGTAACCTTATGCAATATGCAGGTGCGCTGGCAGGATCGGCGGCTGTGTATTCCATTGCAGGTGCCCTTGGTGCTGTGCCGTCATTTGCAAACGCACAGCCACTCCAGCTTGATGCGTCGCGCAGGCCTTGTAAAGTGCTTATATTAGGCGCCGGAATGGCCGGTTTGATCAGTGCCTATGAGCTTGAAAAAGCGGGTTATGAAGTTCAAATTGTCGAGGCGTCGCATCGTATTGGTGGTCGATCCCTTACCCTACGGCATGGCGATCTAATAGATGAAATCGGCAATAAGCGCTATTGCCAGTTCGACAATGACCCAGGGCTCTACTTTAATGCCGGGCCCGCTCGTATCCCATCCGAACACTCGAATATATTAGGTTACTGTAAAGAGTTAGGCGTTCAGCTAGAGCCCTTTATTAATAGCAATCGAGCCGCTTGGATGCAGTTTGATAATTTTAATAACGGCCAGCGCATGCGCCAACAGCAGTTTGTGGCCGAGAGTAGAGGCTTTATTTCTGAAATAGTGTCTAAAGGGGTTAGCAATGGTTGGTTAGACCAGCCACTGAACAACCTCGATAAAGACCGCTTGCAAGAATTTCTCAGTCGTTTTGGCGATCTGTCTGCTGACGGACAATATCTGGGTTCGAACCGCTCTGGATATGCGAGTGGTGGTTTGCTTACTCCGGGTATTATTAAACCGAAGGTGCCATTCGAAGAGCTATTAGCTTCCGATTTCTGGAGGCTAGGTATGAACTTTGGTGAAGCTGCGCCTATGGCATCGGTTATGCAGGCAGTGGGTGGCATGGACACCATAGTGCGCACTCTAGCCGAAAAAGTCCGCGGTACGATTACTTTAAATGCCCCAGTGGTAAGTGTGAAGACTGTCTCTGACGGAGTCACGGTTACTTGGAGAGAAGGCGGTGGTCTGCGTACCGAAACCGCAGACTATTGTTTGAACTCGATACCGGGGCAACTTCTATCGGGGATAGATAACAATTTCCCCGACGAGTTTGTTGCAAAAATCAAAGCACGTCGACGAGGCAAACTGTCAAAAGTAGGCTTGCAGATGAGCTCGCGTTTCTGGGAAGAGGAAGGCGTATACGGCGGAATATCTTGGACAGGCGCTGACATCACTCAAATTATGTATCCGTCCGGCGGATTTGGTTCGCCAAAGGGCGTATTGGTAGGCGCCTATATTTTCTCACCGGTATTGAACGATCAGTTTATGGCCATGACTTCCGAAGAGCGCATTCAGATGGCGCTAACTCAAGGTGAAAAACTGCATCCGGGCTATTCCAAATACTTCGAAAGTGGCGCAAGCGTTGCTTGGTACCGCATGAATCACATGCTTGGTTGCACGGCAACCGAAATTGACGATAGCACTGCTACGTCACTGCGTCAGCCTCGTGGTAATCATTACCTTATTGGTGATCAGGTAGCACACCACTCGGGCTGGCAGGAGTCTGCGGTCCTTACTGCCCACGAAGCTCTGAATAGTATTCAGGCAAGAGAGGCAGCGCGATGAGAGTTTCTTTTTTAGCGCTGTGCGCTGCTTTGATTTTCGCTTCTGATTTGGTTGCGCAAGAACCCGCTGGGCTCTACCAGGAATTCGGCTATTGCCTTGTATGCCATGGTGCTCAGGGGCAGGGCAATTCTGCCATTGCCGCGCCCGCACTTGTCGGTATTGAGCCATGGTACCTATTAGAGCAAATGGCGAGATATCAATCGGGCGAGCGACAGGAAGCTATTACCGGTCAAGAAATGAGTGCCGTAGCTCGTGAAGTTTCTAATGAATCTAGTCAGCGTCTGCCGGCCTTTACGTCATTATTAGATGGCAACTATCCACAAACCACCCAAATTGGGGATGCCGGAGCGGGTCAAGTTCACTATCAAACTTATTGCGCTGCTTGTCACGGCTTAAACGCCGAGGGCAACGCGGCATTGCTTTCTCCTGGCTTGGCGCGTCTGAGTGATTGGTATCAAACTTCAGCTTTTGAACAGTACCGCACCGGGGAGCGTGGGTTACATTCGTCAAATGCCAGCGCCCTGCAAATGCGGGCCGTTTTCCTGGCTCTGCCACCAGAATTTAATGTTGCCGATGTGGTGGCATACATCCGTACCTTGTCAACCATTGAAGAGGAGTAACCAGCTGTGTATTTGACACGTTTTGCATGCTTAGCAATCTTGGTTTTTATGGCGTCTGCCACCTGTGCAGACGAAGTAATACGTTTTGCTAACGAGGGAAGTAGCCTACCGATATCAACAGCGGTAGAGGTTGATGGCTTGCTCTTCCACAGTGGTGTTATTCCATCACCAACGAACAGAGATGCAGCGTCAGGTACTTTTGAATATTGGGGAGGCACCGAAGTGCAGGCGCAGAGCGTGCTTACCAAGGTTGAATCTTCATTACAGAATTTGGGTTACGAGATGGGAGACGTAGTAAAAATGACTGTCTTCCTTGTTGGCGACCCAGAGACATCAGGACGATTAAATTTTCAAGGATTCATGGCGGCATATAACCGCTTCTTTGGCGAAAGTTCAGACGGCAAATTGCCAGCCCGATCGCTTGTTGAAGTTGCGGGGTTGGTTGCTCCCGGCATGTTGGTAGAAATAGAAGTTATTGCAGCCAAATCAAACTAATAAATACTTAGAGGTTAGATCACTATGTACTATTCACAGGGGTTAAAAGTCGTTTCGGCCATCGCAATTGGGTGCTTCAGTGCGTCCTTGATAGCCCAAACGCAGATAGAAGAGGTGTTGGTCACAGCCAGCAAAACCGGTGCAGTTTCAACTCAAGATCTGAGTTCCAGTGTACAGGCGTTCAATGAAAACACCCTAGAAAAGATGGGCGTGCAAGAATTTACCGACTTTAGTCGTTCGGTACCTGGCTTGGACGTGATCGATAAGGGTCCTGGCCAGAAGACGTATATTATGCGCGGTATTAGTGGGCCGGGAGAGTCTACGGTAGGCGTATATATTGATAATATCCCGATGATTGGTAGTGGTCAGGATGCAGCTACGACAGGCGGTAATCAGCCAGATATGGGTGCTTTCGACATGTCTCGTATTGAGGTGGTGCGCGGTCCGCAAGGAACACTTTACGGCCAAAACTCTGTGAGCGGCATTGTGCGATATATTACCAACAAGCCGGACTCCAGTGCATTTGAGGCACGTATTCAGCTAGACGGCGCATTGGTCGACGAAGGCTCGCCAGATCGCGCGTTGCGGGGCATGGTTAATTTACCGCTAATTGACGATACCCTAGCTCTAAGATTGGTTGGCTATACCAAAAGTTCGGGTGGTTTCATTGATAACGTAGTGCTGGGTAAAGATGCAGCCTGCTATCAACGCGATTTACCTAACCCTGGTGGCAATGGTTCAATTATGCCTGAGTTGTCTCTTGTGCAATCGACTGCCTGCGGTGATGGCGAAGTGGCACCTGGGCAAGAAGACGTTAATAGCTATACTATTTCTGGTTTGCGAGCTCAGCTAGCCTATGAAATAGACGAGAATTCCTCGCTCTTGCTACAGTACTTTAAGCAGGATACTGATATAGACAACCGGACTGCCTCGAATCCCTTCGATTCTTCCTACAGCATAGGGCCTCCTTTTATTACCGGCAGTAGTCTGTTCTTCACCTCTGAGGCTGGGCAATACGAGACCAATGTCCGTAGCAATGAGCCGCACGAAGATACCTCTACCATTTTTGGCCTCGAGTATGAGAGAGACTTAGATTGGGCGACACTGACCATAGGCGTTAATTCTATGGAGCGAGACATTACTGATTCGCTCGATTCGTCAAGCCCCGCTCGGTTGCACCGCCGCTTCATGTTAACGCCATTAGGTCCTTGGGGCGGAGCTACGCTGTCGCGTGACGATCGCGTTATTAGCCACCAAGAGCAGGGCGTTGAGCAGCAAACATTTGAAGCGAGACTGGCCGGTGAATTTAGCGACGACCTCAGCTATATCACAGGCGTGTACTACCAAGACCTAGAGACTTCGTTGAATAGCCGGGTTTTCAATACAGACGCGCAAACCGGAGATGTGATACCTAATCAGCCACTAATCCTGCATCGTATTGCTGGCGTGGAGCAAACCTCTAAAGCCATTTTTGGCGAAGCTTATTATCAGGTTAGCGATCAGATCGAAATTATGGGTGGTTTGCGCTGGTTCGAAATGGAACGCGATCAAGTTAGTAACTTGGTAGTTCCATTCGTTAATTCAGTGCCCATTGGTGGAGTCCCTGGAGATCAACCAAGCAACCCACAAAGCTATGACGATGTTACCCTCAAAGCCCAAATTACCTATCATGCAACGGATGATGTGCAGATCTATCTAACCAGTGCAGAAGGCTTTCGTTCCGGTGGTGTAAATGCGCAGATTACTGCAAATATTCCACCCGATTTTGAGCCTGATACGGCGCAGAGCCTTGAGTTTGGTGTGAAAACCACCTGGATGGATGGACGCTTATACGCCAATTTCTCGATCTACGATATTGTTTGGCAGAATCTACAGATTTCAGCAGCCTTTACTAACCAATTCAATGGCATGGTTAACTGTTCAGAACAAGACGACCCGGCTAGTTCGAAGGGTTGGGAAGCCGAGTTTGTATATCAGTTCACTGATGGTGTTAATGCGGGCTTAAACTACACTGCGATGGATTCAAAGTGGGACGTTGACCCAAATACCTGTTTGGACGCTGCGCTTGTTGCGTCACTTAGCGATCCGCTTGGTGGTTTTGCCGGACAGAATCTGATTGGCGTTCCCGATGCTTCTGGCAGCGTTTTTGTTGATGTTGAATTTGACTGGTTCGATAGCTTTCCCGGATTTGCTCGTGCCGATCTGGCTTATCAGAGCGATGTGCCAGTGAACCAGATGCGCGTTGAGCGAAATGTGGTGAACCCTTCTTACATGTTAGCCAACCTTCGGTTAGGTGCCACTATGGGTAACTACGATGTGGCTTTGTATGTGAAAAACCTCACCAATGAAGATGCTAATTTGAGCTTCTTTAATAACTTCCAACAAGAAAATCGGGTAACACCGAGTCAGCCACGCACTATTGGTCTGACCTTTGACGCAAGATTCTAGAAAGGTTCGATTTCTCTTTAAAACTTTAAAGCTGGCGTCTGCCAGCTTTTTTTGCCCGATGACAAGGCCCTATTAGCTATCTATGATTTGCGATCTGCGCCCACGCCTTGCTGGAGCCCAGCGCAAAGGAGATATGTGCGGCGCAGCGGTAGATATTTTATACAAGAACGTCACTTGGCGGATTGGTAAACTTGCTGGCTGGCAGAATGATCGCAACAGCAGTAACGATACCATCTTTACTATCGAAAACTGGCGCGGCTCGCACCGCAAACCCGGTGGAATGAGTATTGGGGGCGTAGTCTAAAAGCTCACTTCGAACCGTTTCAACGCGTTCCGATAGGGGGCCTGAAGTACTCTCAAACTGTTCCAGCATCTGCGGCGGAATTGCTTCCAGATCGAGCCGTTGTTCATCCGGGTGTTTGAAGCAGTAAATAAGACATGCAGAAGTTGAAGCAGGAAGTCTGAGTATCTGCCTCTTGCGCAGCGTTATTGAAACCCCAATTTATGCCGCAATGCAGTCTAAAACCACGGCATTTTCTCGAGAAGAGGTACTTAAGATAACGGTCTGCCCAACAGCTTTGTGTAGGTCGGTAAGGTTTTTAGGAGCTAGTTTGGTCGGCTCATTTTGGTAAGTCGCTATTTCCATAGACGCTGCCGGCTGGTTGGAATATGTATTTGGCAGAGACCTGAATTATAACGCACTGCGAAGAGTCGTAACACGCCCTAATGTGGTTCTTTACTTGATGTACATCCAAAATTCTAAATTACGCAAAAAAAGCGCTGGAAGACCATAATGTATGGCCAATAAATGGAAAATAAAATACATCCTCTTTTCTAAAATATCTCTGGAGGTTGATTCTGCCGGGTTCAGACATGCTAGGCTACGACCATGTTCTGATGGAAGTTGCCCTCCTTGCCTGACCAGTTGGTCGGGGCTTGGGCGATTCAAAATGGGGAGTCTTTTGCAAGTATTGAATTTTCATCCAATATCTAAAGCTGTAAGAGTCTGAGTCAGCAGGTGGATAAACAAATCCCGCAGCCTATTCACCCGAATGAGTGGGCCCCAGCGCTCTCCAATATCATTAAAGACATGCATGGCGATCCCGTTAATGTACATAGATTGATGGCGAATCACCCCGCTTTATTACAAGCATGGTGGCCTTTCAGAAATCATTCCGTCCTTGGTGGCTCGCTGGGACATCGAAAAGCGGAACTGTTGATTCTCCGAGTTTCAGTTCACATGGAAAGCTGGTACGAGTGGGGGTCCCACGTTGATCGAGCAACAAAAATCGGTATTCAAACGAATCAGATTTTCGGGCTATTGAAACCTGTTTTGGGTCAGCACTGGTCGAATGAAGATAGGGCCCTAATTCTATCGGTCGATGAGTTGATGACTCGTAAATATCTCGGCACTGAAACGCTTACACTGCTTGAAAAACACTTCAATAGTAATCAAGTTATGGACCTTATCGCGATTCATGGCATGTATATGATATTGGCGGCAATGTTGAAAACCTGGAATTTGCCTTTGGATTCCAAAACGCTGGAAAAAATTTCCGATATCACTAGTGAAGCTAGCTTTCTTAAATCGGCTGAGCTTTTTAATATGCAAAGTTAACCTGTCGATCTTCCCAAAAATGTTAATAAGCTAGAAGATAGTAGCGGAGCTAGATTTTGAATAGACCTGTTGCTGGATATTGAATTCTAGCCTGATCAACAGCTAACATTTAGCTTGAAACATAGATAAGCCAGCGAGATCTGTATTTCACTGGCACACCTACATCGGCGATTGCAGTCGGCTCCATTTTTTCTGTGCTCTAAGTGGTTCCATGGTTAGCTGTTGGCGCTGGGCCAAAAGCGTCTGTCTCCCCACCGGTGTAATACCAATATATTACAAAAAACCACTAAAAACTCCCTCCCTAGGTGTTCCACTCATATATCTGTTGCTCGACTACAAAGTGGCAAATATGCTGGGTATCCAAGCAATATGCTTCCAGCATAACTTTGGTGATTTGCTTTTAGGGGGTACGAACGAATGAAGACGCATTTTTTACTGGCTATAGGCTTTCTACTACTCTACTCAGCCGGGGCTTCAGCGCACCATTCTCACGCAAGTCTAGATCCCAACAATGTGCAACAGCAAACCGGTGTAGTTACCAAATATTCCTGGCGTATGCCGCATGTGTTCATAAAGTTAGATGGACCAAATGCCCAAGGCGAAGTGGTCGAATGGACCATTGAACTTCTGCACCCTGCCGGCATGGCCGCGCTTGGATGGGACGAAAACAGCCTAAAGCCGGGTGAGCGAATTATTTGGGAAGGGAAGATGGACGTCGACCCAAACCGCTACTACTCAGGATTGGTTTGGGCCGAAAAAGCGGATGGCACGCGGCTGGATAATTCTAGGTCAAACACCGGCCAGCCAACACTGGTTGCTCCGTCCGCCGACTTCACCGGTATGTGGGTCCGTGATCAACGCGTAGGGTTCACCTACTACCCGCTTGACGATTGGCCGTATACCGCGCTTGCACAAAAGAAAGTTGACGCTTTTAGTGAAACCCAAAATCCGCAATTTAACTGCGAAGACCCAGGGCCACCGAAGTCAACTCAACTACCTTACCCGATCCTTATCTCCCGGCCAGACTCAAATTCCGTAGTTCTTGACTACGATATGCGAGACCAGCAACGTGTGCTGCACATGGATCGCGACATAGTGACCGGACCACCGTCCAAGATCGGACAATCCAAGGCATGGATGGAGGGCGATGAACTTGTTGTCGAAACGAGCAATTTCGTTGCTGATGTCTGGGGTAGCTACACGGGCGTTGATTCAAGCGATCAAAAGCATTTGATTGAACGCTTCTCGCTAATTGAAGACGGCAATACGCTGCGCATTCAGATGACGTTGACTGATCCAATGTTTCTCACTAGGCCGGTAGAAATCGACTATTTCATGAGAAAAATACATACCCGAGAGTTATTCCCTGGGAGCTGCAGTCTTGAAGCGGCTCGTCTATTTATCGAGGCTGGTTATCAATGAATATTTCACGAACTCTGAATATTGTGACCCTGACCTTTTGTTTTTTTTACGGACTGGCTAGCTCAACCACAAGCTTTGCACATCACTCTGCCGTGGTGTTCGATACAACCAAGACCATGCTGAAAACCGGTACGGTTACGCAGTTTATTTATCGTAATCCACATCTCATTATTCAGCTGGCGGTTACAGATGCCAGTGGCAATATAAACAGCTGGAGTATCGAGGGTCAAAGTATTACGGCGATGGAACGTATGGGTTTTAACCGCGCATCCATCGAGGTTGGGGACGAAATCACAATGAAGATTTTTCCGCTTAAGTCTGGAAAATTGGGTGGATTGGTCGAAGGACTAATTGGTGCCGACGGTCGTGCCTACAATATGGAAGTTCCGGACGAGCCAAGACTGGTATACCCAGCGTTAATGGCTTGGGTACCGCCGCCTCAGGGAGAAACCTGGCAGCAGCGTGAAGCCAAAACCCGTCCGCCGCAATTGCCAATTGATTCTGGTGGTGGCACTGGCGCACTAGACCCCTCTGTGATGCCCGCGCCGCAGGATGGCGTGCCCTTTGACGTAACCGGCCTATGGGATTTTCGCGGTGAGGACCAATGGCGTGCGAATTACGGCTCATTTGAATTTAAGCCAAGGCCTGAACTAACACCGAAAGCACAGTCCTTTATGGACACATACCAGCAAGCCAGCGCGCGCGGCGAACGGTTTGGTGATCCTACAGCGCTTTGCTACCCACCAGGTATGCCGCGTTTTATGACGCGCTATGGTGCGATTGTAATGATGCAGTACCCGTCTGCCATCTATATGGTTTCGCGTCTCAACAACGACTACCGGGTAATCTATCTCGACGATCGAGAGCGAAAATCTGACGCCGATTTGGACCGCAATTGGCTTGGCGAATCCTTGGGGCGCTGGGAAGGCGATACCCTGGTTGTCGAAACCACAGGGTTTATTGGCGAAAACCATCTAATTCAAGCAGGCGTCCTGGCCGGACAGCAACTGAAAATTGTTGAACGCTTTCGGTTAATTAACGACGGTAATACGATGGCTATCGAATTTACCTTCACCGACCCCGAACACTGGGAAGGCGAATGGACCCATGTAAAATTTAGAGACCGAATCATTGGCGCTAACGAAGATGTCCGAGAAGCGAACTGTATTTTTACAGACAACCAGGCTCTCCCGGGGATGGACTAAAGCGGCTTTTGGTTTGATGCTAAAAATTCCGTCGGTACTGTAATACTAGCTGGTCTAGCTGGCCTGAGCGCTACCTAAGTTGCATATATTCTGCTAATGGGGAGTTAAATGTTATTTCGATTGCTTGTTTTGGTAACTGTTTTCCTATGCCTTATTACTGGGACGGCTTTTGCCCAGACCGTGCCGCGCACAGATATTGGAAAACCCGACTTGCAGGGAATTTGGCAGGTACAAAACCGCGCGTCGTATAACTTGCAAAATCACTCGGCACTGCACGATATGCTGCCGGGAATGGGTGTCGTCGTGAATGACGAGATTCCCTACCAGCCCTGGGCGCTCGGGCAGAAAAACATCAATTTCGCAAACCGGGAAACTGCTGATCCTTTGTCTAAGTGCTTCTTGCCTGGGGTGCCGCGCATCATGTACATGGAGCATCCTTTTCACATTTTTCAAACCGAAGAACACCTGGCGATAACCTTCGAATGGACCCAGGTGTTTAGGCTTATTTATACCAACGGCCAACAAACAATGTATCCCGGGCTGAATTCATGGATGGGAAATTCACGGGGTCGTTGGGAAGGAGATGTGCTCGTCGTAGAGGTCACCGAGCATAACGATCAAACCTGGTTTGACGCTGCCGGGAATTTTCACAGTGACGCGCTGCACTTGACCGAGCGTTACCGAATGCTTGACGAGAACACCATTGATTATGAAGTGACGATTGAAGACGAGATTGTGTTTACTCGCCCCTGGACTATCCGCATGACCTTGCACCGTCAGACACACATGGACCGGATTCTTGAATACCAGTGCCAAGCTGAAGTCGAGGAGGCGAATGGTGACTTCGAGCGCGATGTTCGTACTTGGTACCCGGCGGCCATACCTACCGACAATGAACCCTTTGATGCAGATGCTGGTGCCGATTTGCCAGAGTTAACTGTGGCAGATGATATCCCACGGTTGCCAGACGGCACGCCCGATATAAGCGGATACTACATGGCAGATGGTGGTGGGGCGAACTACGGCCTGGAAACTTTTGCAGGGCGTTTTCTATCGCCAGATTCAAGAGGGGTTGTGGTTGATCCTCTCGATGGCCTGTTGCCATATCAGAAGTGGGCCAGGGCCGAGCGGATTGATCGTGAGCGACCACACCGCGGCTACGATGACCCCACGGCGCACTGTTTTGTGGCGGGTGTTCCACGCTCTCATTATGTGCCGGCGCCATTCTTTTTTCTGCAACCGCCAGGGTATGTGGTGGTATTGCATGAGCGTATGTCTTACCGACAAATATTTTTGGATGGACGCGCTCACCTTCCAGACCATATTCGTCTTTGGCAGGGCGACTCCAAGGGCCGTTGGGAAGGCGATACCTTAGTGGTTGAAAGCACAAACTTTAACGGGAAAACCTGGCTCAATGAGGTCGGCGACCTAGTAAGTCATGCACAAACCGTTATTGAGACGTTTACACCGGTTACTGCCACGCAGATTATTTATCGCGCGACGGTCAGCGATCCTATTACCTCTACGCGGCCTTGGACCATTGAAATACCCTTTAATCGGGAAGATCAGGAAATCCTTGAAACTGCCTGTTTAGAAGACTACGACCTTAGCTATTTACGAGATGTCCGCGATGAATATCGCGCCACACAAGAGGATAATTAATATGCTTAGATTGCGTACGGCTTTGCTTGTTCTAGGAATTGGAGCGACCTCCGGAGGTGCTTTGGCACACCATTCGTTTGCCGCACAGTTCGATAACACTAAACCCGTAGAGATGACGGGTTTAGTGACTCAGATGAAATGGTCTAATCCACACGCATGGATTTATATCGATGTTGAGGACGAGTCCGGCAACGTTGTGAACTGGGCTTTGGAAACTGTGTCTGGCAATGGTCTTGTGCGTCGTGGTTGGCGTAAAGAAGACCTGCCTGTGGGCACTGTGGTGAGTATTCAAGGTTGGCAGGCGCGCAATGCTAGCCCAACTGCGAGTGTTCGCTTTTTGATCTTAAGCGACGGTCGGCGATTGTTTGCCGGAACTGGTACTGCTAGCCCGGCAACTGAAGAATAGCCTGTGTTGCTCCAGATCTTACGTAGTGCTCAAACCTGCAATTCCGGTTGCGCCTCCATTGACCCTTTTTTATGCAAAGGGTCGTTCTATTGATTACCTTGAACATTGGTATCAGTTAATAGTATTTGTTAACAACATTGCCTTCACTCTATTCTCGTTCTATGGCCTTTAAAGTAATTCATTTGCGCAGAATTTCAATGTCGAAAGTAGACATTATTAAGCTTAATGTCTACTTAGTTGTACCTGGCATGTTGGTAAAGACTGACGCGGTAGCGGCAAGGTGAAGGGTTTCACAAGTGACAGGGACCTAATACATTTTTTTATGCATAGAGAGTACTGCAATGAAAACCAATCCTAATAAGATGATGCCTAAATCGCCGGTAGTTTTATGCTGCGTATTGTCAATTTTCTTGACCACTTTATTAGCAAGTAATAATTCCTACGGACATCATTCGCATTCAAATCTCGATTTTGATGATGTAAGGGTTAACCAAGGCATTGTAGTTCGATATATATGGCGTATGCCGCATGTGTATATCGTAATAAATGCGCCCAACTTAAATGGTGAAATGGTCGACCACACGGTAGAGATGTTGCATCCGCCGGGCATGTTACAGCGTGGTTGGGAAAACCATTCATTTGAGCCTGGGGATCAAATTACTTGGCAGGGCGCGGTTGATAGAAATCCAAGGCGTTACTATTCAGGAATCAACTGGGCAGAAAAAGCTGATGGGACACGCCTTGATCTAACATTAAAGGACGACACCAATAAAGCATCTGTTGATTTTGCCGGTTTGTGGTCACGAGATTTGCGCGGCGAACCTGGGCACTATGCGCCTCCGGTCGGCTGGCCTTACACCGAGCTAGCTCAGGAAGCTGTAGATAACTTTAATGGGTTAGATAGTCCAATGTTGGAATGTATATTCTCAGGGCCGCCTAAATCGAACTTGCTTCCATATCCAATAAGAATAAGTCGGCCCACCCAAGATATCGTATTTTTTGAATATGAGGGCAGGGAAGAATCTCGCACAATTTATTTTAATGGAAGTGCTCCCGCTCCCGGCGAAAAATCGATAAATGGCCATTCTGTTGGTGTTTTCGATGGAGATACCTTGGTTGTGGAAACTAATAACTTTTTGGCTGACCGCTGGGGTATACATACCGGAATCGATTCAAGTGAAGAGAAGTATCTTACCGAGCGGTTCTCTTTGATCGACGATGGTTTTGCGATTGCAATCGAGATGGTCGTAACTGATCCCATTTACCTCAGAGAAGCAGTGACAATCAAACACTTTCTTCGAAAGATTGAAGATCGAGACCTTGTCACCACGCCCTGTAATTTAGAAAGCGCTTCGATGTATATAGACGCTGAAAATTAATAGAAGAAATGGATCCAGATTATCGAGTTTAACGGCGCTAAATTAGTATTCAAGTTTTCGAGATGGTTGCCGTCGAAGACGCGACCCAATCACATATTGGTAAAAATGAAATGAAGAAAAGTGATATAAGTTCAAAAAGCGTTAAAGGGCTTAGCCGTAGAGGCTTTCTAGGTTCGAGCGCGGTGGCAAGTGTCGCAACTTTGGTAGCCGCTGCACAGCCAAAGAATGTGTATGGCGCACAAGAAAACCCATCCACCGAACGACCTGTCTCTGCGCCACCATCAGCGGCTAGGAGCGAGCGGGAAGTTGGCATGAGCCAGCCTCCAGAAGCCAATCACACAGCGATGCGAGCATCTTCCGATTTAATGGTCCAAGTATTACGAGATCTGGAAATTGAATATGTTGCTTCTAACCCCGGCTCGAGCTTTGAAGGCCTCCAAGAATCAATCATTAATTACGGTGACACCCCGAATGTGATACCAGAGTTTATTTCGGCCCTGCATGAGGAGTCGGCGGTTGATATGGCACATGGATATGCCCGCTCGGAAGGGCGGCCAATGGTTGCCTTAGTTCAAGGAACTGTGGGCTTACAACATGCATCGATGGCGGTATTCCAAGCATTTCATGGCCATGTGCCAATGATAATCTTGGTTGGGAACGATGAGGATAATTTTGTTGGAGCGCATACCGGTGAGGATATAGCTGCACTGGTTCGGCCCTACACCAAGTGGGATGCGCATCCCTCGTCATTAGAAGAAACTCTCGATGCAATGCAAGAGGGTTATCGACGTTCGATTACGCCACCCTGTGCACCAGTGCTTATAGTATTGGATTCTGAAATTCAGAAACAAGAAGCGGGCGATCTTACTGTCCCTGCATACACGCCTCCAGAAATCTTAGGGCTTGATAAGCGTGCCGCAGACGAAATTGCGAAAAGGTTAGTTAATGCGAATAACCCACATATTTCCGTAGGGAGATTTCGGACCCCTGAGGGAGTGGAGAGAGCTATCGAGCTTGCTGAGTTGGTTGGAGCCTCTACTGACAGTCAGGCCACGATGGGGCCTATGAGCTTCCCTCAAAGGCACCCTCTGAGTGGCAATGGCGTAAATCCCGAATACGATTATATTTTGGGACTCGAAAATTCAGGACGAGATGCTTCAATTCGCGGACCACACTTGAGAGACTTCGCTGGCCGTGACGATATGGGTTTAGAATTTGGGTGGACACGTTCCCCCGCAGCGCCCCCTGAGACGGTAGGCGCGATGGATCTTGCTGCCGACGCCGAGGCTAGTATGCAGACACTTATTGACTCGGTTCAAGAGCAATTGGATGAGCAAACGAGGTCGACGATTATGCAACGCTCAGAGCAACATGCAATCGCCAATTCCAGTGCCCGAGTGAGTTCGCTGGAAGTTATTCTTGAAGAGAAGAAGAAAGGATGGGACTCATCCTGTCTCTTATACACATCTGACGCTGCCGACG
>CAJXYP010000012.1 GCA_913063225.1 uncultured Cellvibrionales bacterium
TTTTTTTTTCAAGCAGAAGACGGCATACGAGCTCTAGTACGGTCTCGTGGGCTCGGAGATGTGTATAAGAGACAGGGGTTGTTGGGAGCAATGACATCAAGCTCTTCACGGGTAAATTCACTTTGATCATCAGTGAACTGCACTGGGTTCCAACCACCAAGGGCAAATACAATATGCGCAGCATCACTGCCCGGTCCAATTGCTTCGGCCTTGGCGGCAATTGCTTCTAATGCAGCAGCTCGAGTTCTAACCTGCCCCAAACGCACTCCATTCGGCCAAGTTGGCGAGTTATAAATAAGATGATTGTGGTTGTCGATTAATCCCGGAATCATCGTCTTGCCCTGCAGGTCAATGACTTGAGTATTGGAACCAATAAGCGCGTTGATATCTGCTGTGGTGCCCACCGCAGATATCTGATTACCGGTTACAGCTACCGCTTGGACCTCGTTGAAATTCTGGTCGACCGTCAGAACTTTACCGTTAATAAATACAGTATCAGCGCCTGATACGACTTCTGCCGCAGGAGCCGAATCTGCCTGTTCGGTGCAGGCTTGGATAATTACCAAACAGCTAACACCCAAGACCAGATTTCTGAACTTACCTAGAATAGGTTTCACTTAAATACCCCCAATCAATAAACTAAATACAACAACTCCGACCGCACATATAACTCCATATTAGGTGCGCATTTCGTTAAGATTTAATAAGGATCGTCACCGTCTAACACTCTGTTAGTCTTAATCTAACAAGATTCTGTGAGCCCAAGATACACAAACGAACAAAGTGAAAAGTCTGATATCTATAATTTTTGCCTGCACCACTGCCTATATAGCCCAGGCATCTGGATTGTGGATCGATTTAGGCGCTCACCCGGACTGGTCTCAAACCGCCACCATAATCGGAGCTGTAGTTGGCGCTATTCTATTTATGGGTATTCGCTTTACCGAAATCAAAATATCTTCTCAGGCCATACCTATTCTCATTGCTCTAATCGCATCTTTGGCAGTAGCCGCCGAGAAAGTACTAGGCAAATACTGGACAAAATAAAAGGAGCCTAAGCTCCTACTATTTGAATCTATTTACATCTATATGGACTAAAAGAGCGTGCAGTCCAGCACAATAAACTCTTCGCCCAAAGCAACAAAGAGTCTTTCGTTATAGGCCGTATCAGTAAGTGCCAACGAATCGTTTATCTCAATACGATAGGCAAGTTCAGTCTGATCTTGATTCAACCGGAAATATTCCGTTGTAGTCAAATCATCGCCCTGTAAAGCACCTGATGAACTGTAATAGGGATAGTTTATACGGCTAGTTTCTACCACAAAGGTAAGATCGTCCTGCCAATGTCCTCTCGAATACCCCAAATGACTGGCGGCTTGAGTTTCCGGTGCAGGTAAATTGTCACCCACATGGATAGTCCGCTCGACCCCAAAATACTCAGTAGTCAGATGAACCGTATCGCCACCATCCTCTATTACAAATGAAAGCGGTTGGGTCATGGGTATAGGCATACCCGGAGTCTCACATTGGGCGACCGGTGCGGTTACTGGGTCCCATACGGCCATGGCGGCTCGCGAAGTATCTGAGTAGGGAGTGTAGCGCGCTGTACCAACGGCTCTGCCAGCAATACTCCATACCCGAAATATTTTTTTGTTCTCACTCGCCGCATCAACCATACGACTTAGATCAACAACTGATTGATCGGAACCACCAACATGATCTTGCGACCATCTAGGCTCATTGGTAGCTGTCAAAACCGCCTCTGAACCGTTCTCAAACAGCGCGTTCAATCCCAAGAAATATTGAGGGCGCTTTTCAGAAACACTTCCCGCAACCTTAATTTTCTGCCCAATATTAAAATGCTCTTCCTTAACCCCCATCCTGCTGAACAGGTTTGGACTGGCGAATGTTTCTACACGCCAAATTTCATCGACGCCAGCATCATTGGTAACCAATATTTGCAGCCCGGCGTGTGGATTGCGCCAGAGCACATCTATTAGCTCGCCTTCAATTTCGATAACTTCGCTGGCGAACTCTGAACGCGAATGGTGTGCAGAAAGCGTTAGTGGCATTGAAGCCAGTAATACCAGTGTGATTAGTTTAATTTGAGTGAATAACATGTTGCCGCCCCCAGCGAATTGTTTCCAGCGCTTTGAAAGTATAGATCGAAACGAACGGCTTCCAACACCGATTTAAGGAAATTAAAGATTGCCTCAAAACCAAACTTTGCGCACAACCTAGATCGCTATTGGTTGATCTATCGGCTGCGGCAGCTCTTTTACCCGTGAATTATTGATATTTTTAGAAACAGGTGTTGCGACAAGTGTTTTTCCATAAGGAACAAGCATTTCTCGCACATCCGGTATTGGCGTTTTCTCATCCAACCAAGATTCAAAGTTTTGCTCCTCCAAAATAACCGGCATTCGTGAATGAATGGAGCGGAAAGATTTGGACGCCTCGGTAGTAATAATTGAGCAAGAAAGTACTTCCTGCGTTCCGTCTGACCAATAATCCCAAATACCTGCAAATGCCAACGCCTTGCCCTTGGCTTCAATCATCACTGGTTGCTTTCCATCCTCATTTTTCTGCCATTCCACAAATGAGGAAGCGGGAATAATTGCTCGTCGATACTTAAAGGGCCCCTGATAAGCGCGACTCTTTTCGATATTTTCAGATCTTGCATTGAACATAGCGTAGTCCTGAGAAGGACCGCTGGACCAATGAGGGACCAACCACCAGCGCATCTCCGAAAGCTGGTGCCGACCTTCATGTATATGAACGACAGGAACGCTTTCTGTTGGCGCAATATTTAACCGCGTTGGAAGTGGTCCGATATCTATGCCCAATATATCCAGTAATACATGGATAGCCGGATCGTCGATGATGTTGTATCTGCCGCACATTGCGCTATCTTAGCGGCTTAGGCCTATAACAGGTAACAAGCGATATTAAGATTCTGCGCAGGTATTTAAGGGGCTATAGAAATGAACCAAGGTTTTGAATCAAACAAGCAATACGCGATTGAGTTTTACCGGACCGCTTATTTAGGTGAGCCAGCCAAAGCCGTGGAACTTTATGTTGGTGGCGAATACATTCAACACAATCCCTTAGTCGGAGACGGAAAACAGCCTTTTATCGAATACTTTGAAGAAATGGCAAAAGACTACCCTGGCAAAAGCATCCGCTTTATACGTGCAGTTGCTGAGGACGATTTGCGCTACATACCCTGCAAACCTAGCCCGGAAACGATCAGTACGTGACTATGAATTTCTTCCGCTTCGACGATTCGGGGAAAATCGTAGAGCATTGTGACGCAATCCAAGACGTGCCCAGCTCCACAAAAAGCGGAAATACTATTTACTGATCTAACCCGCATTAACTACCGCTCTTTACAACCCACTGCTTAAGGGCGGCATCGGTTGATGCGCAAGATGCGAGTTCTAAAGCTCGGGACATAAATGGCCCTGCTGACTGGCTTCCTGCACCCGCCACAATACAAAGACTTAGATCTGCAGAAGGCATAAATTCCATGTTATCTGCGTCGTAGGCAAATTTTTGCTGCGCTGAATCCGAGCAATCAAGCAAATCGAAAGAAACACCAGCGGCAGCGGGTTGATTTAGTACTGCGCACTTACCGGCATATTCCACAGACCTAATTTGATGTGTCTCTTGGTCATAGGAGAATTGCACATCTCCACCCTGAGGTTTGCAGGAATGGGTTTGTAATTGCTCCGAAAAACCTCTACCCAGGGTGTCTATGCACCAACCCAGGTTATCTTTCTCGTCCAGATTGTCTGCCAAGTAGATTACCGGTGATGGTGTCTGTAGCTCCGGTGGCGCCGCGTTAACCGAAGCAGAAGCGAAGCCCAAAACCAACAAAGTGGCCAATACAATGTATTTCATTTTTTATCCCCAAAGAAATTTGTTTAACAATTTCCGCCAGATTATCAATTCGATTCCGGGTTGTCGCTTACCAATAGGTTAAGAAATATAAGGGAAGGAGTTTTGGCGGATCAGATACAACAAAGCTCCCTGACCCTCGAGGCTTGGTGCAAATTAATGGTGCCAAGGGGCGGATCAGTCGCTTGCGACTAAGACTGCCGAAGGCAGCCCGAAGGGTGCGCGCAGCGAATCCATTTAACCAACGAATAAAGAGCGGTTCGATTCCCGACACCCAGATACAACAAAGCCCCGAGCAGTCGAGGCTTTGTACCATTTTAAATGGTGCCCAGGGGCGGACTTGACACCATTTCACTATAACCTGTTGATTCAATAACTTATTTTCTTAGCGTTAATAATACTAACGGGTAAACTAATGGGTAGTAAAGGCTCGCAGCAAGACATTTCTCAGATCTGAGAAGAAGTGCCTTCTAAATCTAGCAAGCGACCACGGTATAGTGTCGATGTGGTTTTTTTCATGGTTCAAAATAGTCAACTTGTCAGTACCTTTACGGGGTTTTATGTATCGAATCTCACATATTTGGTCACTGGAGATAAGCGCACCACTAAAACATCGGGCTTGCAATACGGGACTTCAAGTTGCTGTTAGCAATCAGATAAGAAGTAACTAATCCCGCGACCGAAACAAGTTTGTAAAAAAGTTACCGTTTTCAAAGTCAGCTTCTACGGCAGCTTCATAGCCGGTTTTAAGCCTATCGTATTCCTCAAATTTTTCGCGATATTCTTGATTTTCCACTAGCAGATCACTAACTTTTTGAACAAGATCTTCGTTGTGCTCTACGTTACTTTCTACATAATATTCGGTATCGACTGTCGCACCCACGTCATTCATACCGTCACCCTCATCATTCAACGCTGCGTGAACATATTCTGCGTAATCTTTCTGTTCTTGCTTATACAGACTATGAGCAAGTCTGCTTCGGCAAGTTCGCACTGCCCAGGAGGTGGTGTTGACCGAGTTAAATGTTTCTTTAATTGGTCTCTCCCTAATACAGGTGATTTCATAGTCTGTATCAGCGTAGATCTCATTAAAAAAGTCATATATTTCGTTCTCTGCAGCTTCTACTTCCAATCGCAGCGATCGTAGAGAGCGCTGACCTGTAACAACAATTTCGTCCACATCAGCATCTTCTCCCGCACCCTGTGCGACTGAGTTCTGAAAACTGATCAGCATCGAAAACAAACAAAACAGACGGAGCAGAATCGCTATATGTGCAGTGACATTTTTTTGAATAACCACAGACATGATTTGATCCCTCAACCTAACAAGGCTCCTAGTGCTGAAATAATATTGTCACACTTAAACAGGTAGGGGAAGTTTTACTAAATCTAATCGCTGGATTGCTTGACAAAATATTTCTTTATGGAAGGGTCGCGTATTGATTGTGCACTAATTGTGCAGTCGGGATCGCGCCGAGCATCATCGGATTGAGTTAGAAATATTGTTCTAATGGCGTGAGTACTAGGGTGACAGGGGCAGCTATCTTGTTTTCATTGATCTTATTAAAATTATTAGCATGCGGTTTAGACCGTGTCTTTGTTGTGTCTGCGATTTTAATAATCAGAAAAAGAAAGGGTAGGCAGTCGATCTAAATGCCTCTTTCCGCAATCAAACTGAAGCTATCGCCCCCGACACTCTCGGGGCGTGCTGCTAATTGTTGGGAAGCTCTTATGTCATCCCAGAATTATTACGACCAACCTTCTGTTTTTTTGCTACCTAGTTTATCTATTGCCTTAGTTTTTCAGGGGAACTCTCTCTTATGCGCCTACTAAATCCATTAAGCTTGCTGCTTCTCATTTATTCTGTTTCAGCAAGTTCGCTTACCGTCACTGAAGAGCTGATAGCCGTTCAGGTGGACTCTCTACGAACCACTTTTTCACTAGCTGACCTAAATGGTGATGGCGCGTTGGCTGGTCGAGAGATCGACGAGATGGCGACACTACTGCAGGCCGACCCCATTATTCGGGGTGGTCTAGCGGGGCCGGTGCGACGAGCCGGTACGCGTACCGTGGACGATATCCTATTTTTCGACACCGATGGCGATGGAGCTGTCCCTCTTGCGGATGTAGACCTAGGTAAAGATTGGGCCGAAAGTCTAATACCTTGGGACGCTAACTCTAACGGCATTCTGGATGTGGATGAACTCGCCCAGCTCGATGGCTTGGTCCAGTTCCAAGGGTTTACCAATGGGGCAGGAGGATCATCTCAAGGGTTGGATGCAGCATTAGATGTATTAGAGAATATGTATCTCGATGCAGCAAGCAGATCAAGCCTTTTAGAAGCCGTGGAAGCCGAGTCGAAGCGTATCGATACCTTCCAGCTAGAGGTGCACCGACTCTTTATGGCGGAAGTGAATATCATGTTAGGCCCTGAATACTACTCCACTTTTGTGGATCTATTCTCCGAAACACTGATTACTCGGCCTGCGACACTAAACCCATTGGCGTTAGCCAATACACTGAGAAAATTCAGATCCCACCTGATGGGCTACGACACTAATGGCGATAGCCAAGTGAGCGGGTCGGAGGTTGAGACCCTGCTAACCGACCTTGCTGTTATCCGTATTGAATTGGCCCCAGTAGAAGGGGGTTTTGTATTCTGGCAACGCAACCTTAATTGGTTGGACTACGACGGCGATCACCAACTAGTTCCCTCGGACATCCCCTTTATGGCAGAGGAAGTCTTTAGACGCTTCGACCGCAACGCAGACGAGCTAATTGACACCGAAGAGTTCATTGCCATGCGTAACGATCGCTTCGAGCAATACATGCGACGGGAAGTGCCTTTTTTACGCTACGGCTATCACACAATGGTTCCGGTGTTAGAGCAGATGGGGGTGTGGGAGGACTACGAAGACGAGTGGAACCAGATGTTGGTTGCTCACGAACAGCGCTTCACCTCAGCCCGATCGAAGTCTCGCCAAATATTGGTGAGTGAGATGGAAGGGGTGCTAGAGGCAGGCGGATTACAGGACTTTAGGGAGGGTTTTGGAATCCACTGATCCAAAGCCGCCAAACACAAATGAATAAGCGACCCATCTATTGACGGGTACAACGGTTACAAACAGTACAAAGAATAAAGGCACAAGGAGAACTCTATGTTGGCATTAAGTGAAATTCGTGGAAGCAGCAAGATAATACGGTCTATGGTATTTGTATTGGCCTTGTACGCGGCTGAGGTCATTGCTTGTGTACCGCCACCGCCAGCGCCTGGAACCCCATCCTCAATCTCAGTACCTTCGAGTAATACGGGCAGTACAGTAACTATATCCTGGGGCGCTTCTTCAGGTACAGTAACTAAATACCATCTCCAGCGTCGGAAAGATGCTGGTTTTTGGTCTACGATATACAGCGGATCAAATACAACCTTTGACGATTATGGCCTGACCGCCGCCGATTATCATTACCGAGTATATGCTTGCAGAACCACTAGTACTGGCACTTCCTGTTCCGGCGCACGAACTAGTTCAGAAATGCAAAATAGCACTCCGCTTCCCACTCCACATGTGCCCTCCGACTACAATGCATTGCGAAAAAACACAGATGGAACAACGATTGTATTAACTGAGAATACAAACGGCACTCCTTCAATAGGTGATATAGAGCTTGTATGGAATGGTGGTTCAGGTACCTATACCGCGCAAATTCTTACGACTACCGCAGGCTCTTGGCAGTCTATCGCTGCGGATATTGTGCAGCGTGACTTTAATGTCGATGGTGCTATCGATGTTTTACTAAAGGATATTGATCCTCTTATCCCCGCAATACCATCCCTTTTAGATCAGGTTGTGTTTGTAAACCCTTACCCTGCACAGGATCCATTGGCAGTAACTGCAGTAGACGATGATTTCCAAAAATTCTTTACTCAGATTAGCAGTTGGATTTTAGATCCAGATTGGTTTTTTCAATTTATTAGTTACAACAATTTCGTAGGTACAGAATGGGTGGAAGAGTGCTGGTTTGGTTGGGAGGCAGGCCTCTACCAAGAGGAGATCGGCAGTTTCTGGGGTTGGGGTTGGCATTGCGATTGGGTTCAATACGCTTACAACTATACTGTGCCAATTTTTGATGCCAGTCTATCTTTGGAGGCTCTGGAGTTTTCGGTTAGGGTTAAGAATTTGTTTCATCCGGAAGGCGATCTCCCCTCTGATGTAGATACTATAGCCGCTGTAGATATTTTGGAGGGTATCCTAGGTGTTGAAACGGGAAGCAATGTCTTTGCTATTACAGGTACTACGAATCCAGTGTGGATACCTGAGAGCCGCAGAGAGATCATACTAGGCCGTTTAGTTTTGGGCGGCATATTGAGATACCCAGGTATTTTAGTCTTTCTTCCCCAGTCAACCGTTACCGAAGATGAAGAGGCAGAGGCAGAGGCAGGTGAGTTTGGAGAACAAGTCGCTATCACCCAGATAGATCTGGCAGCTCAATATAATAATTGGCCCCCGCGTGCCCTGATAGGTGAAGGTGAAGGGGCAGGAAACGCTTATTTAAGGGTGCCGAGAGAGGCGCTCTTGGTAGGGGCATACTTCTATCCTAATCTTACTGACCCAAGTTGGGGCGCGCCATTTGATATTAATGACACCGCGGAACTTATCGCTGCAAATGCAGCATGGATTCGAACACTAATGTATTTCGAAAGCGATATATACGATATCGGCTGTTATACCCTTCACGCTTCGAGAGGAATTGCCTATTTGGCAGAGCGCAGCGCGATGGGCCTGTACCCTGCAAGGATTCCTAGAAGAGCATCAGATACGCTTGTGACCAGTTCTCCTCCGCAGTGCGCGGGATTCTAATGTGACTAAACAGCACCCCGCAGTGCAGTTTGACCAGAAATATAGACAGAGCTTGAATGATCTAGGGTTGGTATTTGTTCGTTCTTATTCTTACAACGCAGATGGTTTTGTGGAATATCGGGTCGGGGACTATTTTCTTCGGGTAGGGATTGGCACCCTTGATGAAACCGCATTGATATTCTTTGGGCGCATGTGGGCGGAACTTGGTAGGGAAACTTTGTCGAATAACTATCAGGCTTTTTTGGATTTTTTTGAACTGAAGAGATCTTCTGAGTTCTGTCTAAATTCTAGAAGGATGGACGAGTATTTCAAAGACATTAATGAGCTTATTCATACGACTTTGCCGAGAATTTTGGAATCTTTAAATGAAACTAATCTCGTGGAAATAGAAGCTATGCCAGGAGGTGTTGAATTTGGTTATAGAAAACTATTAGTCCACAGAAAAAACTTAGAGCCGCCGGTGCTGCTGTCGGGCCCGAAAAAATAGAGAAAAATTGGGGGCGTAGTGAACCTGCCATAACTTAACGGACACTCTTATTAAGCGCCTGATTTGTACGTATTAATAACATAAGTTTTTAGTACTCGATGACTGAGATTGAATCGGCAGTAAAGCCAGACGGCATAGCGGATAACTTCAGGGGAAATCGGTAGTGTTTGTAAGTATTCATGACAAAAATATCTAATATCACAGGTTTACTTGTCAGTACCCTTTCGGCTGCATTCCACGCTTGCTTGCGGTACGATCCGAGAATAATGAGTAATTGGGTTTAACAAAAAAGAGGGGGCGGAGATGCGAAAACCTAAACTCTTACTTTTAGCGGTGCTTCTTGTAGTCGGCTGCACGGACTCTTCACCTCCAACAATCGACACTTCCTCTGAAGAAAGCATGCAAGAATCGATTGCAAACGTTCGACAGTCACTCCCCGAATCAGACCGAGCTGCATTTGACGCGGCACTTTTGCAGCTCAAAATAGGTCATTTTGATTTTGAAGAACTCATAACGCTTGGGACTTCTGGAGATACTGGCAAAGCGGCGCTAGAAAATCGATTTAATGCAACTCTTGAAGACAAGACTGGAGCAGAGGTACTTGCAGCAGCGGAAGCACTGCAAGTGGAATCCGAGAAGAGACGGCTGGAGCAAGAGGCGCAACGACGGGAGCAGAATCTAGCGGAAATTGATGAGTTGGAGTCTAGGCTAGCTGCGGGGACTCTAGCATTAGTAGAACTGGAAAAATTTGAGGTCGTACGGTCTCGATTTTTTCAAGAGGAAGAACAGTTTTTTGGAACCCGCTCTGTTATTGAGCTGACCGTTCGCAATGGCACTAATCAACCCGTTTCCAGAGCCTATTTCGAGGGCATTGTTGCCTCCCCAGAAAGAGCGGTTCCATGGATTACTGAAACCTTCAACTATCAAATTGCTGGAGGCTTAGAATCAGGAGAAGAGGCAAGCTGGAGACTCTCTCCAAACAGTTTTTCGGATTGGGGTACCGTTGATGTCCCCGACGACGCCATATTGACAGTGACCGCTTTCCGTCTAGATGGTGCAGATGGCGAACCGGTATTCAATGCGCGCTCGTTGTCTGATCGGGAGCTGCAACGACTCGACACCCTGAGAACGACTCGACGCCTTGAGAACCAATTCCAATAACGATTAGATTGAATACTGAAACCGCCTTAGGTGATTTGTGTTGGGCACCCAGAGGTACTGACAACTCAACTCTATTGCCCCAATAGGCCCAACCGCATTGTCACTATACCGTGGCCTCTTACCAGACTTCGAGCGCATTTCTCCTCTGCACTGCACGTACAAAAATTGTAACTAATAGTTCAACTTTCGTTACACATTTCAATGCAGGTGTGTGAGTGGCAGCGCAATATCTAACGACCAATCTAATGTGCAACCGCTAAGGTCGTTTGCGACTAGTTTAAGTTCTTGTTTTCAGTCGGAAGTTTTAAAAGCTGGTGCCCACGTCCGGACTTGGCACTGTTTTCCTATAACCTATTGATTCAATGACTTATTTGAAGCCCTAAAACAATACTAACGGGTAAACTAATGGGTAGTAAAGCGGCAATCCAATCAATGTTATCCTGAATCCAAATCGCTAGAAACGAAACTGATTCCGCTATTCAGCAAAGAGCCTATGCCCAGCCTGATGTCGATCCGACGGAAAACTTTGCATTTCGGCCGGTGTCAATTGAATAGAAGACGCACCGCGTCGTATATACGCCTCTTTTCTTTCTAGCAAATAATTAAGTCCACTCGCCCTCTCTACGCTTACGACAAGAAGCAAAAGTTCATTGTGCTCAACTATGCTTGTTTTGAAACACTGGTTCTTGCATAGCGATTCCTTCAACCGATTAGCGACAGCTTGGCGGTAAAGGAATCGCTATGCAAGAACCCACGGTAATAGCTAGCGCGCGCCTAAGTGCTTCACGCTTCCTCTTTGTTCTCAATGAGACCCTGATCACTTTTTTCAAGGGTTTTGCCTCACTTTTTTGCAGTCGCTTGGGAATCCACCTCTGGTAATACCAGACGCCATCCACTGACCTAGTCAGGTAAATCGAAGATCCGTTCGCCATAAACTAACGTCCAACCTAATGGGTTGCGAATCAAATGGCTTTATGTAAAATTTAACCCGTTGAATTTAAAGGGTTTATTTTGAGGAATGGTGCCCAGGGGCGGAATCGAACCACCGACACGAGGATTTTCAATCCTCTGCTCTACCGACTGAGCTACCTGGGCAAATACTGTTTTTGCCACTCACTACAAATTGAATTTTGCAGGGTGGAAAAAGAGGCGCGTATTAAAGCGATTGGGCCATGCGGAGTCAAGGGTCTGGTCGCCTTATGGCCTCTTATATTTGAGGCTACTCTTCGACTATTGGTCTTCCGGCGGAATGTAGCCGTCGGCTTGGTCTACCTCGCCACCCTCAAAGAATTTGTCACGCTGCTCGTCAAGATATGCGCGGTCCGTTAGATCCATCATGTTCAGGCGTTTTTCGTTGATCAGGGTAGTCTGATGTGCCATCCAATCTTGCCATGCTTGTTTGGATACATTTTCAAATATATTCAGCCCCTTGGGTCCGGGGAAAGGTGCGAAATCTAAGCCGTCCAATTCCTTTTTTAGTTTTTGGCACATTACCTTTCTAGACATATTCGTTCTCTACTCTTGTTTACAGCTATGGGTTAAAATTAAAGATTTATAAGTTCTCTAAATAATTTACTAATCGGCGCTGGCAAACCACCCGGCGCTGGCGTATTGAGGTTATACCAGAGGCCCGAATCAGAATCCAAGATTCTGTCGGATTCCTCATCAGAAAGCCCGCTAAACCGAGTCAAAACCGGTACAAAGTCAAGATGAAAGTGACTAAAGGTATGACGACGCTGGGGCATAAAATCGCCGCCTTTACTCAACCCTAGCTCCAGACTGTCTTCTGTAAGGTAGACGAATGGAGGACAAAGCATTCCGCCCCAGATACCGGAAGGCGGCCTTTTCTCCAAATAAATCTCACCAGTCTCATTTTGTAAAATATGCATATGAGCCAAACGTATTGGTTTAGCCGCTTTCTTAGCGGGCCGAACCGGCAACTCTTCCTGACGATTATCAGCGAAGGCAATGCAGCTGCCTTGTAGCGGGCAGGTATCACATTTGGCTCGCCTGGCACAAAGCGTTGCCCCCAGATCCATAATGGCCTGAGCGTAATCCGCATGTTGTTCGTCAGGCGTATGGGAATTAGCTAGAGCCCATAGCTGGGTTTGAGTCACGGCATTTGTTGGTAATGTTCCTATACCGTGATACCGACACAGCACTCGCCGAACATTGGCGTCCAGAATAATGCCTTTTTGAGAAAATGCTTGAGCACGAATAGCGCCAGCGGTGGACTGCCCTATACCCGGTAGGCCTTCTAACGCTTCCTGACTAGATGGGAATATTCCCTTGTGCTCGTCTCGAATTTGAATAGCCGCAGCGTGCAAATTACGGGCCCGTGCGTAATATCCCAGACCAGCCCAAAGGCTTAATACCTGGTCCAATTCTGCATCGGCCAGTGAAAGCACTGTCGGAAATTGATCGAGGAATTTCTCAAAATAAGGAATAACTGTAGTGACCTGAGTTTGCTGCAGCATAATCTCAGAAAGCCACACTCGATAAGGCTCCCTAGGGTGCTGCCAGGGAAGGTCCTTACGGCCTGATACCTGGTACCAGTCTAATAATTTTTGCGCAAAACTATCCAAGTGCTGTGCATTCCCGTTTTTAACTGAATGTTTGAATGAAACTAGCTAAGTATAAATGCCCAGGCCCTTAAAGCCCTCTGCCAACATTCTCGCGACAATAGCCACTGAGCACACTATAATCCCGCTTTTGCCCGGAGCCTTCAATGACAGAGCGAAAAGCTTCCGTCACCCGCGACACGTTAGAGACCCAAATTACAGTAGATGTGAATTTGGACGGCACTGGTGTGAGTGAGTTTAATACTGGTATTCCCTTTCTTGAGCACATGCTCGATCAAGTTGCCCGTCACGGTTTAGTTGATTTAAAAATTGAAGCCAAAGGCGACTTACACATCGATGCCCACCACACGGTGGAAGACATCGGTATTACGCTGGGCCAAGCATTCGCCCAGGCGGTAGGTAGCAAAGCCGGTATTACCCGTTATGGCCACGCTTACGTGCCATTAGACGAAGCATTGTCTCGGGTGGTTATTGATTTTTCCGGGCGTCCTGGCCTGGAAATGAATGTTGAATTTGTTCGTGCTCGCATTGGCGAATTCGATGCAGATCTGTTCTATGAATTTTTTCAGGGCTTTGTAAATCACGCTCAGGTCACTTTGCACCTGGATAATTTGCGCGGCAGCAATGCTCACCACCAAGCTGAAACCTTGTTTAAGGCTTTTGGCCGAGCGGTGCGTATGGCATTGACCCCTGATCCACGCATGGGCGATATCACGCCATCTACCAAAGGCGTACTTTAGGCCCTATCTCTGGGTCCAAAGGTCAAAGATACAAATGTCTAAACAACTTGTAGCCATTCTCGACTACGGCATGGGAAATCTGCACTCTGCTCGCAGCGCGCTTGAGCACGTGGGTGACAACCTAGACGTTCGAGTTACTTCCGACGCAGAGGTTATTCGTAGCGCCGACCGCCTGGTATTCCCGGGCGTTGGCGCAATGCGTGATTGCATAGCGGAAATTTGTCGACTCGGGTTCGACCAGCTAATACTGGAACAAATCGAACAGAAACCGGTTCTCGCTATCTGTGTAGGTATGCAGGCATTACTTCGCCACAGTACGGAGAATGGCGGTGTCGAATGTATCGGCAAGTTCAAAGGTGACGTTGTGCAGTTTGACAATCAGGCACGCGATTTGCATGGAAATAGGCTTAAAGTGCCGCACATGGGTTGGAACCAGGTAAATCAGGTCGATCACCCCATGTGGCACCAAATTGATGCAGGTGAACGCTTTTATTTTGTGCATAGCTATTACACAAAACCGCTACAATCCGCGCAAATTTATGGCACCACAAATTACGGTATTGAATTTGCCTCTGCGCTTGCTCTGCAAAATTTATTCGCCGTTCAATTTCACCCTGAAAAAAGCCAACACGCTGGATTACAGCTGCTACGCAACTTTCTTGAATGGAAAGGTGAATTCTAAGTTCTTTTACTTGTCCAATCCAAACTCTGGACAAATAACCCAATAAATACTTTTGATCTGATACCGATAGGTATTGATCTATGGAGAACAAATGCTAGTTATCCCGGCCATCGATCTTAAAGACGGACAATGTGTTCGTCTTAAGCAAGGCCTTATGGAAGAAACCACTGTCTTTTCGGAAGACCCGGTCAATATGGCGAGTAACTGGGCCCAAGAAGGTGCTCGGCGATTACACGTGGTCGATTTAAACGGAGCATTTGCGGGAACGCCGGTCAATAGAAATGTAGTACACGAAATCACCGCCAACTACCCAGGACTTCCGGTTCAAATCGGTGGCGGCATACGCAATATCGAAACTATTGAAAGCTACATAATCGCCGGCGTTAGCTGGGTAATTATTGGTACCAGCGCCGTTGAAACACCTGAAATGGTTGCAGAAGCTTGCCGTGAATTTCCAGGAAAAATTATAGTTGGCTTAGATGCCAGGAATGGCTTGGTCGCGACGGACGGATGGGCCAAGGTAACGGACATCAAAGCAACTGAGCTAGCTAAGCGCTTTGAACAAGATGGCGTTGAATCTATTGTCTACACGGATATTGCCAGAGACGGCATGATGCAGGGCGTAAATGTCGAAGCAACGCTGGAAATGGCCCACGCATCAACCATCCCTATTATTGCTTCCGGCGGCATAACCAATATGGATGATATTAAGGCCCTTAAAAAGGTTTCTGACCAGGGCATTATGGCGGCGATTACTGGTCGCGCTATATATGAAGGAACTCTTGATCTAGCGGAGGCTCAAGCCCACTGTGATGACTAGGGACCTCGTCCCCTTTGGTCGATTGTCACCATCCCTAGCTCCAAGTCGCGATTAGTCGCTGCGCTCCAAAAACCAAAATAAAAAACAATAGGCCAATTCGGCGCCCCTGTGGCAGCGGAAATAGTTAATTCGCGTGAATTACCCGCAGCAAACACAGAAACAAAAAGAGGGTTCGGGGGAAACCCCCAAAATAGAATTACCGGACTTCAATACCTCTTTCTTTCATCACGGCTTTGGCCTCACCAACCGTATGCTCACCATAGTGAAAAATACTGGCTGCCAACACTGCATCAGCACCGCCTTCAGTAATACCCTCAGCCAAGTGCTCTAAAGTACCCACTCCACCGGATGCAATCACCGGAATAGTTACGGCGTCACTTACGGCTCGAGTTAGCGCCAAGTCAAAACCGATACGAGTGCCATCTCGGTCCATACTGGTTAATAGTATTTCCCCAGCACCTAGCGCACACATCTTAGCCGCCCACTCGACAGCATCGATACCAGTCGAACGGCGTCCACCGTGAGTAAATATCTCCCACTTATGTCCGGTGATTGCCTCATCAACCTGTTTGGCGTCGATGCCTACCACTATGCACTGGCTACCAAATCTATCCGCCGCTTTCGCGACAAATTCGGGACGCTTTACCGCAGATGAGTTGATGCTAACTTTGTCGGCGCCGGCATTAAGTAAATTGCGAATATGGCTTAGTTCACTGATGCCACCACCCACGGTAAGGGGAATAAAAACCTCAGAAGCGATTTGTTCGACCGTGTGAATAGTGGTATCGCGACCTTCGTGGCTAGCGGTAATATCTAAAAACGTAATCTCGTCCGCACCCTGTTGATTATAACGCGCAGCAATCTCAACCGGATCACCAGCATCACGTATATCAACAAAATTGACGCCTTTGACCACACGACCTTGGTCAACATCTAGGCAGGGAATAATTCGCTTCGCTAAGGACAATTTTTTGGACTCAAATCGGATTTAACGAAATTGTAGCATTGCATAGAACCCAGAAGGCGTCGTCTGACCTATACTTGAACAATGCCTAAGCCGATTCCCAAAAAATTACTTCCGAACCTGATACAGGTTGGCATTAGTCGCTGCCTACTCGGTGAAGAAGTCCGCTACAACGGAGGCCACAAGCTTTCGCGATATTGTAGAGATGTTTTATCCCACTGGTTCGAATTTGTTGATACCTGCCCTGAAGTTGAAATTGGACTACCCGTCCCTAGGGATGCCATGCGGATAGTGGATACCGACAAAGGTATTCGAATACTGGAAATCAAGAGCCCAGAAAATGATCACACGGATGCGTTATCGAGCTTAGCGGGAAAAAAGAAAGCCGAATTAGACCCCCTATGCGGCTTTATTTTTATGCAGAATTCACCCAGCTGCGGTGCCTTTCGAGTAAAGATATATCACCCCAATGGCCAATCATTAAACACCTTGGGCAAAGGAGCTTTCGCCAGACAGGTACAGAGGCTCTATCCAAACCTACCCGTTGAGGAAGCCGGTCGGTTAATGGATTCAAAGCTACGAGAAAACTTTGTGACTCGGGTTTTTCTGTACCAAGAATGGCGGCAATTGAAGGACGCAGATCCGAGCCGAGCCGAGATAATTGCCTTTCATAGCAGTCAAAAGTATTTGTTAATGGCCAAGTCCCAGCGGCACTATAAATTAGCGGGAAAGCTTTTAGCTCGTGCGGGTAAATATTCCATATCTACCCTAGCCATCCGCTACGAATTTATTCTGATGGATGGAATGAAACGCATTGGCGGCCGCAAAGGCAATACCAATGCACTTCAGCATATGCAGGGATACCTGAAAAAAATACTCAATGGAGATCAGAAGGCGGAACTAACCAGTCTAATAGAATCCTACCGGGTTGGAGAAGTACCTCTGATAGCTCCGCTTATATTGCTGAGGCACTATTCAGGCGGCGCTTCAGACTACTATCAGGATCAGAGTTTTTTAGAACCCCACCCAAAATCTCTTGGACTCCTTAACGATATCTAGCGCGCTAAACCCGAACTAAAAGCTATCGGTTCGCGCGATTCTCGATCAAGTCATCTACTACACTAGGGTCCGCCAAGGTGCTTGTATCGCCAAGGCTATCCAATTCGTTGCAGGCAATTTTGCGAAGGATGCGACGCATAATTTTTCCGGAACGGGTTTTGGGCAAGCCCGGTGCCAACTGAATGATATCTGGCTTGGCTATAGCGCCAATTCCCTGGACACACATACCAACAAGCTCTTTCTGCAATTCATCGCTGTACTTCGATCCCACCATAAGGGTTACGTAGGCATATATGCCCTGCCCTTTAATATCATGGGGATATCCGACAACAGCAGCCTCACTCACATCCGGGTGCAGTACCAAAGCACTTTCTATCTCCGCAGTACCCAATCTATGCCCGCTACAATTAAGCACATCATCTACCCGACCGGTTATCCAATAAAACCCGTCCGCATCCCGTCGAGCCCCGTCACCGGTAAAGTAATATCCGGGATAGGTGGAAAAGTAGGTATCGATCATGCGCTGATGGTCACCATATATCGAACGAATCTGACTCGGCCAAGAGGCCTTAATACATAGGTTACCGGCAGCTTCACCTTCTAGCTCATTGCCCTGTTCATCTAGTATTACCGGCTGCACTCCAAAGAATGGACGAGTCGCAGATCCGGGCTTCATAACCGTAGCGCCCGGCAGCGGCGTGATCATGTGCGCGCCCGTTTCGGTTTGCCACCAAGTATCAACAATGGGGCAGCGACCATCGCCAACCACATTGAAATACCATTCCCAGGCTTCCGGGTTAATAGGCTCGCCCACGGTGCCTAGAAGCTTAAGACTGGATCGGGACGTGCTTGTAACAAAGTCATTACCAACGCCCATTAAAGCGCGGATGGCCGTGGGTGCAGTGTAAAACTGATTGACCTGATGCTTGTCGCAGACCTGCCAGCATCGTGAAGCATCTGGATAAGTTGGCACACCTTCGAACATCAAGGTAGTTGCGCCGTTGGCCAAGGGACCATAGACAATATAGGTGTGACCCGTAATCCAACCCACATCCGCGGTGCACCAATAGATGTCGCCCTGCTGATAATCAAAGGCATATTTAAAGGTCATTGCAGCCATCAGTAGGTAGCCACCGGTGGTATGCATTACGCCTTTTGGCTTACCTGTCGAGCCGGAGGTATACAGAATAAATAGCGGTGTTTCCGCATCTACGGACTCTGGAGGGCAATCCGCTGAAACCGAAGCAGCGGCTTCGTGATACCAAACATCTCTGCCGCGCTGCATATCAATCTCTGCACCCGTACGTTTAACAACGATGCAGGTGTTTAGCCCGGGGCACTGTGCCATGGCCTGGTCTGCATTCAGCTTCAAAGGCACCTTTTTGCCACCGCGAACGCCTTCGTCAGAGGTAATCAGGGTCGAACAGTCACTATCGATAATACGGTCTTTCAAGGCCTCTGGTGAGAAGCCACCAAATACGACGGAATGAATCGCACCGATACGAGCGCAAGCCAACATGGCGTAACTGGCTTCTAGAATCATAGGCATATAGATGCAAACTCTATCGCCCTTGTTAACGCCTTGCTGTTTTAGGATATTGGCGAAGCGGCACACTTTTTCGTGCAGTTCCGAGTAAGTTACCTTGGCACTATCATCGGGATTGTCACCTTCCCAAATAATCGCGGTTTGATCTGCGCGTTCTGGTAAGTGCCGATCAATACAGTTGACCGTTACGTTTAACTCACCACCACTAAACCAAGAAGTCCGTCCGGTTTTAAAATCACTATCCGTGACCTGATCCCATTCGCGATCCCAGGTTAGAAATTTCTTCGCCTGCTCAGCCCAAAAAACATCGGGATCTTCGATGGACTGACGATACATAGTTTCGTAGTCCTGCTCGCTAATAAGGGAGTTGTCCAGAAAGGACTGGGGAATTTGATGTTCTAAGTTTTGGCTAGACATAGCTGTTACTGATCCGCACTTAATAGAAGTTTATTAAATCCTGAGCAAGTTAACCTACTACAAGCGATCTAAAGTTGCACCTGTGATTACTAATAGCCTAGTGAAAATAATCAGCAGATAAGCCTGTATTACCTCGGACTAAACCACCTGTATAGGAATTCCCTGATTGGTGCGTGATTTATTGTTATCACCGTCAAAGTAAACCAGTTTAGGGATGTGTTTGGCTGCTTCCTCTTCGGAGTAGTGTCCGTAGGCCGCAATAATTACGCGATCACCCACTTGTACTTTGCGAGCCGCAGCTCCGTTCATGGAGATCATGCCGGAACCACGCTCACCCAAAATAATGTAGGTAGAAAAGCGTTCTCCGTTATTAACGTTATAGACGTCTATTGCTTCAAATTCGCGAAGGCCAGCCTGGTCGAGCAAGTTTTCGTCGATGGCGCAGGAACCGTCATACTCAAGCTCAGCGTTAGTAACGCTAACTAGGTGCAATTTCGCTTTAAGCATCTTTAGGTTCATATCTCAGTCTCTCTAAGTTCCTGAATCAGTCTATGCTGAGAGTCAGGTTGTCTATCAGGCGCGCCTGCGCCGTAAAAAGGGCGCCAAGTATAGCCAATTCTTTGTCGTCGTCCACTGCGAGATCCAAGGTCCCCGCATTGCATATAGAAAAATAGTCCAGTCTAAAGCCAGCAGTTTCGATCTGTATTTTGGCTTCGGATTCCAACGCTCTAAAATCCCGCTGCCCCCGCTCAATTTGCTCGGTAACCCAACGCAAGGATTGATACAGTTGATTGGCCTTAGGTCGCTCCTCTTCGGTTATAAAAGTATTACGTGAACTAAGCGCTAAGCCATCAGGATCTCTCGCGACCGGCGCTCCAATAATATCTATGCCGATGCATAGGTCAGCAGCCATGCGTTTAACAATGGCTAGCTGTTGGAAATCTTTTAGACCAAACACCGCAACATCTGGTTCAACAATATGGAATAGCTTGGTAACGACCGTAGTCACCCCTTCAAAGTGGCCCGGGCGCGAAGCACCGCAAAGCACATCCGTCATAGTCGGAGATACCACTCTGGTTTGCCCCTCCATGCCGTTGGGGTACATCTCGGTTTCGTCGGGCGAAAACAGATAGTCACATGATTCAGCGTCTAGCTTTTCACAATCAGACTCAAAGGTCCGTGGGTATTGATCCCAATCTTCGTTTAGACCAAATTGCAGGCGATTTACAAATATGGTGGCGACCACGATATCTGCCTTTTCTCTGGCTAATCTAATTAGCTGCAAGTGGCCCGCATGCAGATTGCCCATGGTCGGCACGCAGGCAATAGTTTTACCTTCCCTTCTCTGGGAATTGAGCTCAGATCGCAGTTCAGCGACATGTCGAAAGACGCGCATATTCATAAGGTAATTTGTGGGTCAGAACCTAGCTAGTCGCCAAATTGATCGGTGCCGGCAAAGTAATCTCGAGCGAGATTGTTGAAGCGGGTGTACTGCCCCTCAAACTGTAATTTGCAGGTTCCTATTTCGCCGTTCCTTTGCTTGCCAATAATAATTTCGGCAATACCTTTGTCCTGAGTATCTTCGTTGTAGTACTCATCGCGGTATATAAAAAGAATCACATCGGCATCCTGCTCGATGGCACCAGATTCCCGAAGATCAGAGTTCATTGGTCGTTTATTTGGTCGCTGTTCAACACCGCGATTTAGCTGTGATAGCGCAATCATTGGACAATCAAACTCCCGAGCAACCTGCTTTAGAGAACGAGATATTTCCGATATTTCCTGAACCCGATTATCGCCAGCCCCCACTACACGCATGAGCTGCAGGTAATCCAGCATGATCATCGCCGGATTGCCATGCTCTCGGGCCAGACGTCTAGTCCGGGCACGCACTTCAGTGGGTGTTAAACCAGGTGTGTCATCAATGAATAGTTTTTTGCCCTTAATCCGGGTAGCCGCACGCGAGAGCTGATCCCATTCATCACCGCTTAGTTTACCGTCACGAATTTTCTTCAGTTCAATGCGTCCAACGGATGCAAGCAGGCGCATCATCAATGATTGCGCTGGCATCTCCAGGCTGAATACCAATACCGGCTGATCCGTATTAAATATCGCGTGCTCAACCATATTAAGCGCAAAAGCAGTTTTGCCCATGGAAGGCCGTGCGGCAACAATTACCAGATCAGATTTCTGCCAACCGGACGTCTTTTCATCCAGATCCGTAAATCCAGTACTAACTCCCGTGATATCACTGTCGGATTCATAGAGCTCATTAATACGCTCGATGGCACCCTTCAATAGGGTGTCCGCGTCTTTCATGGCGTCGTCTTTGGGACCGCTTTCTGCGATATCTATAAGACGCTTTTCTGCCTCGGAAAGTAGATCTCGCGACTCTAAACCTTCCGGGTTGTAGCTGCGGTCTTTTAGCGCATCCGCTGCTTCAATTAGTTGCCTAAGCGTCGCGCGCTCACGAACAATTCGGGCATAAGCCTCAACATTTGCGGCACTTGGTGTACTAGTAGCCAAATCAGCTATATAGGTGGAACCGCCCGCCTTATCTAATTCTTTACGGCCACCGAGGTCGTCGCAAATAGTGATGGGATCAAAGGGTTCTTTGACTTCAGCGAGGCGACCGAGCGCACCAAATATAAGTCGATGCTCAGCCCGGTAAAAATCATCTTCGCGAACCAAGCTGGCGATTTGGTCAAATATTTTGTCCCCGGCCAGCATCAATCCGCCGATAACTGCTTGTTCGGCTTCTAAAGAGTGAGGTAGTACTACCTCTTGGTGTTCCGGGTAACCACCGGCAAAGTCAGTGGCCGTCATATCAGTCATTCAAGGCTGCCTCTACCGTCTCGACTAGATTTTCTACCGCTTGCTGTTCGCGACGAATTCGGGAGTTGGGATCTAGATCAACCACACCCAAGCCTTCATCGGCACAACGCAAAAACACATAGGAATCTGGGAGATGGATTATCTCTGAAATTTTTGATGCACGTAAGAATCGATTCAACTGATGAAAGTATTTATTACGTCGATGTACTCGAATGCCAACAACAAATATCTTCTTGTCGGTATTTCTATAAGCGCCACTTAGAAATATATTTTTTATGAATTCTGTAGTCGCGTGAATATCGATCGTTGATGGCAGTAAGGGAACCAAAATTAGATCCACCTTATCAATCATACTCGCAAGTCGAGCCACATCAATGCCACCAGGGCTATCTATTACCAACCGCTCGGTCGTGCGCGGAACCCTAAGGAACCAGTCCAGCGTTGTCCGTGAAGGCTGCGGCGCGCCAGACATACCATGGATAATAGGTTGTTTACCGCTGCGCTGATTTAACCAAAAAAGCGAGGTTTCCTGAGGATCACAATCCACTAGCGTAGTCTCATATTCTCGGCGTGCAAAAGCAGCTGCGAGGTTAGTCGCCACGGTACTTTTACCACTTCCACCTTTGGAATTAGCAATCAAAACCCGCTTGCAGGGTTTTGAGACTTCTTCGCGCTGATAGATTCGAACTTCTGAGGTCATTGTGGAGGAATATTTTCAAGCAAAATTTTTTGGACAGGTATTGTAGTCTGCTTTGACCCTCGCCAGCTATTTTTGAATATTTAGATTATAAAATCACCGGACCGTACATCCTGTACATCGCCTCCCTTATGCATCCATGCTCCCGCGCCATACCGTACATCCTGTACATAAAAATGGCCGGGAGATTGCTCTGCCGGCCATTTCGGTTTTCGTCTGGAAAAGACTATTCCGGAGCTACAACCAATTTAAGAACTATAGAAACGTCAGAGTGCAATTGCAGGTCAATATCGTACTCGCCGATATCTCGAAGCGCGCCTTCCGGCAACAACACTTCGCTTTTGCCTATTTCTTCGCCAGCCGCAGTAACTGCTTCAGCGATTTCACGTGTGCCAACTGAACCAAATAGACGACCTTCGTCACTGGCTAGCTGCGTGATAGTGATTTGACCCAAAGCTTCAAGCAGCTTGGCTCGACCCTTTGATGAAGTTAGCTTATCTGCAGCTGCTTTTTCAAGCTCAGCGCGACGCCCTTCAAATTTCTCAATGTTATCAGCAGTTGCACGAACAGCCTTTCCCTGAGGAATAAGGTAGTTACGTCCAAATCCAGCTTTAACATCAACCTGATCACCGATGTCGCCAATACGGCCAACTTTTTCAAGAAGAATAATGTTCATTGCCATTACCCCTTGTGGTTATCAGTGTATGGAATCAAAGCCAAGTAACGCGCGCGTTTTATGGCGGTTGTAAGTTGGCGCTGATAGCGGGCTTTTGTACCAGTTATGCGGCTTGGAATGACTTTACCGTTCTCGGAAACATACTCTTTCAAAGTATCGAGATCTTTATAGTCAATATGCTCAACGCCTTCGGCGGTGAATTTACAAAACTTACGTCGTCTTGAGAATCGTGCCATCTCTATTTCTCCTCAGTCTTTTCGTCAGAAACTTCAGCGGCTTCTTCAGCTTCTGGCTTGGCTTTAGCTTTCGGCTTGGCTTTAGCTTTCGGCTTGGCTTTAACTTCTGGCTCTGCCGCTATTTCAGGCTTGGCTTTAACTTCTGGCTCTGCCGCTATTTCAGGCTCGGCTTCTGGCTCTGCCGCTACTTCAGGCTCGGCTTCTGGTTTAGCTTCTACCTTCGGAGCTTCTGCCGCTTTTTTGGCTTCAAGCTCGCGTTCGGCCGCACGTTCAGCTGCGCGACGGCGTTCGTCAGCTTCTTTAGTCGCATCTCGCTCTTTTTCTTCACGTTCTTGCTTCATGATGGATGTTTCATCAGTCACAGGGCCATCGCGGCGCACGATTAAGTTGCGCAGCACAGCATCGTTATAACGGAAGTTAGTAGTTAGTTCTTCAAGGGCTTCACCAGTACATTCAACATTCATCAAAATGTAGTGCGCTTTGTGAATTTTTTGAATGTGGTAGGCGAGCTGGCGTCGTCCCCAATCTTCTAGCCTGTGCACTGTGCCGCCACTACCTTCGATAGCTTTGGTATAGCGCTCAACCATACTGGGTACTTGTTCGCTCTGATCCGGATGGACCATAAAAACGATTTCGTAATGTCTCATTGTTTCTCCTTACGGTTTTGGTAGCTTCCCGCAAAACTAAAAACAGTCATGGGTGAAGCAAGGAGCCCAAACAGCCTTGCGAGACACAGGGTCATTTGGGAGGCGCGCGATTTTAGGGGTTCAACCCCCTGAATGCAAGAGAATATGGCCTATTCTTAAGGGATTAAAAGAGAGAGAAGAATCTGCTTATGATTTCGAGCTGCTTCCCATTGTGGAACCACCGAGAGTGCGTTGACGAATCGCTTCGTACAGAACCACACCTGTGGCAACGGATACATTTAGACTAGCGACAGAGCCCACCATAGGAATATTGGCCAGATAATCACAGCACTCACGGGTTAAGCGACGTAACCCGCGGTCTTCCGAGCCCATTACCACTGCCGTAGGCACGGTAAAATCTATTTCGCTGACACCCTGCTCAGCTTCCCCGGCGGCACCGACAATCCAAACTCCTGAATCACGTAATTTTTCCATGGTCCGGGCCAAATTGGTCACTAACACAAAGGGCACGGTATCTGCGCCACCGGAAGCAACCTTGCGAACAACCGGGGTTAGGCCACAAGAATTATCCCGGGGGACAATTACCGCATCTACGCCCGCGGCATCTGCACTGCGCAAGCACGCGCCCAAATTGTGGGGATCAGTGATGCCGTCCAGGATAAGTATTAGGGGTTTGTGTTCGAGCATTTCTAGATACTCAAACATCCAGCGCTCGTCGTAAACCTTGCCCTTGTCGGCGTAGAGCACAACGCCCTGATGACGGGTGCTATCGACTAACTTGTCTAACTCCTCGCTTGCAACTTTTTTAACTTCGACCCCGGCTTTCTCAGCCATGGCGATAGTTTTTAGCAAACGTTGATCACGGCGACCACGCAAAACCAACATAGAATTGGCGCGATCAGGCGTTGTTTTCAATAGGGATTGAACGGCATGAAAGCCAACAATCAAATCAGAACGATGGGTCATTTTTTGTTTCGTTTATGCTTTGGAGTCGTACGCTTTTTACCGGACTTCTTCCCTTTGGGTTTAGCATTATCTCGCGAATTGGCCCAAGGGTCCGCCGGTAAATTATCTCTGCGACTACCTCGGCGAGACTTAGGAACTGATTCAGATTCTGAATCAGCGGTTGAGTCTGCGAGCACTAGATCAATTTTGCGTTCTTCTAGATTTACCCGGGCAATTTGTACCAGCGCCCGGTCACCAAGCGAGAAGATACGCTGAGTGGAGCGTCCAATCAACTGCATACTGGCCGGATCAAACTCATAATAATCTTTTGGCAAGGCCGTAATATGGATCAAGCCTTCGATATAGAGGTCTTGCAGCTCCACAAATAATCCGAAACCAGTAACTGCGCTGACAATAGCCATGTGCTTTTCACCGACTCTCTCCAGCAGGTATTCGCACTTTAGCCACTGCATTACATCTCGGGTAGCCTCGTCGGCCCTGCGCTCGTTTTGTGAGCACTGCTCACCCAAGCCAGCGAGAATCGCAGTATCGTATGGATAGATATCTGCTTTCTTAAGGTTTAAAGCGCCCCTCACCCTAATAACCTTATCCGACTTTTGACGGCTTCGAATAACGGAACGGATGGCTCTGTGCACTAGCAAATCAGGATAGCGTCGAATAGGCGAGGTAAAGTGCGCATAGCCCTCATAGGCCAATCCAAAATGTCCAAGATTTTCCGGTTGGTATACCGCTTGCTGCATAGATCTCAGCATCTGGGTTTGCACCACTGAAAAGTCCGGTCGATCAGTGACCTGATCCGCAAGCTGTTTAAAATCTGCTGGTGTTGGCTTTTCGCCACCACCCAAATATAAACCTAGCTGACTAAGGTAGTCATGCAGAGAGCTCAGTCGATCCGCAACTGGCGGCTCGTGCACCCGAAACAAGCCGGGCACTTTCTGTGATTCCAAAAAGCTTGCAGCACTGACATTAGCGCAAAGCATGCACTCTTCAATAATGCGGTGGGCCTGATTCCGATGAACCGGATCAATGCGCTCAATCTTTCTATTTCGGTCAAAAATAATACGGGTTTCAACGGTCTCGAATTCCATTGCACCGCGCTTTTGACGGGCCGCGAATAGAACATCAAAGAGGGCTGCCAAGTCATCGATACGTTGACTTATTCCCGCCAACTCATCACGCACTGGCTGCTCACTCTGACCGGCTTCCTCCAAAGCTTGAAATACTCGCGTATAGGTCAACCGCGCATGTGACCGAATCACAGCTTCGGCAAAGCGATATCCCGTTACCTTACCGGCAGCGTCGATATCCATTTCGCAAACCATGGCAAGCCGATCAACATGTGGGTTCAGCGAACAAAGGCCGTTAGACAGCGCTTCGGGTAGCATGGGAACTACGTGATCAGGGAAATATACTGAGGTGCCTCTATTGACCGCCTCTTTATCAAGATCGGACCCAGGCGTTACATATTCCGATACATCGGCAATGGCGACCCAAAGCTTCCAGCCTTTCTTGAAAGGTTTGCAAAGAACGGCATCATCGAAGTCGCGAGCATCTTCGCCATCAATAGTAACAAAGGGCTCGTCGCGAAGATCTAACCGGTGTTTTGTATGTGCTGCATCGACACTACTGCCAAAATTTTGCGCAGCCTCTTCAACACCCTTTGGCCATTCATGGGGAATACCAAACCGACGAATTGCCACCTGTATCTCAACGCCGGCATCCATCTTGTCACCTAAAACTTCAATCACCTTTCCGTGAGCGGGAGCATAGGCTGTGGGGTATTCGGTAATGGCGACAGATATCATCTGCCCATGGCTAGCGCCGCCGGAATTTTCTGGAAGAATATGAATATCAGTCGACGAGCCACCTTCCGGGCGAAGGTAACCAAAGTCCCGATCAACCAAGTACTGACCGACCATGATATTAGCGCCGCGTTCCAGTACTTCCAAAATAACACCATCGCGGCGGCCGCGGTTATCGGTTCGACCCAACTTCACAGCAACCAAGTCGCCATTAAAGACCTGACGCATCTCCTGCTTGTTGAGGTAAATGTCATCTGGATCGGCTTTTACAAAACCAAAGCCATCGCGATGGGCGATTACTCGCCCTTCGATAATTTGTGATTGAGATGAATTGGCTTTGTTGACGGGGCCTTTCTTAAGCAAAAGTGCGGCCTGAATAGAATAATAGGCGCCTATTGTACGCCTGTACCGATGTTATCCCAGTTATTCTTACAATCGGAACCCCTGCCTAGAGCAGGCCGCCTAGAATCCTGAATCTTGAAACACCACCTCTCCACCAACCATGGTTAGCAGGGGTTTTATATTACGAATATCGTCTACTGGAATCTCTAGATAGTCGCGGTCCAGAACTACCAAATCAGCGTACTTACCGGCTTCTAGCGTGCCCAGTTCGTCTTCCATAAAGAAAAGGTAGGCATTTGATCTAGTATGCGCAATTAGCGCTTCTTGCGGTGTAATCACTTCGTCCGCTTGGTACTTCACAATATTAGGAAACACCTTACCGGCGGTATATTCCCAAATGGTATGAAAAGGATTATAGGTTGCGACAATAGTGCCGTCGGAACCCAAGCCCCAAAGTATTCCGCTGTCTTGGATCTGGCGGATTGGCGGCGAGGCAATTCCCTCAATTCGCGGTTTAACCGTATGGTTGGCAATAGTGATATTCCAACCCAGATCTTTGGCCCGATGAATAGTCTCAGGCTTAATCAAATCAACATGACCAAGGGTCCAACGCAAATCCGCTATAGGATATTGCTCAGCCAATCGCTCGGATACATCCAGCATGCCCACGGAGGTTCCGTCTTGCATTGCGTGCTCATTTAACTGCCAGCCGTTGCGCGCGGCAGACTCTGCAATCAATGTCCATTGATCCCAAATATCGTCAGAGAATGGATTTGCCGAACCGGTTGTATCGTGCAAAAAGCCATGAACATGTTCTCCTATGCCAAACATGCCGAATTTATCATCACGCTGAAAAGGCGCTTCACGGTCGAGAAGTTCTGCCGCAGCAATTGAAGTCCGTGATGTTTCCGCCCAATAGCGTTGCGCGTAGAACACCCGTAAATCAAGATCATCTTCGGCAGCCAGTTCGATTACCGGGTCGTAGGAACCATCCAGATATCCCGCATCCCATGTTGCGGTTATTCCCATGCTAGTTAGATAGCGGTTAAAGGCTCTAACCTCTTCTTTTCGCTCTTGCATATTGATAGCAAAAGGAAAGTACTCCAGCGCCGCGTACATCACCGCTCTGCCGTCAGCACTGCTAGTTCGCACTACTGAATCACCTGTATAAAAATCGCCCAGCGCGGGCGCCAAAATTGCTTCTGACAGGCTGTTCATAAAAAAGGCGACATAAGTTTTTTGGATAAATACCGGATTGTTTGGAGCCGCTTGATCAAGCTCTTCACGGGTAAAGCCTCCGGGCTGATCTTCAAACTGCTGTTCGTTCCAGGCACCTAGAATAAAAATCCACTGATCAGGGCCAAGTTCTTCCGCACGCTGGCTAATGCGCCTGAGAACTTCCGCTCGCGACGTAACCCCGTGAATACGAAGTTCGTAGGCCGCAAAGTTGGTCCCGCGCAAGTAGTGCAGATGGTTATCAATAAGACCGGGGATTACCGTCCTGCCTTGCAGGTCGACGATTTGAGTATTGGGGCCTGCCAGAGAGCTGATCTCTTGCGTTCCGCCCACGGCATCAATGCGCTCACCAGATACAGCTAAGGCACTGGCAATACTAAAGTCCGCATCAACTGTAAGGATTTTGCCATTCACAAAGATGGTATCTGGGGCTGGAGCACCGTTCTCGGCCTCAACCACTTCGTCAGTTTGACTATTGCAGCCGGACGCAAATACCGCGGCTAATAGCCAGCTAAGATGTAATTTACGATTCATTTTTCCCCAAAAAAGATCGGCAACAGCGTTAGCGTTGTCGGTCATTTACATTACTACCTTTATGACTATAGGTATTAGTCTGCCAGCTGGAATCGGTGCGGCATTGTTAGCTCTTCGGGAGTGTATTCACCCTTGCGAAGCGTCCATGTTTGCAGCACAGCGATCGCTGCATCGACTGAACAGTCGTCAAAAGTCATGCGCCGGATCAGCGGAATAGTGGAGTTATCTGCAGGTGGCCGAGCGCCAACTGCAGCCAACCGACCACCTCCGGGTATGCTGATCGTGCCAATAGTCAGACACAGATCCGGCGCCATATCTGGTGTTATTGTGCCGTCGTCGTGCATGGTAATTTGTTGCGCAATCTCGCCATTACAGGGCTCTGCTGCCACATAAGAATGGTGCTTCGGCTCTTGTAATGTCATACATACATCCCAGTGGGGAAGTACAAATTCACCTTCGGCAATAGATGCCTCATCAAAGCCTTGGTCTATCTGAACGCCGCCCATATACAAAAAACAATCGTGGCCCTGAAAACCACCAATTGGCATAGCGCCGGCTAGGTGCGCAAAAAGATCAACGCACCAACCGCGTGTTTCATCCTGAGTATCCACCAATTTAATTTCAACCATGTCAGCATTTGCCGCTGACACTTGGAAGATCGCCAATAGAGTAGTAATTACTAGTATATTAATTTTCATTTGGCTCTCCTTTATAAAGTCATTATGTAGGCAACAACATCAGCAATTGCTTGCTCGTCTGCCAAGGTTTTTGCAAAAAGTGCCATTTGCGGACCATACACATCGCTTGGATCCGCCCCTCTGATTCCATCTCTGAAGTACTGCAGCTGTCTTTCCATATACCAGTCGGTTTGATTAACCAGCTTGGGAGAACCCAGCAGCACGTTGCCGTTGCCGTTTATGCCATGACAAGCAATACAGGCACTAACGTATATTTCTTCGCCTTTAGCCACATCAGGCTCGCTTGGATGCTGTAGAGCGGCGTATTTTGAGCGCCAAATAAATGGTCTATCAGTGCCAGCCACCTCACCGCGGGCCAATTCTGGCGGCGCACCGGGCTCCATATCTTCTATGTATTCCGCAATATTTTTAATAGTGGCGTCGTTTCTGACCATGCCGGAAACAATAGACATCTGAACACCGGGCACATCATCGTAGTGCGTGCCGCGAATACGGTTTCTAAAATTATGCAGCTGTCTTTCAACATACCAGGCTTCCATACCGGCTAGCGCTGGCGCATCCAAAGCAGGCCCACCTTGACCCTGAGTACCGTGACAAAAGGCGCAGGTAGGAAATAGTTCTTCTCCAGACATACCCTGCCGCGAATCCATCGGATACATTTGCGCAGTGGCGCCCTGCATCATCGCTAGACCAAACAGAACCAAACCGGCAAAAATTCCACGCCGATATCCAAATATATTTGTTTTTATCATCTAAAAGATCCCCTCTTGTCTAATCTTTAACTGGGCAACAGCACCTAGTTATCAATAGGACTACCAACCCAGGATTACCCTACCTATAAAAATCTAATTACTTCCTCGAACAGCAGTTTCGGCCCAAGGCTCATCAACTTCTGGCAAGCGAATATCATAGTTCCAGCCATCCCCGTCTGTATTACCAAAATACTCTCCAGGTCTTTTCCCACCCGGCAGAACTCCCTTAGAGGGAACACTGGGAATCGCTTCAATTAGTGCTAATAATTCCGCTAGTTTCTCGGGATTACTCTCTGACAAATCATTGGTTTCAGTGGGATCATCCAATACGTTGAAAAGTCCAATCTGTTGCAAATCACCTTGACCATGTCGCACCACTTTTAGAGGCCAATCAAAAGAGGCTCTAGAATTGCCGACCCCGATAGTAGTAAGCGCTCGATCAATTTGCTCGCCTCGAGCAATTGCTCCCCACATGCTTTGCCCATAAGGGTCAATAGCATCCGCCGGATCTCCACCTGCGGCTTCAAGTAAGGTTGGTAACCAGTCATGCACAGCGATGGGCTGCTCAAGAATTCCGCCTTCAACCTGACCAGGCCACCAAATGGACCCTGGTACTCGCATGCCGCCCTCGTAGGATTGGCCTTTGCCCATGCGCAAATCGCCATTACTGGCACCCTGATCCAAGGCTCCGCCATTATCACTGGAAAATACAATAATGGTGTCTTGCAAAATACCTTCTGCATCGAGGGAAGCGATTACTTCACCGATAGCCGCATCTACCTGAGTTACCATTTCTGCATACACCCTCCGATCGCCTGCCTCTACATCAGAATTCAAACCACTATTTACTGGCGTAAATTGCAGTGGCGAATGCGGCGCGTTGTAAGTGAGGTACATAAAAAAGGGACTTTCTGAATCGCGACCTGCAATCACACGAATGGCATCCTCGGTAAGCAAGTCAGTCGCATGGCCTTCTTCGCGCAGCGTTTGACCATTGCGCTGCCAATCAAGCGCCTGATGATAGACATGGGTGTAAAAATCGATCCAGCCTCCAAGAAATCCATAGTGGTAATCAAAACCACGGGAGGTAGGCCAAAAATCCGTATTGCCAATGCCCAGATGCCACTTGCCGACCATATACGTCTGATAGCCCATATCTTTGAAATACTCCGGCATCAGCTTCAATTCCAATGGCACTCCGGTGTGATCACCCATTGGCCCATCAACGCCATAATCCAAAGGATTGTGTCCGGTCAGAAGCGCTGTACGAGTTGGACTGCAAATCGGATATACGTAGTTGCGGTCCAGCTGAACACCTGTGGCAGCAAGCTCATCCAAATTTGGTGTGGCAATTTCACTACCGTTGTAGCCAACATCGTTAAAGCCCATATCATCCACTAGGATAAATAGGACGTTTGGCTGAGAATTAGAAGGGCTAGCGGACAGATTTGAGGAATCAGGCATCGCAGCTTGATCAGGGACAACCTCTGTCGAATCTGAGCAGGCCACCACCATAAAGGCGGCCGTTATCAATATGACAAAATTAAAGCTCTTCATAATATTCCGGTAATGTTCCGTTGGTTACCGCTTCGGCCCATGGCTCCTTAATACCGATGTGACGCGCGTCGTAAGTCGGCACATCGGCTGGGTAGTAGCGTGGAGAGTTATTGAACACAGGTTCAAGCCTATTTACTTCTGGCACTGGCATAGCCGCTATTTCGGCTATCAATCGTGCTGCTATCTCGGGATTAATCGCGGCTAAATCATTCTGCTCACTAGGGTCATCAACCACATTGAATAGGCTATAACTTTGCTCACCGGTTTCGGCATTCTCAATGGCCACAAGCTTCAACGGCCATTCAAAAACACCCAGGCTGCCTGTTGCACCCATAACAACGGTATTCCGTTCTATCTCTACTCCATCGGTAATAGCTGCCCACATACTCTGGCCGTAGGCATCAACTACGACTTCAGAATCACCGCCAACTGCGTCCAATAGCGTCGGTAACCAATCATGTACCGCAATAGGCTGCTCTAAAAGACCGCCTGAATCGATGGTTCCAACCCAGCTTATTAACCCGGGAACCCGCATTCCACCCTCTAAAGCATCACGCTTTGCGCCGCGTAAAATACCGTTGCTGGCACCGAGGCCAGGAACACCACCGTTGTCGCTGGAGAAAATCACTATGGTCTCTTCCAGAATGCCCTGCGCTTCCAGGGTATCCAATACTCGACCAATACCGCCATCTAAATGGGTAACCATCTCTGCGTAAACGCTGCGGTCGCTGATCTCAGGGTAATTATTCAGATCAGAGTAAGTTGGTGGATGCTGCAAAGGACTATGGGGCGCGTTGTAAGCAAGCCACATCAGAAATGGCTGTCCCTCGTTTCGACCTTCAATAATACTGACGGCCTCGTCTGTCATCAGGTCTGTTGCGTGACCTTCTTCGTGAACCGAAACGCCGTCGCGCTGCCAATCCAGCCTTTCAGCAAATACATGGGTATAAAAATCTACCCAACCACCGAGAAGTCCGTAGTAACTGTCAAAACCTTTGGCCGATGGCCAAGCGCTGGTTTCAGAAAGCCCTAAATGCCACTTACCAATCATATGGGTCTGATAACCCAGATCTTTGAAGTACTCAGGCATTATTTTTAGGTCAGCAGGCAAGCTGGCGTAGTCGTCGATAGGTCCGGTAATGCCCATATCTAATGGGCTTTTACCTGATAGCAGCGCAGCTCTGGTGGGGCTGCATACAGGGTAAACGTAATTACGGTCGAGCTGCATGCCATCTAGGGCTAGCTGATCCAGGTTGGGCGTGGCAATTTCACTGCCGAGGTAACCGACATCACCAAAACCCATATCATCAACCATTATAAAAATTACATTTGGCTGCGAAGGAGCCGCTGCAGAAACTTGCGGCATGCTGCTTGCCATATCTTCAGTGGATTCGGAGCACGCCGCTAGTAACAATATGCTCAATAAAATCAGGCTACTTCTAATCAACTTTCTTTCCCCATTTGTCCAAATTTTTCTGAATCTCTGTGCCGCAGCCCATCTATTCAATTGATGCATATCCCAATGAAACCAGATAATTACTTATCAGAGTGAATACTTGACTTCGATGTTCCGGTCTGCGGAAAAAATGATCCGCACCTGATATGAGATGAAACTTGGTTTGATTTCCCGCCTCACCATACTGTTGATGGAATGCCATTGCAGGCTCAAAGGCAACTGTTGTATCGGCGTTGCCATGAATAAATAGTGCAGGCGGCATGTCAGCAGCAACGTAATTCGCTGGAACAAAGTCATCCATGCTATAGCCTTCGGGCACCATTGAATTTTCTGAATTGTCCGTGCGAGAAACCGGCACAGACCAAAGAATCATGTGGTTCGGAACCGAACTAACCTCAAGATTCTCTGTGATCTCATCAAACTCATCAATAACGCCAGTGGTGAGCGCGAGATAGGCGCCTGCAGAATGGCCGGACATAACAATACGATCTGGATCTATTCCTAAGTCGCTGGCGTTTTCTCGTAACCAACGAACCGAAGATTTAGCGTCTGAAATTATTTCATCGAGCGTACGGTCTGGCGTATCCAATAGACGATATGCAATCGAGACTACGGCAATACCCTCGGGAATAAGCCGCGCAGCTAGGTCATAACCCTGCTGAGGACTACCCTGTCGCAAGCCACCACCGTGCATAAAAATTAGTGCGGCTATTTTGTCGCTAGTGCTATGGCCATCTGGAGTGAATATGTGTGCACTAAGCTCAGAATCACCGACAGTTTTATAGCTTTGTATCGAGCTGGGTTCTATTAGGGAACGACCATCGCCGGGAGGTGGTGGCGGCCGAACGGGTGCTTGTGCGGCATTTTCCAATGCAATTTCTATGGCCGCGTCCATTTCGGCATTTTCAGGCGCCAAACTGTCACAGGCGGACAGAAAAACTGCCACCACCACTGCAATAGAAATCAAATATCTAGTCATCAGACGCACCCCCGAGAATCTAAAACGACACCCAAATAAACTAAGGCACCATCTCTGACGAAGCATCATAAACTACGCGCCCGCCAACCATCGTTATCACCGGTTGAATATCAAAGATCTGGTCTACCGGAATATTCATATAATCTCGGTCAAGCACAACCAAATCTGCCAACTTGCCAACTTCTAAACTGCCAAGGTCATCTTCTTTGTGCAGCAAAAAAGCGTTGCTTCGCGTGTGAGCAATCAAAGCCTCTTCACGAGTCACCGGTTCTTCATTAATGGTTTGGCCGTTGATGGACTTACCTGTTGTTACCCAGCCTAGAGTAATAAAAGGCTGATAAGCAGAGACAACGCTGGCGTCTGTACCTAAACCCCAAACAATACCGCTGTCTTGCATGGCACGAATATTAGGCTGTAAGAAGGGAGGCATATTCATAGCCACCTGATGCACCGCCAAGGTGACGCCTAGATCTTTGGCGCGCTCAATACTTGCTTCCGAGATGGTTAAAACATGCTCCAGACTCCAACGCAATGGGGCCAAAGGAGTTACCGCATCTACCTGCTCCCATGCATCTAGAATGCTGTTGATAGTGACATCCATCATTGAATGCTCATTGATGCGAAAGCCGCCAGATGCCGCAGCCTGAGAAATCTGCCGGAACTCTTCCACAACCTCATCGGAATATGGCTCGGTAACATTTGGCAGGTCAAACATGGGAAGGTACACATGCTCACCAATACCCAAAAGACCAAGATAGTCATCTGTGCTGTTCGCGATATTGTTATTGATTAGCTCTACCGTGGCAGGAATATCCGCTGCACCGTAGGCCTGATATTTAAGTGTGTGCCAAACACGCAGATCAAGCGGGCCATTTTCAGACATGCGATCAAGAAGGCTTATATCTCCTTCCGGCGGGCGGCCAACATCATAGACACTGGTTAGACCGGCCTTATTTAGCGCCGCAATAACATCCAGGACGTTTTGCTCTAGCTGCGCTGCGCTTACAGGAGGCATTTGCTCATTGAGTAAGCCGTAAGGTGGCTCAGCAACGATGTAGGGAGTACCCAGTTTTGATCCGTCAGCGGGGTTGGCGCCAACTGCCTCTATAGCGAGAGTATTTGCATAAGCGTGGGTATAAAGAATTTGTAGGAACAAGGGATTATTTGGTGCTGCTGCATCCAGCTCTTCCAAGGTAAAACCACCGGCTTGATCTGCAAACTGACCTTCACTCCAGCCACCCTGAACCATTATCCATTCACCCGGCTCCATGCTGGCTGCTTTTTCAGTTATTACATCCAAAGCGGCTTGCCGGGTATTTTTCCCGTCGATACGCGCCTGTAAATTCCAGCGCTGGGGCATGCGAATAAAATGCATATGATTATCGATCAAACCGGGAATTACCGTTTTGCCTTCAAGGTCAATAACCACCGTGGAATCGTCAGCCAATTCGCTAATTGAAATGCTGTCACCGACAGAAACAATGCGATCGTCCTTGATAGCTAAGGCACCAGCAACACTAAATTCGTCATCGACGGTAAGCACTTTGCCATTAATAAGAATGGTGTCGGGAGCATTGGATGCCATTACTTCAGGCATCGCCTCAGTAGTGGAGCGGCCCTCGCAGGCAGACAAAACAAATGTGGCTGCCATTAGGGCTGCCGTTAAGATTCTATAATTCATTACTCCCCCGAATTATTTACTTACTTCTTTAACTAACGCTATCTAACTTAACTCTCTTGCGAACCTTAGCCTTGATCGGCTTCAGCTTCGGCTGTTTCTTTACCTTCATAGTTGCGGCCAAGCTTAATACCTACCCAGCCCCAAAGAGCGGAAATAACCGCGCCAACAAGAGCAACTGCGGCAAGACCAAGACCAATACCGTCTGTCAACAAGGCAAATAGGCTACCACTAAGGGCATCACCACCGCGATAAACCACAACATCGACAACGGGCTTCGCCTTAAAGCGTTCTTCCTTGGTCACATGAGTGAAGAGCATTTCCCGCGCCGGTCGAGTAATAGCGTAGTTACCCGATCGTCGAGCAACCTGGAGCGCCAATAGCACAACCAAAACCGGCGCAAAGGCCAATACAATTAAACCGACACAGACTGCAAAGGGCAGCAACGCCAAAGCAAAGGGCATGCCCAGCTTGGTAACTATTCTTCCGGTAAGGAAAAATGCCATCCCAAAGGTAAGTAAATTAGTGATTAGATCGATACTGCCGAGAATTTGAGTGCGCTCTTCACGGCTATATATTTCCAGTAGATTTTTCTGCTCGAAGTACACAAATGACCCGATAAATACGTAGAGCAAAATAAAGGCGCCGATACCCATCAAAAAGGGATTGGTAGCGAAAGTAGAAAATCCAGCCCACCATTTTCCACCCATTTTCTGAGCACTCAAATCCGCACTCACATCGGTATTACCCAGTTCAGTTGCTTTCAAATGATAGATATATATCGCCAGCGGAATAACCAGAAGCAGGCCTACAGAAGCAATAAGCATTAAAGTATCTGTGCCCAGAACGCCGGCAAACAATGCGGGAATCGCTGGGCCGACCAATGCACCGGCGCTAGCACCCGTGGCGATAACGGCAAACAACCGTTTCGCTTGTTCCTTATTAAAGGTATCCGCCATAAAGGTCCAAAATACCGACACATTGAACAGCGCAAATACACTTACCCAAAGGTAAAAGGCTTTATCGACCAGTACGCCCTCACCCACCATGCCAGCGACTATATAGAAGGCAACGAAGGTTGCGGCGAACATCGCGTATACAATCGGAACTACGCGCTTTAACTGAACTCGGGAAATAATAAAACCGTAGAGGGCTACAATACCGGCACTAACCAGGAAGTTGATATTCCACAAAAAGGCTACTTCAGTATCACTCCAGTCACTAGCCATTGCATCGCGCACTGGCCGCAGAATGTAATAAGAAGCCATCAATATAAAAACGAAAAGCATAGACGCAAAAGTCGCCTTAATTTCGTTTTGCTCGATTACGGCAAGCTTCTGTAAAGCCTTCGCAAAAATTCCCTGATTCTGTGAATCCACTACTTCCCCCAAAACAAAAAATTGAAACTCTAGATAGAGACCAGATTGAAAACCAAATCCCTATAGAGTTTTTAGTCAGGGCTTCGTTAAATGAAACAAAACCGCTGAACCTAACCAAAAGCATCTTAACTTAAAGTTAACAAATGAAGTGTTAACAAACGAAAAGCCAAAGCCGCTTTTTCAACCAGAATGTAAGGGGGATTCATTGACAACAAAAATGCTGCTGCGTACAGTTCGCGTCCAATTTTTGGCCCCCTTTTATTTATAGAAACGGGCGCTGAAAACACCTTGCCCAGGTGGCGGAATTGTTAGACGCGCTAGCTTCAGGTGCTAGTGACCTTATGGTCGTGGAGGTTCAAGTCCTCTTCTTGGCACCGAATCGAAGTATTTTTTGAATATCCAGTTAATTGAAACAATATATATTCTTTAAAATTCAAGGATTTACAGCCCTTATCAAAGGGCATCACGCTCACTTAGCTTTTCAATAACATCAAAGTAGTAGGTCTGATTATCTAACTCGCAATGCCCGAGATAGGGAGCCCAGGTAAAGCTCGCATCTGAAATCGGGTTGATTTGCCCGGAAAGACTTTGCTCGAGAATCCTTAGCCCGGCAGTTAGATAGAAGTTATCCATATCTCCCATCCAGAAGTGTAGTTTTCCTTCTAGCTTTGGCCCAAGCACTTCCCAATTCTCGACCATGTGTTTGTCTATATCCCATTTACTCCAGGATTCAACCACCTGCTTGTCGATCTCACCCGTTGCCTGATTCCATACCGGTATTGGATTGCCTTCTGTATCAAGCTGGCCATAGAGAGCATTCCAGGTAGCCCACTGCTGTCGAGAATTTAGGAAGTTATCCTGAATACCCATGGCTGATTCAACCTGAACTTCATCGCCAACACCAAACATTGGCTCTCCGTCAGTAGCACGCATACTAGGCCTCGCTATCCCATGCTCATTTACAAAGGCGTTGTCATCTTCATATAAATCCACTAACTGGAATGCCTTAAAACTAGGGGAGTCCGGGCTGAATGAATAGGCACCATTGAAGTAATCGGGGTAAAAGACCTGTAGCGCCATAGATACCCAGCCGCCCGTCGAACAGCCGCTTACAAAGCGCGAGTCGGCTTGATCCGCAATAGGGAAGTTTTGCTGAAGGTGCACAAATAGTTCTTCGAAGTTTGCGTCCGCATAGGGCCCGCTGATATCACTGTTCACCTGATAGGAATCACCCCAGGGTGATTCCCCATCGAGAAATACCATTACCACCGCCGGAGTTGCTTCATGCATCCAATAAGCGGCGAAGTCTTCTTCCTCCAGTAAGCCAATACTGCGGGTATATCGGTCGCTCAGACCTCCCACATGATACAAAACCGGATATCGAATATTTGCGCCCTCTTCATAACCTGCAGGCAACAATACCGAGGCGCGTAGATACATATCTTGGGCGTAGAAATCAGAAAGTAATTGAGACCGAATTCGAACAAACTTGAGCAGTTCTGTATCTGCAGGCAGCGATTCAGGATCGATGGCCTCAGTCAGCTCCAGCTGAATATCGATAGTCTCATCGGAAATTTCAATCTGCTTGTCGACCGAATAGAGATTCCCGGGTGAGTTCACATCCGCGAGAACCGAATTGCTATCCAATAGAGCCTGCACATTCCAAACACCAGGGGTCAGTTCGGAGATACTAGCTAACGGATAGGACCCAGTGGCGTTAAATTGCATTGCTTCACCATTCCAGTTTTCCACATCCATTGCGAAAAATGGTGCAGCGGTTGATCTGGTAATGGGCCAACCGATTTGAAATCGGGGCTGATCGTTGTCACTTCTCGAGAAAATAACCTCACCTTTTTTTCATCCGCTTTGGAAAATACAACAAAGAGTCGACCACTTTGTGCAGCGTCGATACCTGGCGCAACGACACTGATACTGACGCTAGAGGCACAGGCCGCTGCAGCCATTATAGAAATACAAACAAAAAACCAACGAAAGTGAAGTGTACGAATCATGTCGATTCTCCGGCAGCTAATCTGCACTGGGAATGATTTTCCCAGTCTACCGGATTGCGCATGAGAGTGAGAAGGGGATAGAGAGTATTTGCTAACGCCCGTAAGGACCCATGGGCGGTGGAATTTTTTTGAGGACCGCAGGGCCGACCTGCTCCCAATCTACATAGGGGCGACGACCCCTTTCAGGGGGCTCGATCAAAGGACAACCAAAACCAGCGTCGTCAATATAGATATTCGCATAAGCCTTATTGCTATCGCTCCACTTCTCCGGGCTTTGATTTACAAAATGAAACTTGAGCCCATTTTCTTCGCAGTAGTTTTTGGCCTGGGTTAATACATCACCGTACCTTTCGCCATCGCTTCGCACCGTCCATAAGATCAAAATAGCACCCGCTTCTTTGATTTTTTTTATCCACTCAATTGCACCGGGAACTGGCTCGCCAATTTCAGGAAAGCGGTGCTCAACGATGGTGCCGTCGAAATCGATAGCGATATACATGGGGTCTCCGGAACAGTAAGTAGTTATTCAAAAAATTGCCCCCAGCCCAAAGGACTGGAGGCGAAGCCTTATACCTAATCCTTTAATCTAAATAGTGATTAAAGAATTCAATCATTCGGCTCCAGGCCTGATTCGCTGCTGCCTCATCGTAGCGTGGTGTCGAATTGTTATGGAAGCCATGGTTTGCACCGGGATAGATGTGCCGCTCATAGGTAACATTAGCAGCCTGAAGCGCTGCTTCAAATTCCGGCCAAGCCGCATTGATGCGATCATCATTCTCAGGCGATTGAATCATCATCGCTGCCTTAATATTAGTTGCCGCTTCGGCTGATACACCGCTGCCGTAGAAAGGCACCGCTGCTCGAACATGGTCGCCCAGTTCGGCTACCAAGAAGTTTGTTGCCGCACCGCCCCAGCAAAAGCCGGTCACACCTAGTTCGTCACCAGCTAAATCATGGGCTCGCAAGAACTCCGCACTGTTAACCATATCTTGCAAAAGTTCTTGCGGATTCAAACTGGCTTGCAGTGAACGACCGTCGTCGTCATTCCCCGGGTATCCGCCAACAGGCGACAAACCATCCGGAGCCAGGGCAAGAAATCCTTCGGCTGCAAAGCGTCGGGCAACATCTTTAACATAGGGATTCAAACCACGATTTTCGTGGATTACCAATACCGGCGGGAAAGGGCCCTCACCTGCTGGCTGAACCAAGTAGCCACGCATTTGACCGGAAGTACCACCCGGCGACTCGTAGTCCACGTAAGTGGCCTTAATACGCTCATCGGTAAATGAGATAGTCTGTGCTTCGGCATACCTTGGCAGCAAGGCGGTTGCCATACTTAGCGCACTCACTCCGCCAATGGTAAGAACAGTCGCTCGACGCATAAATTCTCTGCGATCAATAACACCATGACAGTAGTCGTCATAAAGGCTGATTACCTGCGGATCAATTTTTTCCTGGATCATATGCTGTTTCCCCTAAAAATTAGTCTTGCCTAATATTGCTGATACCACCCAACTCAACACAGTTGTATGCAGATACCGGAATATCGCTTCTAGTCCAACTGCTATTGCCCGTATAGGCCTTTGTAAAATACTTCGAATCTGTCACTTCGTAGGCTCGAAGCAGTAGGTTGCCATTTTCAGCCAGAGTTAACCTCTCTATTACCTTCATTTCATCACTGTGAACTAGCCCTGGATGCGGCACCAATACGCCGGCTTCAAAGCCGACTGTCTCGACAACCAAGGTGTCGCCCTCAAACCAGCCAACCGAGTGTCCAGTAAGGCTAGGTTGGATAATTGAGGGGTGCTCTCTCGTGGTTAGGTCAATAGTACGCAGCATATCCATATATTCGTGCCGGATTACGATTTGATCTTCTGTCTGGGTAAATTCAGATGGGCCACCGGGCTCTGACCAGCCGCGGGTAATACTTGACGGACTGCATACCAAAGCCGGATCGTCAAAACGCTGATCATAGGCAAGAAGTGCCGTCATACCAGCTTCTGTTACTTGGTCGGCATATCGAACTGCCGGATCACCGCTTTGCGGGGCGCCACCGCCACCGCCACGTCTCCGTGGAGTAGAAATCCAAGTGCCGACCATAGAGGTTAAATCTACAGATTCGATTAAGTCTATAGCCACTGATGCACTCAAAACATCTTCGCCATTGGTTATCTGTCCGCCACGGGCGACAATTGTTCCATCAGCCAAGGTGCCCGATTGATACGAACAACCTAGAGGGTCGCGTCGAGCCGCAATTCCGTCGATTTTTAGTGCAGAACCAACGGCAAATAGATCATCCGTCCATCCCTGTCGCCTATAGCCGGAAGCAGCGCTAAGTTCACAGTTCCAGTTTTCGACCTGACCATCTGCACTGATCACATCCAGGTATACCCAGGCATGAGGATTAACAAACTGAAACTCCGTAACCACGCCCTCAATAGAAATAGGCTTTGTAGAATCAAAGTGTGGAGCGTTTGAATGGTGCGCCGCGACCGGTAAAGAAAATGCCGCTACTAGAACTGCTAAACAACTAAGACTTACATTTTTCAAAGATTCCTCCAAGGAATATAGTCTTTTGTATTGAGCGTTTCTGTCAATCAGAAACGCAGTTAAATGGTTCCACTTTTTCACCGGGTACCCACAGCCAGTATTTTGTAAACTCTTGCGGCGAATTAAAGGTGTTTGGATCAGTAATGGTTAAAAGGTAATCGAGGCGCTGACCACTTTCGCTGGGCATAAACCGTTCAACAAAAACGGCGTCTGGCGTGCTCGGCACTCCGGTTACATCGATAAGTGGCCAGCTGCTATTGATAGTGGTAACTACTAGTGTTTCGCCTTCCCAATGCCCCACGGAATACCCAAGTGGTATCGGCTCTTTGTCAGAGTAATCTGCGTCGGACGACATATCGAATACGCGAAGCATGTCGCCCTCTTCCATATGCATAAGAATTGCATTTTCGCTTTTGGCGAATTGCATGGGGTAAGGCTGCTCCATTAAAAATGGCATGCCCTTTTTCTCACAGGTATTAAGCGTCACGTTGTCAAAGATGTCGTATTCGGCGCGCGCCTTCTCTGCTTGTTCGGTCAGATCAAAGTCGTACCGATCAAAAATTAGCACCTCACTTGGATCGCTCAGGCTGGTGGCCCAAACGTGGAATATTCCCTCAGCGTCGCTGTCATTCTCTCCCAAGGTCTCTTCCGTCACTAACCAGCGAGAAGAATCGCCTTCTACTCGCTCAGACCAGAGTGCCGGTACACCAGGAAACATAACGACTTCCGTACCGTCAGACTTAAGCAGATTAGTAATAAAGATCTCATCAACACCTCTCACCGAAGGCCAACCAGCAACTTCTACTCTGTTGCCAGAGGCAAAGACACTCTTATCGATGCCCATGCGCTGCAAAATACTCACTGAGTTTGCTTCGACGTTATAGGACTTGCCTTCATCCGTATCTAAGGTGATATATACGTGTGGATTTCTCCATCGCAAATTAGAAATTTCACCTTCAAGGAAGACCGTCTCCGCGGGATTGAAGTATAAAAAGGGCGAGTGATGTGCAACTGCCGGTGATGAACCAACAAGCGCAAGACCAATAAGCATTGAGGCTAAACTGAATTTCATATCAAGATTCTCGCTAAAAGTATCGGCTCTCAGAGACAGCCCGGCCTAAAAACTCCAGTGTTTTAAGTCATCCGCAACATCGTCGCAGGGCGCAAGCGACATAGCTTTAGCGGCAAAGGTAACCCCTGGCTCTGGAACTACTCCAGCGAGTACCGCCGGGTGCCAAGGTGAAGGAGAAACCGTAACGCATAGATCTGATCCCATTGGCTTAAGTTCGCCATTAGCTGCGCGGTCGAATTTCTGAGTTACCGAACCTGTGCAGGGGCGCATGTAAACCGATCCACGCTCTAAAGACTCAACGGTGTCGAGGCAGACCTCGTATTCGGTGTTATAGATATTTCCAACGGCTGGGTAATCTAGCCGAAAGATCATATCTTCACGCGCATCGGCGTTTGGCTTACAAGTATGGGCAACGAGGGGAATATTTAAATCTATGGTTGCGCGGTAGCCGGGGATATCGAAACATACGCCTCGAGACTCACCAAGCTCGCTTTGCAGCATAAATAGCTTATCTACATCGGTGTCTGCGCTCGACAGGTTTGCCGTAACAAAGAACGCCGAAAGTAGAATTACCTTAAAAAACAAGTATTTATTTAACATTTTGGATTTTCCCCAAGATCGTTTAGATTCGTATAGTAAGACTATCGACTATAACTATTTAGTAAATAAATTCGCGCATATGATATTAACAAAGTGTAACCTACAGTGAATGGCTCTATCGCAGGCCAATATTTATTAAATTTAAATCAAATAACCGCTCATATTACAGGGACCAAAATGAAAGGTGTATTTTTTAGCGTTATTGTTTTGGGGCTGACTCTGGCTAGTCCCCACTCCTTTTCGCATCACGCATTCGCGGCGACTTTTACAAGCGATGCGCCCATTACTGTTGAAGGGGAAGTAACCAGGTTTAGCTTTAGAAACCCTCATGTTCTAGTCGTTTTTGAAGTTACCAATGACGACGGTTCGAAGACCGAGTGGGTAGGCGAAGGTTATTCCGCTACGACATTGCGACGACAAGGTTGGAGCAATGATACATTCTCGATCGGCGACCGGATTCGTATTGGCGGCGATTCAACTCATGATGGCTCACCGATGGTGGCAATTGTTACCGCGGATCTATTGGACCCGAATAGTCAATCGGTGCTGAGTAGTCTTGCCGGCGTGGAAGTAGAGATCGCTGAACCAACCGCATTCGTGCCACGTGACCGACAATCACTACTTTCCGACGGACGTCCGAATTTGTCAGGTCTATGGCATGGAGAAGGCTCTCCCTACGCATCACCTCGAGACCCTTTTGTTCCATTCAATGCGGCTGGATTGGCTCATCAAGCGGCTTATCAGCCCGCCAATGATCCTCAGGTTTTCTGTGATAATCCTGGGCTAATAAGACAGGCCGGTATGTCTCACTATGGTGTGAGAGTTGCACAGTATGACGACCGCGTAGTGTTTGATTACGAAGAATACGGTGGTCACCGAGTAGTCTATTTCGACGACCGGGCTGCTCTGGGAATCCATAGCCACCTTGGCGATGCTATAGCCCGTTATGAAAACGGAGCTTTAGTGGTAGAGATCACAAACCTGTTGCCCAACTTAGCGACACCAGAAGGCAATCGCCTAAGCGATCAGGCAACCATAGTTCAAACCTACCAGAGAGTGGATGAGCCCGGATATGGCGCAATGCTCTCGGTAGAAACTGCCACAACAGACCCCGTCTATCTCGCTGAACCCTTTATTATGACCAATATTAAGGTCGCCGTTGAGGATGAAGTCTTTATTGAAAATAGTTGCTCTCCGCCTCTTCGTGATCGCCCGGAAGTACACCCTTTCATGAGTTTCTTTCTTACCAGTGAAGGTCCGGGTGATGGCGCTAATCTAGGCGGCCTTGAGGGCGCTGATGCTCACTGCTCCGCTCTGGCCTCTGAAGTCGGCCAAGGTGACAAGATTTGGCAAGCCTATCTTAGCACCACCGCCAGCACTAATGGTGAGAACGGTGTGAACGCGCGCGATAGAATCGGAACAGGCCCTTGGTACAACGCTAAGGGCGAGCTGGTAGCAATGGATATTAATAACCTTCACTCCGACCAAAATTCGCTAACCAAGACGACCGCAGTGGATCAACGTGGGCGAGAATTTCACCAAATTGTATCTACTGTGCAGGATGACGGAATAAACAGTCGCCACGATATTCTTACGGGCAGCGAACTCGATGGCATAGCCTCTAATGCAGAGGGCGACACTACTTGTAGTAATTGGACCAGCAATGGCGAAGGTAGTGCTCTAATTGGCCATGGTGATCGACGAGGAGGAGGTGTAAACCCGACTTCTTGGAACTACGCACATGCCACCAGAGGTTGTAGCCCGGAGCTATTAGCTTCCAGCGATGGCGACGGATTTTTCTACTGCTTTGCCACAGACGAGTAGTATCTCAATTTACGAATAGGGGGAAGTTATGAAGTTTGTTCTGCTCACGATAGTTTTAAACATTCTGAGTTTTTCACAGACGTCTTTTGCACACCATAGTGATGCCGGAATGGATGAGAGTTCTGTCGTAACACTCGAAGGAAAAGTAACTGAATTTGTCTGGCGACAACCACACGTCTATCTCGTGGTTGAAGTAATGGAAAACGGAGAACCCGTCGTTTGGGATGTCCAATTCGCCGGGATAAATTCGCTGACTAGAAACAGCGGTTGGAACTCTGAGACTTTTAGGCCAGGTGACGAAGTATTTGTAAGAGTTAACCCGGCGATAAATGGTAAGCCCTATGGAAAAATATCTACAATCGAACGGCTTGACGGTACTCCGGTAGCCATTGCGCCGGGAGAAACCACGAGCAGCAGAGTGCCCGCGGATTCATTCGACGGCAATTGGATCGCCGATCGAACCAGAGTAGGCCCCTCATACCCGGGTGGATTTGACGGTTTTTTCCATGCCCAGCTTGTACTCACTGAAGCCGGCATAGCAGCTAGAGATGCCTATGATCCGCTTTCTGCGGAAAACCCGGAATCAAGCTGTCTGGGCCGACCTACCCCTTCTGCCTTTGTATCTACCACAGGCTATCTTATGCAGTTCGATCTAAGCGATGCGGAAGACAGCATTATAATTAACAGCGAGTGGTATAACGAGCAGCGCACTGTATATATGGATGGTAGAGAACATCCTGATTCATCCATAACCTTCGTCACCGGACACTCAATCGGACACTGGGACCAAGGCACTTTGGTCATCGATACTAGAAACTTCGATGACCATCGCTCTCCCTATCAAATAGGGGTGCCCTCGAGCTCACAAAAGCACGTCGTAGAAAGATACCAGTTGATTGAAGATGATACGGCTATGTCGGCAGAGTTTATTCTGGAAGACCCGGAGTTTCTTGCTGAACCGATGCACCACTCTAGAGTGCTTCTGCATTCTCCGCATATGAATATGCTGGGTACCGATTGCGACCTTGAAAGTACCACCCGCCTTCTGAATTTGGGTAGCTAAAAAAACAGTTTAGCTAAGACTGGTTCGGGCCTAGCACCTGCCAAAACAGCATTAGGCCAACCAAGAAAATTACCGAGTAAATGATCTTGTAAAAAATATCATTGGATAACTTCTTGTTGGCCCAAACGCCCAATTTGACACCCACTACTGCAAGTGGAATTAACATCAATGACGTCATCAAATTGCCCGGTGCCAACATGCCTAAAAAACTGTAGGGAACCAGTTTCACAAAATTAACTACCGCAAAGAAAATAACCGCGGTGCCCGCATAGAGCCGTCGATCCATTTTCTGCGGCAACATATAGAGCTGAAAAGTAGGCGCGCCAGCGTGAGCAAGAAAGCTGGTAAACCCACTGCTGGTGCCCAGCAATACCCCAAGAGGCGCACTTGGGTTCTTCACAGCAGTCGCGAAGCGACCCTTAAAGAAAAAGTGCACGGTAAAAAGTATTGCGATGGTGCCCACGAAAAGACGAATCATGTCGTCATTTATGAATTGGGCGCTCAACCCGCCTATCAGAATACCCAGCATCGCACCGGGAAGAAGAATCATTAAATTGCGTTTGTCATAGGTACCGCGATATTCCCATACGCTTTGCGCATCCATCGCCAGCAATATGGGCAGCATGATGCCAGCGGCCTGAATAGGCGAAATAACCAATGCCATAAGTGGCACAGCGAGCAAAGCAATACCGCCAAAACCGCCTTTGGACATGCCCGTAATTAACACGGCGGGCAGTGCTACCGCGTAAAACCATGGATCGGCAATCATTGAATTATTCTTCCTACCTTACTGTCTATTTAAATTTTTATCGAAAGAACTGCAGCTTATCGATAGTCGACGGCGGGGGGAAGTACCGTGCCGGTGACCTCGCCAAAACCAATTTTTGGATAGCCATCTTTCTTACTGGCGCCTTTGAAAGTTACCTTATCGCCAATTTGCAGGAAGCTGCGTAACTCACCCGTAGGCAGTTGTCTGGTTATGGAGCCAGCTTCAGATAGTTCCATCAGGCAGGCAGAAGCACTAGGTGCTTCACCAGATACCGTGCCGCTACCAATCAAGTCACCCGAACGAAGGTTGCAGCCGTTGCTCGTATGCTGGGTAATTATCTGCCCAATGGTCCAGGACGCATCCAAAGTCGTATTGCTGCTATTAACAACCGGATCCATGCCTTGTTGACGCATTTTTTTGGTCGAAACAAAAACATCGAAATCTACATCGATAGCGCCAGAGGCGCGATTCTGCTCGGAGTCTAAATAGGGCAGCGGTGCAGGCCAACCTTCTTCAGGAACGGCTTGCTGAGGGGCTCTAAAAGGCGCCATGGCTTCCATGGTTATTACCCATGGAGATACGGAGGTTGCGTGGTTTTTACCTAAAAATGGGCCTAGTGGCAGTCGTTCCCACTTTTGTATGTCCCGGGCGGACCAATCGTTAACAATACAGAACCCAAATATATGATCTTCGGCATCCTCGATTAAAATCGGATGGCCTCGTTCGTTGCCGGTACCCACAATAATTCCGAGCTCAAGCTCGTAATCAAAATTTACACAGGGCTTAACCTCCGGAGTTTCGTTTTCGGCCTCTATTTGTCCAATAGGCAGGTAAATGGGTGAGCCGGAAACCACCACTGAGGACGACCGACCGTGATACGCACGAGGAAGGTAGTAGCCATTTGGCAAAGGCTTGGTGGCGCCGGACATTAACTTGCGCATGCGCTTGGCGTGGTGGTGTGAGCATTCGTAGTCAGTGAAGTCACCAATATTCATGGATAGAGCCAACTGAGCATCTGACTGCGCGAGCATAATATTTTTGGATAATGCTTTGGCTTTGTCCGCCAACTCGCCGTTGTTCAACAGTATGGAAAATATTTGGTTGCGCGCGGCGCTCCAATCTTCCTTTCCAAGCGCCATAAAGTCGTTAAGTCCAGCTTTTTGTAGGGCGGCTATTGCTTCCTCAGACAAGGCTGACAGCAGACCAGCTCTCGCACAAGCACTAAGGTCCAGTATCTGATCGCCAATACCAACACCTAAGCGCTGGCCAGCAGCTTCTGTAGTAAAAGCACAGAAGGGTAAATTCTGAATGGGAAAATCAACATCAATAATGTTGGCAGATTCGACCCAACTCTGTGCGTCCGCTGCGTGTGTTCTATCTAGCATCAAAAAACTACCTTTTATAAATGTAAAAAAATTATTCGGATTCAGTTTGAAACCAATGATCTTGTGGGCCACCAATTTGCAGAAGCATTCCTAGATCGTCGCCAAACCACATATTGAATTTCCACACCTCACCGTCGAACTCATGAAAGCCGAATTCGTATGCGGCGATCGGACGATCCTGTGCTGGCAGACCTACCAAACTTACGGAATTTGTAGCCGTTAAACGGAACAGAATTGCCGCTCTTTTTCCATCTGAGGCAAGCATTGCAATGTGATCAACGCGACCTGGAAAGGCCGGCCCAAAGGGGTATTCAGTTCTTAGATCGAGAGGAGCCCGAGCGACTATATTCAAAAATCCACTACGCAGGCCTGTGCGTTGTGATTGATCCGCGAGCAGAACCTGCTCTTTGTATGCTGGAGATTTCCAAGCATTTACCTGAAGCTTATTCAGATATTCTTGTGAATCTATTGGATTGGCCAAGGCTGCTTCCATAATCTCGTCGCCGGTTTGAGTCGGCAATACGAATGGCCAAGCTTCCCAACGACCGTCAGCACGAGCCGGTAGCTGCTCACCAACCTGAATGAGGAATCCAGCTTCGTCAGCCATATGCCAACTTTTGGTGATCTTGCCATCTTCAAGCCAGAACATTGCTCCAGCCAAAACATCAACCTCTGTGCCGGTGCCGGGAATACCGTAGAAGTTTCCAGCGTGAGTTCCTCTAATCTGATATCTGACTACGACCATATCGCCGTCAGCAATATACATATCAACCAGGTCTCGACGGTTGGCGATGGCTTCATTCATTGGATCTGCCATATCTGCCAGCTGAGAACCTGCGGCGTGATAGTCCATATTGGCAAATTCGGCACGTATCAGTTCGTAATCCGGAGACAGAAGTTCCACTGAAACTTCAGGTAACAATGAGGTGCTATATGCCTCCATATATTCCATTACTACAAGCTTGTTGTAGTCTTCCTCTGATACTGGGTAATGGGTTCCCATCGTCGCCGACATTTCTTCATGCATGGCATCATTTACTGCATGCTGGTCGCCGCTCTCGCCGCAACCAACTATGAAAAGCCCAAAGCCAAGAAGCATCAGAACCAAATATGGTTTTTTCGAATCAATAAATTTCATACTCAATTACTTCCCAAAATATTCATAAAATTATTTTTGTGAATTTAGCGCTGCTCTGGAAACCAAAAGCTCTGAGGCCAGCCTAGCTGCATTAACATGGATTGGTCATCGCCAAACCACCAAGCATCTCGCCAATATCCATCGACAAACGTCATAAAGGCGAACTCCCATGCATCCATGGGTGCGTTCGATATTGGCAGCCCATACAAACTAGCGGTGTTGGTTCCGGTCAGACGGAAGCGAATCATGATGGTATCTCCATCAATCAAAAAATAGTCCATTTTGTCTATGCGGTCTGGAAAACCTCCCCCGAAACCCTGTTCAGCATCACCATATTCGCTTCCAATTCCGGTTATATGCTTGAATCCAGGACGCAGGAAATTATCGTAGGGGCGCGCGCCATTTTCTTCATTTATGATCCCAGGAGGTGGGTTGTTTGCCTTACGTGCAGCGATTATTAGCTTGTTGTGGTACTCGATAGTACCCGCCGGGTTAGCCAGCATAAATTGCAGAATGTCATCCGAGGCAATCGCGTGTTCGCCACCGGTTGGTGGAATATTATATCGACCGTCTTCGCGGGCTGGCATCGGAGCGCCCAGCTGTAGTAAAAGTTCGATTTCATCGCTCATAAACCAAGCTTCGGTGATCTTGCCGTCGGTCAATTCAAAAACTGCGACCGAGTAGATCTCAAAATCCTTTCCGGTTGCTGGGATACCATAGAGATTGCCTGAATGCGTTCCTTGAATAAGATAGCGGACCGCAACACTGCTTCCCTCGCCCATTACTAGATCAAGAGTATCTTTACGGTTTGAGATTGCCTGATCAAGGGAATCAGCCTGCTCGGCCAATATTGAGCCCTGAACGTTGTAGGCTAGGTTTTCAAACTCATTGCGAACTTCCTGATAGTTCCCAGCCATAAATTCATCAGAAAGCTCGGCTGGGCTTAGATCCAAACGGCTTTCCATAAAGCGGGTGACAACCGCCTTATTGATTTCTCTTTCAGAGAGCCCCGCACTGTCAGCGGATGGCATAGAACCACAAGCAACCAAGCCCAACAGTAGCGCAACCAAAACCCCAGTCTTTAAAACCCAAACCTCTTTCAACTTTGATTTCAAATCTGAAATAGACATCTCATCTCCTATTCTTCAACAATGTATTGTTTAATAAATTCAACGGAAGCCATATCAACATTGGCGGTTTCAGTAAATCGTTGCTGAATATAGTCATTGGGGACCACCTCATAAAAGTAACCTAGCACCTTGGTTACTTCGGCAATCATTTCCGGATCGACCACGGCCTTGGCAAAGCCCTCTCGTAACATGGCCAAAGCTTCGGGATCTGTTCCGGGCGGGGCCAATAGCATATTGTCGGCAACGCTTCGCAGATCCAGCGCGAGCTTTAGCGCTTCCCAATATTCACCGGAAGGTGGCTCACCTTTTATCGACTCATATACTTCCATATAAGTTGGAATATCTGGGGCGAAACTTGCGCGGGGATAGTCCCCATCTGCATTGCGGTAAGGAAAGTGCCACAAGGGAGCAACAAATCCCGGCTCAATCAGCGTAGATACCACCGCAGACCGATATCCGGAAAAAGTACCGCCAAAACTGTTGATCTCGCTAGTTTGAATGGCGTTTCGCACGGTATTTTCACTTGAGTAACCCGTCACGTATCTATAGTCCAATCCGAGACTATCCAGCGCCAAACGTGGCATTAAATCAAGACTAGAACTAGTGCGGATACCGCCAAGAACAATATTGTCAGCTCTGGAAATATCTTCCGAAGAATTGAATTCTCCGGCAACGGCATCCAGGCGTGCAAACTGCATAATCGGCCCACTGCGCAAACCACCGACTACATCAAATTTGTCCAACTCATAGCGGATACCGGGCTCACCCAATAATGGCACCAGCAGGCTAATGGGAGCAAATAGCACCGTTTCACCATCTGTCCGAGCAACTTCATAGGCATAGTTGAGCGCGCGAATGCCGGCAGCACCGGACATATTCTGAACAATAACGTTGGGGTTGCCTGGAATATGCTTACTAAGGTATTTGTTGAGCAACCTGGCACTGGTATCTGTACCGCCGCCGGGGTTAAAGCCTACAACTATAGTGAGAGTTTTACCGCTAAAATCTGCGCCACCCTCTTGGCTTCCCTGGTTCGAACCCTCGACAGCAGCAGTATCCGTCTCACCCGAATCTGAACAACCGAGCAGAACGAGAGCCGCGATGCTAACCAACAGTATCGATCTAAGTTTAAGACTAATTTTGTTCACCATTTCTCTCCGTGCATTAGACACTCTCTAGATATCTTCAGCTAAACGAATACCGTAACCGTTTCCGGCGCTGGTTCTATCGTTATCGTTTCTATTCGCGGCACGAATATTTCGTGAATAATGCGTCCAGGAACCTCCTCGCAGAGGGCTTCTCGCACAATCACCTTCGTCCCAAGAATTGCCATTTGTAGGAGCGCCTTCATAGCTGTCGTTCCAGCAATCTGAAACCCATTCCCATACGTTGCCTGCAGTGTCATACAAACCCCAAGGACTGGGTTCGAAGGAACCAACAGGGGCAGTATATTCCCACTCATCTCGTCCAAAAATACCGGTTCCCTTGCCGCAGCAATCGTTGGGCCCGTAGTTGGCGTATTCGCGGGAAATATTGCTTCCCCAAGGGTAGGGAGCGTCGGTCCCAGCACGGCCCATATACTCCCACTCAGCTTCTGTCGGCAACCGAAAAGAACGTCCAGTCCGTTCGGACAACCAGGCCGCCAAGGCATTGCCGTCATGCCAACTGACATTGGTTACGGGTCGGGTCTCTCGCCCCCAGCCTTCATCACCCGGCAGATCGCGGCCAGTGGATTCAGCAAAAAAATCATAGAGATCAAAAGTAACTTCGTGGCTGGCAATAGCGAAAGTCTGCACACTAACCTCGTGCACTGGCAGTTCATTGGCGTCACCCTCTTCCACCATATCGCCCATACTGAAAGTGCCACCCTCAATATGAACCATTGCCGGCATGAGCTCTTGCAGGCGCTCCTGCCGCGCATCAGATTGTGAGCAGGCAGAGACTGCAGTCAGCAATAATGCCACTATCATCAGTGAAGAAGCTGTCCTCCAAATACTCATAAAAGTGCTCGTAAAAGAATTCATTTCATTTTTCCCTAATTTTTTAATCAACTAAACAAATAACCAAGAAGGTATCCAGCCAGGCAATAAGGCCGGCAACTGACTTTCCAGCCAAGCGGGATACCAAAACAGATGCATTACGCGGTCATAAAAACCGATCATAAATGCCCAAGCGCAAAGGCTGTAGATTAAGCAGGTGCGTAGTCTGTAGCCGCCCCAGAACTTCAAATAGAACCCAATAAATAGCGGCAGCGCAAGCTTTTGACCAATAATCAGCATTACCAAGACCATCAATATCAGAGACCCCATAAATAGGGACGCTTTACCAAATACCGCATCCTTACTGGCGCGAGTTACTGCGTTCCGAAACCCGGCTTCGGTAGCTAGTGTTTTGCGAAAGGTGAATCCATCATTAACTACCGCGAAGAAGGTAAAAATCGCACCGCAGATGCCTAGTAAAACTGGGAACTGCTTGACGGAATTTGGCCAGTCCGTTGCAAGAACCGTAGCCGATGAAAAAATCACTAAGAACAGTATGGACAAGGGTAGTGAGAAAACGGGACTACCAGATACACCCTCACCCTGAGTAATGTTGGCACCATCGCGTTTTTGTCTGAGGATGCCTCTAATAACCACAAAGAGCGTCACCGCAATAACCAGAGAAATAACAACAACGATGGGACGCTGAAGCCATTCAAAACCATCGTAAACACGACCGGTAAGCAGATAGGCATTTTCCATAATACTGCCCAATACCAAAGCCAGTACTAAGGGAGGTCGTGGCCAAGCTCCGCGCTTCATAAAGAAGCCAACTACTCCCATCGTTAAGCAAACCACCCAATCGCCGATATCCCCGCCACCTAACCAAGCACCCATAAAGACAAACATAATGATCGCCGGAACGATCATATGTCCGGGTAAAAATGCCAGCTTAGCCACATGTCTGGCAGTAAGCAGAAGCAACATAGTAGCCAACATATTGGCGATGGCGATGGACCAGACCATACTAAAGGTCGTGGTAATTTCTGTGGTGAGCATCTCCGGGCCAGGTTTCAGGCCAACGATTAGTAATGCCCCAAGCAGTATCGCAGCACCCAAACTACCAGGCACCCCAAAAGCAACGGTAGGTATTAGGGAACCACCACGGGTAGCATTATTTGCCGCTTCAGGTGCGATTACTCCACGAATATCGCCCTTGCCAAATTGTGATTTATCTTTGGCGGATTGCACGGCGTGACCATAGGCCAGCCAGTCAACGATGGATGCGCCCAAACCCGGCAACATGCCTATATAGGTTCCAATAGTTGCGCAACGCACGGCGAGCCACCAATGGCGGGCTGCGTCCTTAACGCCATCCAAAATACCTCCGCCCTCGACTTCCGCACTATCAGTACGGGAAATAGATCGGTTTCGGATGGCCAATTCCATAAGCTCTGGCAGTGCAAACAAGCCAAGAACTACAGGAATCATTGGCAAGCCGTCTATTAAATAGCCAACACCAAAATAATAACGAGGTATGGCGCCGGAATCAGAGTAACCGACCGTAGACATCAGCAAACCCAATGCGGCCACCGCCAGACCCTTGGACAATGATCCTCCGCTTAGCGAACCGACCATAGTCAGACCAAGTACGCCCAGCATAAATATCTCAGGCGAGCTAAATGATTGAATAACCGGGCGAATCAGCGGCAGAGATAGGGCCAATACTAAAGCCCCGAAGACACCACCAAAGGCAGAAGTTGTGAAGGCAGCGCCAAGCGCTCGCGCCGCATGACCCTTTTGCGCGAGCGGGTAACCGTCGAGAATTGTCGCTTGGGAGGCAGATGTGCCGGGCACACCGAGCATTACGGAGGAAATGGTATCGCTGGTTGAGGTAACGGCATACATGCCCAGTAACAGCGCAAAGGCAGAGACCGGGTCCATACCAAAGGTGAACGGCAGAAGCACAACCATGCCAATAATGACGCCCAGCCCAGGAATTATGCCGAGGAAAATCCCGAATAGAACGCCCAAAAACAAGAAGCCTATTGTTGGCCACTGTAATACCAGTAGCAAACCAGTTAACAGGTCACTGAACATTCATTCTCCCCCGAGAAACTAGCTTGGGTATCTATTTGTTTTACTCTTCATCCTTGATGGGATTACTCAGCACACCGATCGAAGATATCTCAACCTCGATGGTATCCCCGTCTTTCATCCAAACAAACGGATCACGACCAAAGCCCACCCCACCAGGAGTTCCCGTGACTATTACATCGCCCGGACAAAGCGGACCAATAGTTGATAGATACTCGATAAGGTAAGGAATATCGAAACACAGATCGCTAAGTTCAGCGCTTTGCATCACCTCGCCATTCAATCGTGTTTCCAAACTTAGCTGTGTGGGATCAGGTATCTCATCAGCGGTTACTAGCCATGGACCAAAGCTGCCGCTTTTGTAGAAGTTTTTACCTGCTGTAAAAAGCTGCGAATGCCTTTGGAAGTCTCGAATTGACCCGTCGTTGTAGCAGCTGTAACCAGCAATATAGGAGAGTGCGTCTTCGCGCTTAATATGATGGCCAGTCTTGCCGATTATCACCGCTAGCTCACCTTCAAAATCAAATCTTTCAGAAACCTTTGGTCGCAACATATTCTGTCCATGCCCAACCTGACACTGAGGATGGCGGATAAATACCCAGGGATATTCTGGTTTTTCGCGCTTCATCTCTTTGATATGCGTCATATAGTTAATACCGATGCAAAAAGTTTTCTGCGGCTCAGGTATAACCGGTAAATATTCTATTTCATCAATGGAAAAGTCAGCATTGCGCGTTGCGAGACCTTGAAGCTCCGCAAGAGCGTCTGCTTCGAGCACCTGCCGTAAGTCCGCATATTTGTCTCCCAGAATTGCTCCAGCATCGACTATTCCGCCCTCAACCACCAACCCGTAACTGGCTTTGCCTTCTCTCGTAAAGCTGACTAACTTCATTTTGTATCCTATGAATTCCTGGAAATTATCTTGGATGCATTCTTATGCAGAATCGCTTCTTTGTCTGAATCTGAAATTTTCGCCTCGGCAATGGCATTTTGGGACCAAGAAGCACCAAATTTTGTACCATCGGTGCCCAACATAATTCGATGGGCACCATATGCCTCTACTGCGCGCTCGATACTACGCGCGCCCATAGAGTTACAGTCGACCATAACCTTGGACTTAAGAATCTTAGAGGATGGCGTTTCCTGACTTGAATCACGATCCAAACTTATATGATCAAGGCGATCAAGTTCAAAAGGGATATTTCCGCCGAGATTGTGGCACTGCACCGTCACGTCCGGATAGTCTTCAAGAAAATCCGTCATACATAGCGTAACCATGTTGGAAGATATACGTGACTGCATATCCAGAGTAACACGCCGAGCGCGGGCGTTATCTACTTCATCACCGGGCGGGTAGGAGGTGTCATTCGGCAACATGCCCGTGTGAACCAATATATGTGCGCCGTGCTTTTGCGCTACGTCAAATATCGGCCTAAAGGGTTGTGCGCTTTCAAGAGTCAAAAAGGCGTTTCCCGGTATAAGCGCACCGACAATGCCAGGCAAGGCTAGTGCGCGATCAAATTCTTCAGCAGCGATCTCAATATCAGCCAAAGGCAGAGTTGCGAGACCAAAGATACGGTTGGGGTGCTCCTCATGCAGTGAAGAAACTGCATCGGAATATAGACGGGAAATAGCTAGCGCTTCTTGCACCGGCAATCGCTCAACGCCAAATACCGCGGAAATCGAAAATACGCCTGTATCAATATTATTGGCGTCCATCGCCTCGAGGCGCTTCGGCAAGCTGCCGTAGTCGCTCGGAAGTGGGAAAGCACCACGAGGCTGATGAATAAAATCTCGTCCGTTTTCATCCGCTTCGATTTTTGGCGCTGTATCGCGTTTTCGCATTTCATCCACAAGCTCGGATGGTATCCAATGCGAATGCATATCAATTGTCATATTTAACCTAAACTAGTCCGCGTGGATCACCATGGTGAGGCATACCTGATCCACAGGCATTATTTAATTCTGGTATCCATACACCAGAGTTTTTCAATCTTGCATGATGACAATTAGTAAATCAAATTAATTTATTTTGCTTATTAATATATTATTTTTATGAAAATAAGGGTTAAACCTCTGCTCGCATTTTCTGCCGTAGCGAGAGCTACTCAGGGATCCGGATCATCTATATTGTTTTGTATGTCTCAACACGCGCTGAGCATTCGAAACAACTGAAGAGTAGAAGATCGGCAGGTGTGGCCACCATCCACTTCATCGAGACAGTCGCCCAACTCAGAGATATCAGGTTTTTAGCGCCGAGCGTTATTTTCTCCACTCAACTCAACACAATCGAAAGCTTGCAGCGGTCTATCGCTGCGATTCCATATGGATTGACCCGGTATAGGCTTACTAAAATTGAGAGGATCTGTTGCTTCATATTCACGAATCAACTGACCGCCGTCATCGGAAAGTCTTATTCGTTCCCGCACGCTCATTAGATTGCTGTGCAAAATGCCCGGATGAGGGAATAGCACACCGGCCTCAAAGCCGATCGTGTCGACAATCAACTCCTCATCCTCAAACCATCCCACTGAATGACCAACCAAACTCTCTGTAACATTCTCAGGATGTTCAGGCGTATCCATATGAACCGTACGAACCACATCCATATATTGGTGCTTTATGAATATGCGATCACCCTCCTGACTAATTTCAGATATACCATTGGGCTCGTGCGCTGCCCTCATAATACTTGCACCACTGCAAACCAAAGCAGGATCATCAAAGATACGATCGAAATCTTCCGACGCCGCTTGTCCTGCCTCGGTTAAATAGGCTGCGTAAATCCCCAAAGGGTTCTCTTCCGTACCCACTTCCTCTTCACTTGGTTGCTCTCTATCAAAGGGAAAGGCGATTAGGTCACCGCCAAGGTCACCGTTCGGTCGATAGTGATTCGCGGTTCTCCAGCTTCCAAAGATGGTGCCGGAGGAATCAACTATGGGCACATTCGCGGACCCGGTCGATTGAGTCTCGGTGCCGGTTGAGCTGACAATAACGCCGCTACGCCCTACTTGGGTGCCGTCCTCAAGAGTCGCGCCGCCAAAGGCACAGCCATAGGGGTCGCGTCGTGCTGCGCTTCCGTTAACGGCAATCCTGTCTCCGGCTGCAAATAGTTCGTCGCTCCAGCCGGAATGACGAAGTATCACCGCTGCCTGCATTTCACAGTTGTAGTTGTTGGTATCGCCATCTGCGCCTTCAACATCGACGTAAATGTAGGAGTGCGGATTTACAAATCTAAATTCCGTAACTACCCCACTAAAGCTTATCGGTTTGGTAGTGTCATAGTGAGGCGAAATGGAGTGGTGTGCCGTTGCTGATGACGCAAAAAAAACTAATAGCATCACGCTAAGTAGTTCTACAAATGCGAAGTACTTCATACTCTCGGCCCCACCTTGTTCGTAAAATGACTGTGTTTATATGACGGCTTCTGCGCTAGCAGACCCTATTTTCATCGATAATAATATATAACCGTTAAACTTCTCGATAGGCTAGACGCGTAAATTATTCGTCTAACTATCTGTCCATCTATATTTAATCTAGATAATTCGCTATGACTTTAAATCGGGGGATCAAAATGATCAAAGCTTTAACCACACTAGCTCTAGCCGCACTTGTTTCAGTACCAGCCTCTGCCCACCATAGTTGGGCCGTCGACTATGACACTGACAGCTTTGTAGAGATCGAAGGCGTTGTGTCTTCTATTAGATGGGTCAATCCTCATGTCAGCTTTAAGGTAGTGGTTAATGCCGACACAGCGTCGGAACAGATATGGGATATTGCAGGCACCTCGGTCAGTAACTTGGCGCGTATGGATGTAACTAAAAATATCTTAGCCGTAGGGGACAATGTGCTTATGGCTGGCCACGCAGCTAAACGCTCGGATCATGGTATGTACATGGTCAATCTTTTACTGCCCGACGGCAGAGAAGCCATTTTTTCAGGCAGTGCAGAACCGCGCTGGTCAGGTGATCGCGTCGGAAATTCCGCTAGTCTTCGCGGCGAAGTGACCGAACAAGATATTTCAAAAAGGCCTGACTCAATATTTTCAGTATGGACCACGCTTACGGGTGTTCCCGAAAGCCGAACACTGCATCCAAGAGCCACTGCCGACTACCCTCTAAGTGAAGCAGCTCGTCAAAAAATTGCCGGCTACAACCCGGAAACGGATGACCCCTTTGGTAGCTGCTCACCCAAAGGAGGCTCCTTAGTGATGGATGCCCCATATCCAGTTGAATTTATAGATCAGGGCGACACCATCTTATTTAAATTGGAAGAATACGATCTGGTTCGGACTATTCATCTGACGGATATTCATGATGACCGCAATATCGAGCCAAGCCTGCTGGGTTATTCAACTGCTCGCTGGCAAGACGACATACTATTAGTCACCACAACCAAGATTGATTACGCCTATCTTAATGTTGGATCCATTCCGAACTACATCCCGCAAAGCCAGCACGCGCAGTTCCAAGAGACTCTCAGGCTCGGTTCCGAGCACGACCGTTTGCACTATACCCTAACGGTCACCGACACAGAGATGCTGACCGAACCGTTAGTTATGAGAAAATATTATCAGTGGCGCCCGGGAGAGTCGGTGCAGCCTTATAGCTGCGATGAAGAGGGCTTGTTCCCTGCTGACTAGGGGAAGCGGCTGCTATTTCGCAGAACCGCGAAAGCTAAATTTGATCAGCAAAGAATTCAGTGCGTTTAACTTGGGCCCCGCTGACGCTTTCTTGCCACAGAATCTTACCTTTGCCTTGCGCGACTTCGTCAGCCTCAATGCACAATAAGCTGCCGTTCGGAATAAGGATGTCTTCACCGGTTATTAGCAGTACCAGAATACTGGTGCAGGACTGATGACTACTTATCATTATGTCTCCGTCCGCAGGATCAGTACTGGCCATAAACGTATTGAGCTCTGACAACCGGCAACCGGTCGTCAGATTTTGGTCAACCACTCTCTCGCCCTCAAACTTCATGAGGTTGGTAGCTATATCGAGAGTATCGGTGACGCGCTTCATGGGACTTGAATAGATATGCTTTACGCCGGTGAGCTCATCGAGCTTAAGGCGCACGATCTTTACGACTTCTTCACGGCCTTTCGATGTCAAAGCGCGCTCTGCGTCTGTAGAAGCATCGCCGGTTATGCCGTGGCGCAAAATAAATATCTTCAGGTCGTTACTCCAAATATCATTGTTAGTGGCTTAAAAATAAAAAGGGAGCAAAAAGCTCCCTTTCTATATTACTTAATTGAAGCGGCTGGGTCTGTACTAAGGCATCCGCGAATAGGCAGTAACGCTATCATCGATTATAAAGGTCATTAAATCTTCACCGACGATTAGCGGTCCATCATAGTTAACGCGAGTTCGCGTCAATAGACTAGCTAGAGGCGCTTCAGGGAACTCAGGAGGATTACTCAACAGTACCAAATGGGTATAAACCGCTAACTTTGGCCCTATTCTATCAAAGACTATGCCCGCCTCTTCCGGCAGTGTGTGATGAGCAACGATGCGGCGAATTTGTTCAGACGAGGCTAGTAGCTCATCGGATACCAAGGCCACTTCATGAATAACCAAATCAGCGCCTTCAGCAGCCGCAATAAGGTTTTCATCAAAGGTAGTGTCACCGGAAATAACTACTGACCTACCATCGTAATCAACACGATAGCCATATGAGGGTTTGATTAACTCACCATGCTCTACCGCAAAGGCAGTTACGACAACGCCATCTTTTTCGAAAACCACACCATCCTCATCGAATTCGTGAGCAAGCGTATCAATGCCTTCTGGCGGCAATAGCTCGTCTGGAATTCGGACTCTGGTATTCTCCGAAAAAGCTATCTCCATATGGTCGAGCATAGCCTTGGTACCCACTGGGCCCCAAACTTCGAAAGGCTCTGAGCGACGACCAAACCAGGGTGGTATCCAGCCTGTCATCCACAGATCTGCAAGGCCATTGACATGATCGGAATGGAAGTGTGTAAGAAAGACTCCGTCTACGTCGCGCAACGGAATATTCAGCTGAACCAAGCGCTGCGTCGCGCCTCTGCCTACATCAAAAAGCAGTTTTTGATTGTTGACCTCAACTAGGGTCGCGGGACCAAAGCGATCAACCCTAGGAATAGGGTCGCCCGTGCCAAGCAAAGTGACCTGGAAGTCACCTTGCGCGACGACTGAAGTCGAAAAAAACGCTGCAGATAAAGCGCTAAGAATTAGGAACTTACTGATACTACTCATTGAGGCTCTTCTCTAGGATGAATTCTAACTAGGATGAATTCTAAGCGATTGCTTAGTCTTCGGTATTAACCCAAACCATAATTAACATAGCGGTGGCAAAGGTTCTAAAGGCTTCTTGCAAAGTATTTACGTTGGGATTTTGCCAAAGCATAAACCACTCCTGACATATCACTCCAAAAGCAATTAGATAGAAACAGGCGACAATGCTTAGACCCGTAACGGCGGTAGATTTTGCCGCGTTGAAATCTGAGGCGGAAGATCTAGCCGACCAGAGCTTGAATGCTCCTAGTAGTAGAACAACGCCAGAGGTCAACTCTGTCAATATAATCGCGATAGCACCCAGCCAGATAATCATCGGGCTTTCGATAGCACGCCAGCTCTGCATAGGGTCACCAAATGTGTCCTGCATACCGACCGCCATCGCAACGGGAGCAAAAGTGCCCTGCGGGCTAAGCGCGTTATTCATTCCAGCTAGTAGCATTAACAAACCCAAACCAGCTACCAAAGCCACCTTACCTATTTTGTTATTCACTTTCATATCTACTCCCAATTGATTGAAAAATCCCAACAATAAATCTCGGCTTACTAGATTACTTCTCTGGCGCCGTTTGAATATGTAACTTTTAGCGTGATGGAACCTTCGTTTAGCAACCACGGCCGTACGCGGAATTTTCGCGCGCCGCTTTTATGCATGGGATCATCAGAAGCTATTTGGTGCGCATGCTCTAGGGAGTCAGCACGAATAATGACCATTCCCTCGCCTTCCCACTCCTTGCAAGCATCGTCGGCCAAAGGCCCGGCAGCGAACATAACGCCGGTGCGCTCGAGCTCTAGTTGATAGGCAAGATGTTGTTTAAAGTTTGCAAAAATCGCATCCATACCGCCGACAGGCTCGGTCTGGATTACGTAAAGCTGTTTAGCAAGCAGGCCCTTCTCTGTGACCTCGTCAATGTGCTGCTGCCAAGATGATTTTTCTTCGGCCATCTGGCGCTCCCCCGACTAATGAGTCGTAATTTTAGCTATGAATATTAGACCTGTTTAGTCCAATCAGTTTGCTCAAGTATTTCTTTAATTCGTTTCATAAATGCAGCGGAATAAGCTCCGTCAAAGGCTCTGTGGTCAAAAGACTGGGCCAATATTCCGACGGGACGAATGGCAATAGAATCACCCTCCGCACTTTCAATTACTACCGGACGTTTTTTGATGCCATCAGTAGACATTATGGCTACTTGCGGCTGACTAATAACCGGAGCGGTAATCAGAGTGCCGAAAGGACCCGAGTTAGACAGCGTATAGGTTGCGCCAGACATATCGTCAGGGCTGAGCTTGCCATCGCGAGCCTTAGTGCTCAGCTCTTTAATGGCTGCTGCAATCTGACCAACTGACTTATTTGCGCAATCTTTAACAACCGGTACAACCAGTCCGTCGAAGTTCAGGTCAACTGCGATACCGAGGTTAATCAAACTGTGAAGACGGATGCCGTCTCCCTCTACGCTTGAATTTACCTTAGGAAACTCTGAAAGAGCCAAGGTGATAGCGCGGGAAATAAAGGGCAGATACGTTAAGGAATAGCCTTTGTCGGCTTTCCAAGCTGCGCCAACTTTCTTACGCGCAGCATCCACAGCGGTGTATTCAACTTCTACCGCTTGCAATACATGTGGGCTTGTCGCTTTTGACATGACCATATGGTCGCCAGTCATTTTGCGAATGCGATTGAACGGAATGTAGCTTCGGCTATCGCCAGCAATTGCCGCTGGAGCTGCAACCGGTGCAGGTACTGAAGCAGCAACCGGTGCCGGTGCGGCAACAGGTGCGGCTGCTCCGCCATTATCAATGAATTCAATCACATCATTTCTGGTAATCCGACCACCCTTGCCCGTACCGGTGACTGAAGATAGATCTAGACCATGCTCTGCCACCAAACGGCGTACCGCTGGAGAAAGCATTGCCGAAGGCTGTGCAGCCAAAGGATTATCAGATTGTGATGCGCTGGTAGCAGAACTCGCTGGCCCTTGGGCAGGTGCAGGCTCTGGAGCGGGTGCGGGTGCGGGTGCGGCGACAGCGGCTGGCGCTGCAGGAGCTTCAGCTTTAGCAGCTGGAGCCGCTTGCGCTTCTTCACCATCAACGGCAATAACGCATATAACTACGCCTACGTCGCCTACGTCGCCCTCTTTAATGTTAATTGCAGTAATAACTCCATCTGCTGGAGCCGGAACCTCAATAGCGGCTTTATCGGTTTCGACATCGAGAAGAGTCTCGTTTTTCTTAACCGCATCACCAACTTTTTTGTACCAAGCAGCGACCGTACCTTCGTTAACGGATTCGCCCATTTGGGGCATGATTACGTCCACATTAAACCTCTTTGTATAAGTGTAAAAATTGCATATAGACGCAATTAATCCATTTGGCTTATGGTTTCTACAATACGATCAACACTCGGGATCATTATGTCTTCGAGTATATCTACCGACGCTAGCGGTATATGCGGTGTAGTGATTCGAGTAATTGGCGCATCAAGGTTCCAGAAAAGTTCTTCACTAACAATTGAAGAAATTTCTGCACCCCAGCCACAAAGTCTTGGATTCTCTTCAACAGTAACCAACCGGCCGGTTTTAGTTACTGACTCAAGAATAGTCTTTGTATCCAAGGGAACTAAAGTACGCAGATCGATTACCTCACAAGAGATGCCGTGTTCTGCCTGCAATCTTTCTGCCGCTTTAATCGCTTTGGGGACCATCGCTGCCAGTGCAACAACCGTTACGTCAGTGCCTTCAACTGGTGTAGCCGCCTGACCTAAAGGAATAACGTACTCGCCGTCAGGAACTTCGCACTTGTTGCCGTACAGAGACTTCTGTTCAAAGAACAGAACCGGATCTGGATCACGGATTGACGCAGCAAGTAGACCTTTTACGTCTGCGGCATTTGAGGGAGCAACTACCTTAATTCCAGGCACTGCCATTGCCCAATTCTCAATACTCTGTGAATGCTGCGCACCAAATCGAGCGCCACCACCATTTGCAGAGCGAATAACCAGAGGAGTTTCGTGCTGACCATTGGACATGTAACGCGCTTTCGCGATCTCGTTTACAACGGTGTCCCAGCAAACTGCGAAGAAGTCAGAAAACATAATTTCTGCAATAGGTCGCAAGCCAGTCATAGCAGCACCCATACAGGCACCTAGAATCGCTTGCTCAGAAATTGGCGTATCGCGAACTCGCAAGGGGCCAAACTCTTCGTACAAACCGAGGGTGGCTTTAAATACACCTCCAGCAGCACCTACGTCTTCACCTAAAAATAAAACACGATCATCCAATCGCATCTCTTGAGCCATCGCAGCTGCAACGGCTTCTCTATAACTTAATTGCGCCATTCAGCACCTCCATCAGCCCAAACATCGGTATATGCAATCTCCTTGGGAGGAGGACCACTTTGTTTCGCTTCTTCCGTAGCAAAATCGACCATCTCTTCAGTGTTGGCATCGATCTTAGCCAACTCGGCTTCTTCAATACCTTCGGCAAGCAGTTTGGCGCGATAGTTATATAGCGGGTCTCGATTGTCTTTCCATTCTGCTACTTCTTCAGCAGGGCGGTACTTACCAGGATCTGCACGTGAGTGTCCATGATGGCGATAGGTGAGAGCCTCAATCAAAGTTGGACCGCCGCCTTTTCGCGCTTTTTCAATCGCTGTCATGGCAGTTTCATACATAACTTCAACATCGTTGCCATCGACCAAAATAGGCTCTAGGCCATAGGCAGATGCTCTGTCAGCCGCGGGATTTTCAACAGCGGTTACATCGCCAATAGCGGTGTATTCCATGTATTGATTATTTTCACAAATATAGACGACGGGCAATTCCCAAACTTTTGCAAAGTTGAGCGCCTCGTGGAAGGTACCGATATTTGTAGTGCCATCACCAAAGAAGCAGCAAGCTACTTGTTCCGTGCCTCTATACTGAGCTGACCAGGCAGCTCCGGCAGCGATTGGCATATGAGCCCCAATAATTGCGTAGGAACCCATAGCTCCTTTGCTGGTATCCGTAATATGCATCGAACCGCCTTTACCACGCAGCTGACCAATATCACGGCCCATCAACTCGCCAAGAATGGAAGTCATGGACACACCGCGAACGTAGTTGTGATTGTGTCCACGGTAAGTATTAAAGGTGTAGTCATCTTCGCGCATCGAGAAACCAAAGGCGGCAGCGATAGCTTCCTGTCCTTGGCCCAAATGGGTAGTGCCCTTAACCAAATTCTCCATAAAAAGGTCATACGCACGCTCTTGCAGACCTCGGCACTCCGACATTAGTCGATAGAGATCGAGTTTCTGCGACTTATCGAGTTTATATTTACCAGCTGAACTGGCTTTTGCCTTTGCTGTTGTCATAGTCTCATTGGTTTCCGTATATATATGGCGGCATTAGAACACGCCCTAGTTATCATTGCGGTCAAGCATAATATCGCAATTTTTATGTTAAAGGCAATAATTTCGATATTTCTATATTTACCTTAGTTAGTGCTAAGCATTGTAATCTCAACCTACTACATATGCTCCGGGGCCGTTGGCCGCCAACATCAACAAACCACCAAGAACTGCGTAGTTCGCCAAAGCCAACCTACTACTCTCTAGTTTAGCCTGACGCGTAGGCCGATTCCAAAAGTCGTGTATCCAAAGTGTTACGCAAAGCATGAAACCTGCCAGCAGGAACGCAGACGGCGAAGTATAGATACCCAAGATAATACCCAGACCTGCAAAAAAGTGCAGAGGTATTACCGCCATCAAACAGACATTGGAATATGGCAATTTCGCCTTGCGAAACTCTTCTCTCGCTTCGCCGAAAAAGATGATTTTATCTATTCCACTTACAAGAAAAACCGCACCTAAAAGAATGCGCGCAAAAAGTACTATCAGGTCATCCATCTATTTATTACTCAGATTGGAATAGGTACTTGAACTACTTAGCTCACCCATAGGACGAAAAAGGGCAACCTCTTGGTCGCCCTTTTTGCCTATTTGAGATATGGCATACCACAGCCGATAACCAAGTCATTCGGGAACTTAGTTATTACCTCGATACCTGTATTGGTCACAACAAGCATATCTTCCAGGCGTATACCGTCACGGCCATCCTCTGAACCAGCGTAGGTCTCGAGCGCCAGACACATACCAGGCTCTAGCTCAACAGGGTTCTCAATGCTGTAGGCGCGAGAAATAATTGGGAATTCCCAAAGTCCAACACCCACACCGTGGCCATATTGAAGCCCAAATATTTCGTGCTCGTTAAGCGCACCCATCTCACGATAGTCAGGCCAACGTGTTACAACGTCTGCCGTGGTGGCACCTGGTTTCACAGCATCAATACCACCCATTTGGATCTCATGACAACGTGCATGACAGTCTTTCTGAGATTGAGATGGCTCGCCTACTACGAAACAACGATATACACAGGTGTGATAGCCATTGTAGAGACATACCACGTCCATAAAGATAACGTCACCTGGCTGAAGCAAGCGATCTGAACTCAAATGCGGATGAGGATTGGTTCGGTTACCCGAGGTCACCTGAACATTATGAACCCACTGCGCGCCAAGGCGATGCATTTCATGTGAGGCCACTGCTTGAAGATCATTTTCTTTTGCGCCGGGACGAATTTCCATGGCAATTCTATGGAAGGCTGCATCAACGATCGCAGTAGCATGTTTCAGCAGAGCAATTTCGTCCTGGTTTTTAATGGCACGAGCGTACTGCATGACTTCCATACCATCGACTAGGTTGTAGCCATTAGACTGCAGCGCCATCATCGTTTGCGCTTCAATTACGTCGACGCCGATACGGACTTTACTCTTATCCAATCCAAAGTTATCCAAAACCATATCCAGATCTTTGATAAATCCTTTAGTTGGCTCCCACTCTTTAGGAAGCGCGCCGTACATGGTCCCGTGCGCAGGGAATGTATAGTCTGCTACCCAAGGGCAGTTTAGCTTCTCACTAGCAACCTCTGAACCAAATCCAAAGATATGGGCAGGACCATTGCGAGGAATAATCGCATAGCGACCCATGTTATCGATTTCTGGTGAACAAACCGCTGTTGAGGTCGAGTAACGCTTGTTACAGGTATCAAATAACAGCAGGCAATCAACTTCAAAGACATCCATATACTTCTTTATTCGAGCAGTTCGATGCTCGCGCATACGATCCATGTCCATACGTTGCTCGTAATCGACCTGCATCATGCCTTGTGTGCCGCGTCTAAATTCTGTCATTACTTTATTCTCCTAGCTCCAGAAAATTTTCCGGAATTTCCAAATTAGATAAATAGTTAAACTTTTACTACCTGATGTGCGGCTGCTGACTTAACGATCGCTTCGGTCACAGCAGAGCCATGCACCATCTCCTCAGGAGATATGAGGTACGGTTTGCCACCTTCGGCAGCGACAGCAAATCCTTCAAGAGCAGCGTTTACTACGTCAAATTCTGCAGCACTCCATACTTCGGCAGGCCCTTTGACCGGCTTGAAAGTACAGTTGCTAAACAATTTCATACGCCTTTCTTCCGATGGAGCACCGGCAATATGAGTCATGCCTTCTAGCTTAACAAAGCCCTTAGATCCGTATACCTGGAAGTTAAATCCACCGCCAGTAGCCGTCATAGTTCCCAGGTAGCCAGAGCATCCATCTTTCATGCGGAACAGAATAGAAGTCGTATCATCTGCTTCCACTTCAATCGCGCGACGGAAGCTTTGTGCATAGACCTCATCGATCTCACCAACCATATCGATCATGCCATCAATTGCGTGAACACCCATTGGCGTTAATCCACCACAAGGGGTTTCTGATGTATCCGCACGCCAGGCACCCGGCTTTAAGTAAAGCGCGTTTGGAAACGTCATAGTCGCTTCGATATGCAATATTGTGCCCAAATCACCGCTATCAATTTTTTCTTTAAGCGCAACCATCTCAGGATGGAAACGTCGGCTGTAGCCCACGCCTAGAGTCAAACCAGCTTCTGCAGCTGCATCCATTGCATCCTGTGCACCCTGTCCATCCAAAGAAAATGGCTTTTCACAAAATACGTGCTTGCCTGCTTTAATAGCAGCCAAGGTTTGGGGTACATGCTGGGAGTTTGGAGTTACCAGAACAACCGCATCAATATCGGGATCGTCAAGAATAGCTTCATAGCTCTCCTTGAGCTCCATATCGTATTGCTTACAAAACTCTTGCGCTTCCTCAGAAAGCGATCTTGTGGTGGCCGCAACAAATTTTATTTTGTCACTGCCCTGAACCGCCTCAACCTGAGTTTTACCCCACCACCCGAGACCTACAATTGCTGCTCTAATCATTCCTCTCTCCTGAATCTAGAAAATTTGCACTTCAATTAATAATTTCGACAAAAACTAATTTTTTCACATATATTCGATTGTTACAACCTTGGGCAGGCAACCTAAGTCAGATCGCTCATTCGCTCCTCGCCCACCCCCCTTTCCTTCTCTACATACAAAAGACCCAAGGGCCTAAGACACAAAAAGATCGCCTGAGAATCAGGCGATCTTTTTAATTGAGCGTAATCTTGTAAAAAATTACTTTACTTAGAAAAATCGCCTTCTCTTATAAAGAGCGCCAGTATTGCGATGACTACGCAGAGGCCCGAGATTTGAACTTGACCAGCGAAGGCCCAACCATAGCTCTCAATAAGAGTACCCATGCATAACCCAGCTATAGAAGCTCCGCCATAAACGCTAGTCACAAACAGACCGGCACCTTTACCAGTCATGCTGCGCTTAAGCGACTTAACGTGACCACCTGCAAGATTGGTATAAACAACGGCCGCTCCAAATACACCAACCCCTGTGGCTAGTATTCTGTAGACAAATTCGCTGTAATTCTCGTTATAGAGAAATAACGTTACTCCGCCGAGAAGTAGACAGCTCACAAAGAGAACAGATTTGGTCGTAAACTTGTCGCCCAGCTTGCCTCCGTAGTAGGAGGTCAGACCACCGATACCAAACCACAGTACAACTGTACCCACTTGAGTTGCGCTTAATTCGACAACAGTCCGCAGGAACGAGGGATAACTGCCTAGGTATCCGTAGATCACCATGCCATAAAGCCCACTCATTAATATAAGCAGCTTAGTGTTGAAGTTATTCCAGGAGTCCGCACCTCCGCTGTCCTGAATTACCTTTTTGGGAGCCTGTACCTCACTAAACCAAGGCTTAATAAAGAAAAACACCGCGAACACAAGCGCTAAACCAATAGCGCCAAAAATATACATGGGCGCATGCCAAGCCGAATCTCCCAAAGTCTCATAATAGCCGTCTCGCAGCACACCAGGAATCCAGTGGCCAAAAATTGAGCCCAGCCCAAAACTAAGATTCACGATGCCCAGAGCAGCAGTACGGTTCTTGTGAAAGTAGCTAGTGGAGAGAGAGAACAGCGAGGTAGCCAAGCAGCCCATACCTACGCCCTGTATCACAATAAAGACAAACATACTCTTAAAGCCCACGGCCTGAGTGAAGAGCAATGTTGAAAAAGACAGAAGAATCAGCCCCGCTAGCACAACAGACTTTCTTGAATATTTCTGAATCAGATGCCCCGCAGGCACCCCGGAAATACCCAAACCAAGGGTAAACATGGTGGCAAGGGTAATGGAGTCTCTAACAGTGAAACCCAGAGATCCGCGTATATCTACTGCCAACATACTGATAAGGAAGCGATCCGCCACCATCAATACATATATAAGCAGCAGTAAGCCAAACATCGCTAGGGCTACTTTCTTTTCTCCGGATAGTCCGACATGTTCCTCCGGCGCTGCTGCCGGTTCGTTTGATTGATCTAAGTCACTCATATTGCTAAATCCCCGTTCAATTTTCGATCTTTTGTAGTTAGGTTTGCCTTCTAAGTATTCCAGTATGTCGCTCAATAACCGAGAGATATCCCCTGGAAATACGGAAAATCTGGCTGAATTGTGTCACCTTATAAAATTAGATGGAAGGAGAAACGAAGGATTTATTTCGAATATAAAGCCTTCATTTCTTTTTTAGCGATATTTTGGAAGTGCCCTTTCCCGAGAACCCATCTCAATCTAGCTGGCCAGCAGGGGCAAAGCTATGGGCAATCGAGCACAGACTGCGACCTCTCCCTAGATTGCTACCGCTATAGCAATACCAGACTGATTCCGGGGAATATGATTAGAATAATTAGCACCAACAACATAGTCACCGCAAAAGGAAAAGCTCCGGCAAAAACATCAAACAGCGATATATCTTTGTCAGGCAAAGTCGCTTTAATAACGTAGCAGGATATTCCCAAGGGCGGTGTCAATAATCCGATTTCGGCACCTACAATGGTGATAATACCAAACCAAATTATATTCACGTCATAGGGCATCATGACTGGCAGAAACAGTGGCACCATAATTAGAATTATGGATGTGGTATCCAAAATAGTTCCTAATATAATTAGGCTAATGACATAGATCACCAAAATAGCAGTCAGACTCAATTCCGCCGCGGTAATCCAAGCTCCAAACTCTGCAGGCAATCCAGATATTGCCAGCATTCGACTGTACATAGTTGCGGCCACGATCAAGAGCAATAGAGAAGCGACAATGTGCCCGGTCTCACTCAATACCTGCCAAACCACTCGCCTATCAAGCTTCCTCTTGATGATAGCGATCACGAACGCACCAAGAGCACCAACGGCGCCTGCCTCGGTCGGCGTAAATAGCCCACCGTAGATGCCGCCTAAAACCAATATTATTAAACTCAAAAATGGAGCTAGTTTGCTGAGTACCTCTTTTAGGGACATGTCCGCATAGCTCTCGGCAAACGCGCGGGACTCTGCATCCTGACCACCGATGGCTTTTGGGAAGAATATTGCCATACCAACGATAAGTGCGATGTAAGCCGTTGCCAACAGAAGCCCTGGAAAAATTCCAGCCTTAAACATGTCAGCTACGGATTGCTCCACAACAATGGCATAGATAATCAGCATTACGCTGGGCGGAATCAGCATGCCCAATACGGAACTGCCCGCAACTACACCTACAGCGAAACGCTTGTTGTAACCAAATCGCCTCATCTCGGGCACAGACACTCTTGCAAAAACCGATGCCGACGCGATGCTAACTCCGGTTATCGCAGCAAAGGCGGTATTTGCAGCAACTGTCGCCACACCCAATCCGCCTTTGACTTTACGCAACAGAAAGTTGGACACTTCGTAGATATCACGGCCAAGCTCGCACTGGCTAACTACCAGCCCCATCAGCACAAAAAGCGGTATCACCCCGAAATAGTATTGCTCCAACCCGGACGACGCAGCGAGTGTCAGCAGGTAGATAGGAGCCTCAGTGCTGCCGCGCAGATACCAAACACTAATAAAGGAAACCAATCCCAAAGCCACAGGCACATACATGCCCGAATAAATTAATATAAGAATCAGAATAACGGATATAAGCCCAATCTCTAAACCAGTCATTATTTGCTAGCCCCTGCTTGCATTAGCGCGCAGATATTACGCTTAACTTGTGTTGCGAAAACCGCTATCACCGTGACACAACTGATCACTAAGATGAGCTTGATTGGCCAGGTTGGGATAGTAAAAATACCTTCTGTCCCGGCGTAGTATTTACCTTGATAGGCTTCGATAAAGATGGGGGTACCACCGATGAGAATAGCGGCAAAAAATGCCATGCCGCAAATATCGTAAAAAATATTTAGTGTTAGTCCTACTCTTGGCTTGCGTTCAGCGACGCTGTTAAAAAACCCATCAGAGCGCGTTAATCTTCCAGCACGAACCGCATCGCTAAGTTGTAAAAACACTATCCCGACTATAGAAAGCGCAACCATCTCTGGCACACCATTTATCGGCTTATTAAAAAGGAATCTGGACGATACATCTGCGTTGATAATAAGCATCAGAAGAAATATCCATATCGTACCTATGCTGGTAAGACTCACTACCCAAATCTCAAATGCCCGAGCAAGTCCTACTTTTTTTGTGGTCGATGCATCACTCATTGTTGATCCCACTGCCGCACGATGGGCTGGCTGTTATCCCGCATTATCTGCATATAGTCCTCTAGAATTTGCTGGCCCGGAAGTCCGTAGTCGTCCATGTTTCTCACCCAATCACCCGCAAGATCCGGCAAATTGGATACCCAAAGCAAACGCTGCTCCTCTGACACGGGAATAATAGTGCCGCCCTGCGCCATAAATTCTTCGCGGGCGTGACTAGAAACTCTATCCGTTTCCAAAGCCAGCTCATCTCGATAACTATATGACACCTCTTGGATGACAGCCTTTACCTCTTCAGGTAACCGCGCCCAGGTTCGGGTATTAATAGCGATGGCTTTGGAAGCGGCACCGCCAAACTTAATATCCAGCTTATACGGAGCTACCTCATACAACCTATAAGCAGTAGCAGCTTCTGGCCAAACGATCGTTCCGTTCATCAAGCCCGTGGCCATATTGTTGTACCAATCAGTCAATGCGCTGCTGACGCCTACCGCGCCAGAACCTTCCAAATACAATAAATTTGCACCGACCCCACCGATCTTCAATTCCTGAAGATCCTCAATATTCTCAAGAGGGTCAGTCAGAATAATATTGTAGGTATCTATGGATCCAGCAGAAGTTAGATAGTGTAGGTTGTAACCCTCCCATACATCCTTGATCTCTGGATACTTATCAGCCAACTCGGTCATGGTCCGGGCAATTAGCCCAATATTGTTGCTTACAAAGGGCGTTACATAGGGAAGCATGTAGTAGGGAAGTTTGTCCGGGTGGTATGGGGTAGTGACAATGCCAATATCGGCAAGATCATATTGCAACGATGTCAGCACACCACGAGGCTTTGCGATAGTTCCGCCAAAAGCAGGGTTCCAATCAATTTCATAGTTACCGGTCTCCGCAAGTCGACGATCGACCTCCGGAATAAAATGACTGAGGAAGACCCTGACCCAAAGTGAGCTCGTCGAGTCCGAATCCACGGCAATCAATCTGATTGACTCTGCGGCGCGAGCGGATGGCAAAAGAAAGCAAAAACAAAGACACAAAACTGCCATTGCCCTAAAGGATTTAGTGGCGTCAAATTTCATATATTGGTACTACTGTGAGGAACGGATTCTTTGTTCAATGCGATTAGTCTAACTAATTAATTTTGAAACCGCAGCTAAATCCGGCCACTAGGAAGTTACCGATAAGTTACTGTAAACTGCCGTTATTCGAACAAATACCGAAAAAATAGAGTGATTTTCGATATTTTTTAATTAATGCAATAACTCGACCTAAATCTAGGTCGTATGCTCGGGGCGCCAAATGACAAATCCCATTCCCTCACCAAAGCAATCTACCGCGGCCCCGCCGAATGAAACCCTAGCATCTTTGGTATATCAAGAGCTGCACCAGGATATTCTTGCAGGAAAGCTCGAGCCGGGGAGCAAGCTTCGCTTAGAAACACTTAAGAATGAATACAACGTCGGCAATAGCCCATTAAGGGAAGCGCTAAACCGCTTGTCCGCAAACGGCATGGTGCTCCGAGAAGAAAACAAAGGCTTTAGAGTATCTACCGCGAGCGTTCCCAAACTTCAGGAGCTGGTCAAAACGAGATGCTGGCTTGAAGAAATTGCGCTACGGGAATCAATAGCAAATGGCGATGATGCCTACGACGAGCGCATAGTTGTCGCCTTTCACCGCCTATCTCGTATTTCTCCCAATGAAGATGGTTCTTGGGATTCACCCGAGCAGGAACAAAAACATCGCGACTTCCACAGCGCACTACTCTCTGCATGCGACTCCAGCATCTTACTTGGATACTGCGAAGAGCTTCAGGAGCAAACCTTGCGCTATAGAAAACTTTCCGCCGTCGTAAAATACCGCGAGGGCCGCGAAGGCATTGAACACAGATCCATACGGGATGCAATACTCGACCGGGATGGCGATAAAGCCGTTGCATTGCTCAAATCACACTACGAAATCACAGCCGAGATTGTTATAGATAGCGGCAGTCTAGATAACTCTGAATAATAGGAAAATAATTATGAAAATCGCATTCCTCGGCCTTGGCCGCATGGGCCAGGGCATGGCTCACCTACTCGTGAAAGCTGGCTATCAACTAAACGTATTTGACGTTTTTCCCGATGCTGCCAAATCACTTGTCGAAGCAGGAGCAACCTTTAAACCAACTATCGCCGACGCTGTCGCAGACAGAGATGTGGTTATCACTATGCTTCCGACCGACGGTATATTGGAAAATGTGATTGCCGGTGATGGCGGACTACTTGGATCTATGCCTGCCGGAGCAGCCCACGTCATTATGGGAACTCACGGCATTGATATGGTTCGAAAGGCAACCAAACTCCACACTGATGCTGGACAGGTTTTTGTAGCAGCTCACGTATTGGGCCGCCCAGATTTGGCAGCTCAAGGCCTACTTACTATCGTACCAGCAGGTCCTGAAGATCTCGTTACTTCACTGCAGCCGGTATTCGACGTTCTTGGCAAACAGACTATTTATGCTGGGACCGAGCCTCAAGCAGCTTCCGCCGTAAAAATTGCCAACAATTTTGTTCTGGGTTGCGCTATTGAAGTTATGGGCGAAGCCATGGCCTTAGTGCAAAAACTGGGCGGAGATAAAAACATGTTCCATAAGGTTCTTACAGACGGCCTATTCGGAGCGCCCGCATACGAAGTATACGGAGGCATGATCGCCAACGAATCATGGGACAGCCTGGGTGCCACTGCGGTAATTGGCCTTAAGGATATTAACCTAGCTCTCGCTGCTGCCGAATCTGCTGAAATGCCGTTACCAAGCGCCGCTGTATTTCGCGACCGATTGCTCGGCGCAATTGCGCACGGAGATGCAGACCTAGATTGGTGTGTTGCAGCCAAAGAACAAAACCGAGCAAGCGGACTGGAATAGCAGGGAGTAGAGAAAGCTGAGCCAAACCGAAAATTTGGTTTAGCTATAAATCTCCAATCAGGCAAAAGCCCGCTGACACAGCCAACCAAAGATTTCCGCCCTGTGCAGAAATCTTTGGTCAATCGGAAGCTACGTCAATACTAGGCGGTTAAGCGGCAGGAGTAATTGGCGCTGCTCAGTTCTCTAATTTTATGACTTTGTGCACTATACTTAACGACAAAAGCCCAACCTCGACTCAAATATACATACTATGCACGCTGTATTTGAAGTAAGACATTTATACTATCTGCCTCAATTTCTTCCAGTTTATAACGAGCTAATTGAACGTGGAGGCACGGCAGATTTTGTGTTTTTTGCCCATGAAAATAGAACCCTAATTGACAATATAGTTCGAGACACCAAGATCAGTTCTCACTGGGTCAATGACTCTAAGGATGCGCTCGAAATATATCGAAAACTAAAACCCGATTGGGTCTTCTTTGGCAACAAGTTCGAACACCTTGAATCGCTCCATGAATTTTCCAAATCGGCACAGCTGGGCCATGGCGTTGGTCCAAAATCAAGCTACTACACAAAGTCGGATACTCCGATGACCATCCGGTTTGTGGAGGGGCAGCATCGGTATAATCGACTTTTGGAAATGTATCCGCAGGGAAATTTTTGTGACGTCGGTTTTAGTAAGCTCGATCCAATATTTAATCACTCGGAACCGGGTCTAAATATAGGGAAACTTGGACTAGACCCCGGCAAGAAAACCATTGCCTATGCACCAACATTCTATCCAAGCAGCATCGAGAACTTTCCGAAAGATTGGCCCGCGCAATTTTGTGATTACAATATATTGATAAAACCGCATCATTTCTCTCTGACTCAAAAACGGCTCAAAAAACAACGGCAGCTACTCAACCACTGGGCGACTTACCCGGGTGTCTATTTGGCTAACTCTAATGACTATTCTCTAGTACCGTTTTTAGAAACTGCAGATATATTATTAAGTGACGCATCATCTGCAATTATTGAATTTGCCGCCCTAAACAAACCGGTAATATGGTGCCAATTCTTAAAATTACGATGGAGTTACCGAGGCCCGCTAAAATTTCGGCTTAGGCAGCGCATGGATGAAGACTACCTATTATTCGAAAAAATCTCATTGCCCGTTGAGAGCTACAAAGAGCTCGCCAAAGCGGTCTCTCAACAATTGCAAAATCCGGAACAGCTTGCAGAAGAACGAAAAACAAATACCGAAATTATGATGGGTAAGGTCGATGGCCTTGCCAGTAAACGCATCGTTGACTTTCTATGGGATGCGGAGCCATTAGCCCTGGGCAGTTAACCAAAAGTTGTTTCGCCAAAAAAACAAGAGAACGTTGATGAAGAAGATCGGTTACACAACAGGAGTTTTTGACCTATTCCATGTAGGCCACTTAAATGTGTTGAAGCGAGCAAGATTGGAGTGTGACTACCTAATTGTTGGCATATCCAGTGACGAGTTAGCCGCATCAAAAAAGGGGAAAAAACCAGTAATACCTTTCCAAGAACGAATGGAAATCGTTGAATCAATCAAATTTGTCGATGAAGTTGTTCCGCAAATGAGCTACGACAAGATGGAAGCATGGAACAATTTGAAGTTCGACAGAATGTTTGTCGGAGACGACTGGAAAGGAACGGATCAATGGAACCAGATCGAAGCCGAATTTCAAACTTGCGGTGTGGAGATTATTTATTTTCCTTATACCACTCATACCTCAAGTACCTATTTGAAGGAAGCACTGAGTAAACTTTAATCGGCATACCGCAAATAGCCCTTATGAAGAGTACAAAAACTCAACTAAATATTTGAACGAAGATCAAGCCAAACAATTTTCCAACGATTCTAGGATATACGACTCATTAAGGTTTTTACCGATGAAAACGAGACGGTTGAAAGGCGTTTGATCGCCCCACTCTGCGCCTTTCTGGCTACCAAATATCATATGCACGCCCTGGAACACAAAGCGGTAATCTTGCCCTTCAAGTCCGACAATACCTTTCATACGATAGACATCGGGGCCATTTTCCTGCAAAAATTCCTCGAGCCATGTATTAAGCTGGGATCCGTTAAATAAACCAGGTAGTTCGACAGAGACGGATGAAACCTTGGTGTCGTGTGTATGCTCCCCATGAAAAGAGTCTTCAGATATAGGGCTGTGCTCAACCCCGTCTTGTGAAACTAACTTTAGCTTCAATCCGTGCGGAGCATGCCCGGAAAAAAACGCTACGGACTGTTCATCGCTTAGGGAGAACCCAAATTCATAGGAATCACGGCCTTCCAGCGTCAACTGGTAGTGTCTATCTGCTATCTCTAGGGCCTGGCCATGCAAAATTGTTTCGGGTTCTGCCGAAAATTCGACGAAGACTTTCTCCGCTAGCGCCTGCAGATCGCTCTCCGAGCCTTTATCCACTTTTGTCATAAGGATCGACATCCTGGATTCATCGCCATGATGGTGGTCGTGGTCGTGGTCGTGGTCGTGGTCGTGGTCGTGGTCGTGGTGATCTTCTGCCAATTTCAGTAGATAGTCGCCGGCAGGCAACTGCCATACTCCACCCCATTCAAAAGGGTATTCCGGTTCCAGGAAATTCGGCTTCATATCGACAGCGCGTTGTACATCAAACCCACCAATGTCTAGCAGCTCTGCGATAGGTGCATCAGCCATGGTGGCCTCATAAAGCTCAGCCATTGTGTTCATAGACTGCAATCGTTTTCTAATTGCCTGCTTTTCTTCTTCTGAAACCAAATCGATCTTGTTAAGAATAATTCGATCGGCAAAAGCCACTTGAGCCAAGACCTCATCAGTCTCGTCATCCAGATGCTGGCCTACATGTTTGGCGTCGACGAGCGTGATGATTCCGTCGAGTTGATAGTAATCTTGAATGTCTTCTTGGACTAAAAATGTCTGCGCGACGGGCCCGGGGTCGGCCATGCCTGTCGTCTCTAATATAACGAGGTCAAACTGGCTTATGCGATCTGCCAATTCACCTAAAATACGGATTAAATCGCCACGCACGTTGCAACAAATGCAGCCGTTATTCATTTCAAAGACTTCTTCGTCGGCGTTGATAACCAGATCTTGGTCGATACCTATCTCACCAAATTCATTTTCAATCACTGCAATACGTAGACCATGATCTTCTGAGAGGATGCGATTGAGAAGGGTAGTTTTGCCACTACCGAGAAAACCGGTAAGCACTGTGACGGGAACTTTGGGCCGCATAGGGAAATCCTGTATTTATGTGGTCGACGATTCAAAATCGTGGGGCATTATATCCAAAAAAATAGCAATCCAGACAAATAGCGCCAAGCCTTGAATCTAAGTTAATGCGTCCACAAAACAATATTTAAAGGTCACAGTATGCGAGAGGGGTTGAAAGCAGAAATGAATTGCTATCCCTAACCGGCACCTTATATCATCGCACCCCCTTTGTTTACTGCTTACTGCGGTTTTATTTATTGAGGCGAAATATTGAAATTCCTGACTTTTGAATCGCGCGGTTATGAGCGCCTGGGTTGGCTCCAAGATGATGGTAAAACAGTTTTAGCCGTTGACCGCGAAAGTAGAGGAATGCCGCAATCTGTTTTGGATGTGATTAAGCGAGGCCCCTATGCTCTCCACCAAATCAAAAATGCCAAGGACCTCGAGACTTTTGATATTGATGATGTGCAGATTCTTCCACCCCTTATCCCTTGGGCTACATTTTGTGTGGCCGCAAATTCTTCAGATCAGGAAGAAGCCGATAAATTGAAACAGGCGGAACATCCGACCCTCTATATACGTTCGCCGCGCAATCATGTCGCCCACGGCGAGGTGGTCGATATTCCGCTACGAACCAAAACTTTGGAATGCGAAGGGAAGCTGGCAGTGATTATGCGAAGAGGTGGCCGTTATATTGCGCCTGAGCATGCACTTCGGCATGTGTTTGGCTATTCGATTTACAACGAAGGAAGCGTTAAAGAGCACCAAAATCACACGTCTCAGTTTGGATTAGGGAAGATGTTTGATTTGACTTCCGGATTTGGTCCTCACATCGTTACTGAAGACGAGTTTGGCGACCCATATCAGCAAAGCATCGAAACACGCATTGATGGCGAGCTAGTTCACTCAGCCGCCTTATCGGAAATGCGGCATAGGATCGAAGAAGTGATAGTGTACATTTCGTCAGCTATAACTATGTTCCCAGGAGATGTGATCTGCATGGGCGTGCCTGCAGGTGAGGGCCCGAAGTTAGAGCGACTTTTGCAAAAAGATGAACGGATTGATACCAGCGTTTCAGGAATTGGCACACTCTCCAACGTGGCAAAGGCCGAACCTACCGAGCCAAGAACAGTGGGCTGCTGCTAGCAAGGGCTGGCAACTTAGGCCGCCTCAAATAAATATATGATCGCTCTCTTGGGGGGAAGGCAATAATGAATCTTTATAGCTGGTCATGGCTTTTCATGTTTCTTTATATAGGCGCAATGGCGGCTTTTGGCGTTGTTGCGAGTAAACGCGTTACCGGTGCCGATGATTTTGCTACCGCCCGCAGCAGCTATGGTCCCTTGTTGCTGTCTCTCGCTTTTGCCTCAACTGCCGCTAGCGGCTCAACATTTTTGGGTGTGCCTGGCCTTAGTTACACCTACGGTATATCCGCCATTTGGATCGCTTTTCTCTACCCGCTGGGAATCTACCTCGGCGTGCTTATTTGCCAGCAAACCGTTGGGCGTTATGGCAACAGTTCTGGCTCCAGATCGATCCCAGAATACTTGGGCGAACGTTATCAATCTGAAGCGCTGAGAATTTCGGCCGCTCTACTGTCTTTGCTACTGCTTTTCTATTTGGCCGGTCAACTGGTCGCTGGTTTAGTCATGTTTGAAATGATGCTCGGCCTTCCCAAAGCCTGGGCACTGGCCATCACAGCAGCGGTTCTAATCGGCTACGTAACGATGGGCGGTGCTCACGCAGATATTATTACCGACGGCGCTCAGGGGTTTTTGATGGTGGTACTGGCTATCGCTATCGCTGTGTTTTTTATTATTGGTTTTGGCGCGGGCGGCTTAAGTAACATGCTGGACTCGCTCAGAGATCAAGACCCTCAGCTTCTTGGCAATTTTAATCCTGCGACTTCTATTACCGCTTCAACTTGGTCTTATGTATCGCTGGTTATTGCCCATATCCCACTTGGTTTGCTACCACATATAGGCAATAAACTCTGGGCACTCAAAGATGAAAAGAGCCGCACCCGCTTTTTAATCCTGGCCTTTATCTTTGGCATGATCTTGCCAGCTATCGCTCTGGGCGGATTGATCGCTCGGGCAGTTTTGGGTGGCGACCTTTTAGGAGATGGAGCCAATACAGCCCTTCCCTCACTGTTTATAGAACTGTTTCCAACCTGGCTAGCTGCCTTGCTAGGCATTGGGGTTCTTGCAGCCATTATGTCGACAGCCGATGGCTTACTTATATCTACCTCACAGGTATTTGCCAACGATATCTATCGCCGCAGTATTGCACCTCGCTGGCACGCGGATCGCAGTGAAGAACAGCTAGATCGGACAGTACTTAGTATCAGTCGAATAGTTACCGTATTGACCTTGCTTGCTTCAATTGCTCTGGGTTGGGCCATTATGGATATGAATGTAACCCTGCTTATCTGGACCGGAGTCGGAGGCTTTACCGCCGCCTTGATGGGGCCATTAGTATTTGGGTCCCTGTGGAAGGGCATTACCAGCAAAGGTGCCCTAGCAGGGTTTTTAGGCGGTGTGATTACCTTCGTATTGATCCACGCCAGGATTGTGTCAGGGCTCTGGTTGGAAGGAACGCCACTCGAAAGCTTTGGCATTTGGTTTGATTTCTACGCGGGCAGCCCGTACTCGGCATCAACCATAGGCGGAGCTGTCTCAATTGCGCTTTGCTACTTTGTATCCAAAAACACCACTCCCTTATCGGAGGAACATCTTCAAAGTGTTCGTGGGTGACAGCCGACTAGTCACTCTAGAAAATCAGTAACCTAGCCCGACTTTGACCTGATTAGGCTCACCCTTTTCGGCAAAATCAACTACCGCAACGGCAAGATCGGCACCAGTTATTGCACTTTTCCCCTCGGAATCAACCACCGGGCCGGCAGTTGATGTGCGATATTCTCCAGTACGATCACCTGGGCTAGCATCACCACGCCATCCGGTTAATCCAAAAGGCGGCGCTACAAAAGTCCAATTTATATCCGATGCTAGATAGGTCTCATAGGCAGCCCAATGGCCTAAGAATAAGGCTCGAAACGGCGATCCTTCTGGGGCATTTGGGGGCAAGTTCGCAATCAATTCTTCTCGACTATCAACCATGGTACTGCCACCGCCAACGACCACTAACTGAGGGCCTGCATCACCTAATCCTGCAAAAGCCTCAGTGAAAGCAATCGCACTTTGATTCATGGCAGTCTCTTCAGGTCTAGCAGCTTCTCTGCCGCCAACGGCATTAATAATCGCATCCGCGCCTTCGGTAACTTCTAGCACCGATTCGAGGGAGGTTGGGTTACCCGCCACTCCAATAAAATTCGCTTCAGTGTAAGCAAATTTTTCTGGGCTGCGAGAAACGCCTACTACTTCATGACCTCGATTTAGTGCCTCCCTAACAACAATCTTGCCAAGATTTCCGGTAGCACCAAAAACAACAATGCGATCTGCATAAACGGAAACTGAGAAAACGGAGACCGCGGTCAAAACTGCAATCAATACTGGGGCTAATAATTTATTCATACAAACTCCCTGATTAAACTTGATCGAATCGTTACTCTAAATTGATTGAGGCTATCGGCAAAAAAAAAGCCCTCACATATGTAAGGGCTTTCTAATAACTACAATACTTATTGGATCACTAACGGCCGCCCATCAGAAGGATTAATTCCTCCGTGGAATCCACCCTGATCTCGGACAACGCTACCTACGCCATCCTCGTCGTAATATACCCAAACCAAACCATGAGGCTGGCCATATCCCGGCATATCGATAACTTTAAGCTGTTCATAAGTGTGCGCATCAAATACATAGATTCGACCCTCACCGTTACTCGTTGCCCACATCTCGTTGCCGTTAGGCGAAAGCAATACGTGGTCGACTGCGTAGCCTGAAAATAGAGTCTCTAGCGGAGTGCCGCTTTCGGCATCCATAACCGTAATAGTTCTACCGATATGCCCAGTGCCTTCGCCCTTGTTTGCCACCCAAAGATGAGATTCGTCAGCAGTAAGATTTGAGCCATACGGGCCAGTGCCTGAAGCTTTGGACCAAGCAATCTCTCCGGTTTCCAAATTGATCTTGGTTACGTTCGATGACCCTGCTGAGGGTACGTACATAAACTCGCTAGCCGCATCGATTGTGACCCAATCTCCTCGGTAACCTCGGTACGGATACTCATCCAAAACTTCCCAGGTAACCGGGTCAAGCTTGGCAACCCAGTAAGGTCGAAGTGCAGTGTATTCCCCCGCAGCTAAGAGAGTGCCATTCGTCAAAGCGCCGCCATCAGCTCCGGGCTGCATCAGGATGTAAATAAATTCATTGTCGGAGTAAGCCGTGTAGTTACTACCACCCAGGTCTCTAGTATTAACGCCACCAACAATCTCATCGGTCTCGGGGTCGTAGAGAAATACGTTCAGTCCATCAGGATCAGTAATAAAGGTATCCATCAGGATATATTTATCCTGAAAAATCTGAGCATGGTGTAAACGACCGCCAATGGACAATTGCTTAACCGGTTGCAACGTAAAGGCATCCACTTTAAGTAAGGTCGCAGGAGTTCTTAACGGGCTGCCATTCCAGCCTTCTCGAGTTCCGCTCGGCCCGATCATGTATACATATTTTCCATCCGGACTTACGGCGGTCGTGTGTACCTGACCGCGCAAGTTCTCTGGCATTTCTCCAGAAGCAATTACTTCAAAGCTGGATGCATCGCCGACTACCACTGCGGTGCCTCTGGTTCGCATATTTCTATCCGGTGCATGAGATCCGCCAGTACCGGTGTTTTCGTAAAAATATAAGGAGTTAGGTTCTGGCGTAAAAACAACCTCACCAAGCTCATATTCGTTGAGGACTTGAACTTCGTATTCGCCACGAAGACTGCCGGTCTTCGCTTTGCGAGTCCAATCGGCAAGTACGGTGTCGAAAGATCGAATATCAAGAATTTGCTGATCCCTCGGAGATACTGCGTAGACGTTCTCAGCTGCTCTTGAATCCAGCAAGGCTGTAACCTCAGTTCGCCACTCAGAAACTGTCTCAGAACTGAATGTCTTACCACCCAAGGTTCCAATAAATACCGAAAGGGCGATTAGATCTTCAACATCTGGATCTAATTCACTAACGATAATCCCCATTTGTGGGTTGGAATCCAGCTGCTCTTGGATTTCTATAGGAGTTGGACCGCCATGAAGTGTTGGGCCTACCCGACCTTCTCCGTTGTCGCCGTGACAAACCCAGCAAGAAACCTGTGCAAAATAAAGTTCTTTGCCCGCAGCCTCTAAGGCCGCCATATCTTCTTGGGCTATCGCCGAAAAACTGACAATCATCAGCAAAGTTGAATTCAATAGGAACCGCAAACCACTCATACTTACCTCCAGTAAATGCGAATTAGCTCTGCCCGAATTCCCAGAAAAGAGAATCAATGATCGCAGAACATATCAACATAATGTATTTAAAAGACTTCCCCAATGCCGCCATGGAATCACAAATTCACTGGGTGCGCCAACTTGTCGCACCCAGTGATCCAAATCCAAGCAAAAAATGTAGCTATTTGGTTAGCGAAGTTCCGGAATAACAAACTCGCCGGGCACCTCAGTTTGAAGCATCATTCCAACGTCATCGCCAAACCACCACCCTTCTTTCCAGTGAGTTCCTTCGAAGGTATGAATACCAACCTCCCATGCGCCAACGGGATTATTAGTTGCTGGATTGCCAAACAGGCTGCCGGTATTGGTTCCTGTTAACAAGAACGAAATCATCACCTTATTGCCTTCGGCAATTAGCACTCCCACTTGGTCTAAGCGGTCCGGGAAGGCAGTATTCATCCCCGTAAGACCCAATTCTGCGCCACGAAGGCCCACATATTTGAATCCAGCCCGGGTATATATTTCGTAGGGTCGACCATCAAATACTTGGTTGGCTGGTCTTATAGTAGATTTGTAAGCAGACACTCTAACTTTGTTGGTATAGGTGTCTGTGTCTTCTGGCTCTGACAAGATATCCACGAGTACTTCACTACCCGGTCGAACTGGATAGTTGGCAACAGGCGCTATAGACATTCCATCGCTGCGTTCCGGCAGCCACACCCCAAGCTGCTGGAGTAGGCCCGTTTCATCTGACATTTCCCAAAACTCAATTATCTGGCCGCCTACTAGTTTGTAGAACGCCGTAGCCTGAATATCTATGGCTTTTCCCGTAGCGAGAATACCGTACAAGTTGCCGAGGTGAGTACCGGTTGTTCGGTATTGAACTCCGACTATATTGCCTTCGGCGACCATTTCTTCGACCACATCTACCCGATCAGGAATGGCTACACTTAAGGAATCTGAGTGCATTTTAAGCATCGGATCTTCTGCATTTGTCACTAAGTTTTGAAACTCAGATCGCTGCCAATTGACATCGGATGCAAATATTTCATCGTTGGTCGCCATCCTGCTTGAGTCCCACCGAGATTCAACATAGTGTCTAATCAGTACCTTATTTGCTTCCAACTCGGAAACCTGGCTGCCCGCATAAGATGGAGAAAGCCCAAGAAGGCTAAGAAGCATCGCCGCTATAAGCGCCCAACTAGTTTTTATAGACGTAGAATTCACAAATATATCCCCCGAAAGATCTGTACCGAATAAGATTAAGGCTTCTTTATAATGTATTTTATTTAAAACCTATACTCAAACTCCAAAATATGACGCGACTTTTGTTAACACCACTTTTCTTTAGCGCCACTAAATAGCCTGACACCCTATACTAGGCCCTAAATAGGTAGACGACCTGCTCACTTTTACATTTTGAGACATCAATGGAATTCCTAGAAAACTCCTGGTTTGCGCGACTCACCACCGAGACGGCTTGGGGGTTTGCCATCAATGAGATTATTCATATTCTGAGTATATCGGTGATTGTGGCTGTAGCGGTTCTTTACGTCGCTCACAGTGTTTCCGAAAAGCGCATGGAAACTAAACAGGTGCGTAAGTTTGTTGCTCCCTTTGCCGCCACTGCTTTTGCTATCGCCCTGTTTACCGGCTTCGTGTTTTTTGCCGCTTGGCCGGATCGTTATCTTGATAACCCTGCTTTTCTTATCAAAATGCCAATGCTAATTACTTTGGCTATTTTGAATATTCTGATTTGGCGCGGTTACGCGTCCACAGAGCTATCAATGACGACTAAATGCATTACTTGGTTGGCTCTAGCAATTGCCCTTGCGACAATTGCTGCAGGTCGACTAATTGCCTATACCTAAATTGAGAGCCTATTAGCATGTTTTACGATTTACTGGCCGCGCTCTCTGTCGAACACTACGCCCGAGAATATCAATGGTTTATGCCGACGGTGGAAACGATTCACTACACCGGGCACCTACTGTTGTTCGGCTGCATACTCCTTTTTGATATGCGCCTACTTGGCGTTGGTTCGAAGCTATCAGTATCGAAACTAGAAAAACTAACGGTGCGATTCTCAATACTGGGATTTCTGATCGCCATTCTTTCAGGCAGCGTTTTACTACTTACCAGCCTCGATTATTTCTGGGGCAATCCCTCCCTAGTCAATAAACTTATATTTATGGTCCTGGCCTTGGTCAATATCGGAATCTTCTATCTATTTGTTACGCCGAAGATGAAGGCATTTGATAGTAATGTTCCGACCCCTTGGTTTGCCAAACTAAGTGGAGGCATTTCAATTTTGCTTTGGACTAGCGTTGTGGCATGTGGGCGCCTAATTGCATATTACTAAAAGCCCTAAGAAAGCTACGGAACAAGACCTGGGCCGGTTAGGGTGGTTACCGCAGCGATAACTATAAAAATCATAACTGCAAAGATCATTTCAAAAATCACCGTCACTCGAAACTCATCTGCACTATTCTCCGAATCTTCCGCAATTCGTGGAACCAGGGAATATCGATTGCGCGCCGCCATCAGCAATAAGATCAAAACCAGGGAAAACTTCAGTACTAAGCCACCACCGTAGGTGGAACGAAATAGATTAAGCGGCGAGCCTAATAATTCGATAATCAAAAACCCACCAGCAACCGTCAAAAGTACGACCAGCCAAATCGCCATATCTCCGAACCTTTTCAAAAGCACCGCTGAATCTTTTGCAGGCAATACTGCCACTGCCCAAAATAGTGGTAACAACGAACCAATCCAGAATCCAATACACACCAAATGCAGGCCGATGGCGATCTTAGGCAATGCCGTTAAGCCCGCTGTGTGCCCGGACACAAAGAAGGAAGCGGCTAACAGAAATACCGAGCCTCCAAACAAGAAGGGCAATAATTTTTCTGTTCTGGATATGCCAAAGATAATCAGAGTAAAGCCTATTCCAGCAACAAAAAGGCCTACCAGGCGAATACGCACCACCTCTCCAACCGGTGTAGCCCATAGAAAAGACAACAAACCAAAATCGAACATTCCCGACAAGCCAGATTGCGCTGTCATGCCAACCTGAAAAAACAAGGCAAAGCAAACCAAGAAGGCACCGCAAAGCGCAGAATACAGTCCGTAAACCGATACTTTTCTAATTAATGGTCGGCTACTGGTATAGATCAACCAGAGCGAAAAAGCAGCTCCCATACTTCCGATAAGACTGGCGTATATACCAGCTTTGCTCAGCACCATTAATGCTGACCACATAATCTATGGGCCTTGGATGGTGAAAGACACAACGCCTGCCATGGTATGGCCATCCTCACCGAGAATAGTCCACCGCGCGGTATGTTTTCCCAAGACCAGGTTGTCTGGCAACGCCAATGCGAAGCTCGTTGAAACCTCTCTTTGCTCAGATATATCCAGATCCTGCCTAACCCCATCTGGACCTCGCAGCTCCACCCGAGCTAATCGAACTGGTCCGCTATACGTTAACTGCAGTTGTTCAGGCGCTTTCTGCATTTGCTGATTGTTTTCGGGTACGGAACTGCTCAACCCAGTGTGAGCTAGGGCCATTGGTGTAAAACTCAGGATTGCTAGCAGCCAGAATAACCTTGCTATCACTATCTTCATCGTTGTCCTCGCCTATCCTCGAAACCGAATTAAATATCTAGATTAGAACTCTAACGGATTTCTGCCGCTAATCCTGCGCTAGATCAGTGTAATTCCTATTTATCTGCACATACTTTAGAAATCTTTGATTGGGCACTTTTAGATATGCATGACCTTTCACTGTTGACCATTATCTGGATGGTTGTATTTGTCGCATCTATGGTCTCCCTCAAAAGTGAGGGCCTTGGCAATTCACCAGCGGCAACAGGGATAATGACATCCGCCGTACTAGACGATATTGCCTCTCTTGCTCTAGTTGCCATTCTTGTTCCAATGGCCACCGGCGAAGCGACCGTGTCTATTGAGGGGATTGGACTGGTAATGGGCAAAGCCATAGCGTTTTTTGTTTTGGTAACTTTAATAGGCGGTTGGCGTTTCCCGGCAAGTGCTGGCTGGGTAGCAAGGATCCCGCTTATCGGTAATTTCAGTTTACTAAGACTACTGTCCATGAACCGTGGTGAATACACGATACTCGCGCTACTTCTGATCGCTGTTCTTATGGGGATTCTTTCCTACAACTTTGGTTTTCACCCCGCTATCGGGGCCTATATGGCAGGCTTAATAGTCAAGCGGGAGTATTTTGAATTCCCCTTAGATCATAAGGCCGACCTGCAAACCGACCACCATAATCAAGCTAAAAGGATCATCGACAATATGGCCTTCTCATGGATTGGCCCGGTATTTTTTGTGACTTTAGGAACAAAACTAATTTTCGAACCTGAGCTTATTGTGAAGGTTTTACCATTGAGTTTTTTGCTATTCGTGGGGCTTTTTGTTGGTCAGGTTTTATCTGCAGCCCTTGCCGCCCGATTTACCGGGAAATTCGATTGGGCTTCAAGCTGGATGATTGGATTTGGAATGTTGGGGCGTGCCGAATTGGCATTTGTAGTTATGGATATAGCCTACATAGAGCACCAGATTATTAATGCAGAGGTCTTCTATACTCTAATGTTGACCACCTTTATGCTGAATATTTCAGTACCGCTCACTATTAGGTGGTGGAAAAGTCGATACGGAAATCAGACTGTGTGACGACGGTCCTCGATAGCACGTCGACTACTATCTAAGCGACGCTCAACAAATCCGCGGCGATCGCCTCCAATAAAGCCACACTGAGCCACACGCCTATCATTGCCTCGACGTCTTTCGAGGTCTTCTCGTCTATCGCTATCTTCGCGGTTATCATTCATTTTGATACCAATATATAAATCAAAATGTAACTTTGCTCCTACGGAGTAAATTTTTCAAGATTCTAAATAAAATCCTTCAAGAAGAATGATTTAGAGATCTGCTACCACGGTCAATGTAGCCTGACACAGTCGACTCAACTCTTCTGAATTAATAATGTAAGGAGGCATAAGATAAACAACGGAGCCAAAAGGGCGAACCCAAACGCCTTGCTCCACAAATTTGGGTTGTAATTCTGCCTGGTCAATTGGCTTATGAAGTTCGATTACGCCTATAGCGCCCAATACCCTAACCTCCTTAACAGCCACCATCTCAGAAGCAGCGGACAAGCCTTTGACCAGACCAGTTTCGATGGCATTTATCGAAGACTGCCAATCCTGATTCAACAATAGCTCTAGGCTGGCGTTTGCCACCGCACAAGCTAAAGGGTTCGCCATATAGGTCGGACCATGCATGAACACGCCCGGATCGGCGCCGCAAATCCCGTCACTTACTTTGTCAGTACATAGAGTTGCCGCTAGCGTTAGATAACCGCCCGTAAGGGACTTTCCAAGACAGATAATATCTGGAGAAATCTCGGCCCATTCACAACCAAAAAGCTTACCGGTGCGACCAAACCCCGTGGCAATTTCATCCGCTATCAAAAGCACATCGTGCTGATCGCAGAGCTGTCTCGCTCTCCGTAAATAATCCGGAGAATAGAAATGCATTCCTCCAGCGTTCTGAGCAATGGGTTCCAAAATTAGCGCAGCAATTTCTGAACCGCGATCGTTTAATAGCTGCTGCAGATCCGCAATATCAGAATCACTACAAGACGCTTCAAATTTACAGGGAGGGGAATCAACAAATAATTGATCGGCCAACATGCCTTTAAATAAGTGGTGCATACCTCGATCGGGATCGCATACCGACATCGCGCCCCAGGTGTCGCCGTGGTAGCCACGACGCAAGGAAACAAACTTGGTCTTGCGAGTATTTCCAACTGCCTGCCAATATTGCAACGCCATTTTCATAGCGACCTCTACGCTGACGGAGCCGGAATCACTAAAGAAAACCTTATTCAGGCCTTCGGGCGTAATTTCCACCAACTTCTCGGCCAGCCGCACCGCGGGCTCGTGAGTGAGTCCGCCAAACATCACATGGGAAAACTGGTCGATTTGATTCTTAGCTGCTTCATTCAGAACAGGGTGGTTGTAACCATGGATCATGCACCACCAGGACGACATACCATCAATGAGCTTGCGCCCATCTGCCAATTCAATATAAACACCATCGGCGCCAACAACTTGCCATAAAGGGCCAGGGGCCTTCGTGGAGGAATAAGGATGCCAGAGAATTTGATTGTCTATATCGGTAAGCACAGGGGTTTTACTCACAAAGAAGTAACAAGAAGTAGTGGTATAAGCATACTGCACTATTAGTTTTGATAGAATCCACAACCTAAGCAGCTGCCCCAACACAGAGACCTCTAAAATGGCTGAACCTGATAGCAATAGATGCAATTACATTCTGACCGCAACCTGCCGAGCAGGTACTGGCGTTGTTGCTGCTGTGTCTGGCTATTTGGCGGATAGAGATTGCTATATCTGCGCTCTAGAACAGTTTGATGATGAATCAACAGACAAGTTTTTTATGCGGGCAGTATTTCGCCCTCAGGACAATTCACCCCCTATTGAAGATATTCGCGAAGGTTTTTCAGAAGTCGCAGAAAAACTGGATATGAAATGGCAGTTTCATAACCCACAAAACCCGACTCGCGTAATAATCATGGTCTCAAAATTTGACCATTGCTTAGACGATCTTTTGTACCGCTGCCGAACCGGCGACCTGCACATGGAAGTTACTGCGGTTGTCTCCAATCACAGGGACCTTCAGCCTCTAGCAGAGCGAGAGAATATTCCCTTTGTCTATCTTCCAGTCGATGCAAACAACAAAGCAGCGCAGGAAAAAGCCGTACTTAAACTAATTGAAGAAACCGATACCGAACTGGTGGTATTGGCTCGCTATATGCAGATCCTTTCTCCTGAACTGTGTGAGCAACTATCAGGACGGTGCATCAACATTCATCATTCTTTCCTGCCCGGTTTCAAAGGTGCCAACCCGTACCGCCAAGCCCATTCCCGCGGGGTCAAGCTCATTGGCGCGACGGCCCACTTCGTCACTGTCGACCTCGACGAGGGCCCCATCATCGAACAGCGAGTGCAACGGGTCAACCATTCTCAGACGGTGGCTCAACTCACCGCCGTCGGCCAGGACACCGAATCTGCCACCCTTAACGAGGCCGTCCGTCTGTTCGCTGAGCACCGCACTTTCCTAGACGGAATGCGCACCGTCATCTTGCAGTAGCGGTACCTCCTGACGCCTCCACCAGGGCCGTCACCCGATCCCACATGGGGGCCACCACCTGGCCCCCATGT
>CAJXYP010000013.1 GCA_913063225.1 uncultured Cellvibrionales bacterium
CTATTGTAATGGATCATCGAAAAGTATTGGAGATGCTCGATAAACAGAAGCAGCTAGCAATGGACGCGGAGCAGCTACAGCAAGATGCGTTTGCTCTGTCATCTGCTGAATTGGGGCTGCAAATGGAGCGTTGGGTGATGCTTAGGCGAATCTGGCTGGATTCGCTGGCAACGGCTTCGCCTGAGGAGGCTGTAGGGCAGCAGATAGATCAAGTGAGAGTATTTTTCTTTGCGCTAGAAAGACTGCTAGCCAATCAAACAGCTTTTGATGATCAGACTATAGAAGTAACTACAGAAGAAGCTACAGAAGAAGCCCCCGGAGCCGGTCTTGTAGAGACGGTTTCACTAGAAGTTTCTGCAAAAGCCGCTACTGGATCCCTAGATAGCGGAACGCTTCAACAGCAAACTACTTCAATGAAAACTGCCATTAAGGCGACTAATTGGCCAGATTCTTTTCCTGAGCCTGCAGCTCTAAAGCATATGAAGGAAATGCTTAAAATCAATGCCAATGCGCTTAAAGAATTGGCCTCTGAAGAAAAAGCTCAAGCTGATTCAATAGGTAAGCAAATTGGTCGACTAAATGGCGCGATTCGTCGCGGCGACTTACGCATGGCACGAGGTGTGCGCAAGAAAATTGAGTCCAAGTTTGAACGATCCAACTTGAATCAGCAGAAGAAGTTAGTGGAGCAATGGGAAAAGGCGGAGAAAGCTTTCACTGAAATGGTTGATTGGAAAGAATTTGCGATTCAGCCCAAATTTATTGAACTCTGTGAGCAGATGGAGGCTCTTGACGGGTCTCCTCAGGAGCCGCAGAAACAGGCAGAAGCTATGAAAGTGCTTCAGCAGGCCTGGAAAAAACTCGATGCTCTTGCCCCGGATGAGATCTGGCAGCGGTTTCAAACTGCCGGAGACAAAGCATACGAGCCCTGTGCGGCATTTCATGCAGTGCAAGACAATCAGCGCGCAGAAAATCTGGTGAAGCGAAAAGGAGTTTTAGAAAAGCTGAAAGAGATTGCTTTTTTACCGGAACAAGAAGAATGGTTGGAACGACCAGACTGGAAGGTGCTGCGCAATCAGCTGCGGGAAATCCGTGAAGAGTGGCGTAACTACGCTGATGTTGATAATCAGAAGGCACGCAAAGTAGGCAAACGCTATGGCGAGCTAACGCGAAAACTCGAAACGCATTTGAAGGGTGAGTACGACGCTAACCTAGCGCGCAAACAACAACTTGTTGAGCGTGCTCTGGCGATGTCAGTTTTGGATAGCGCCGCAATAACTCTAGATCAGCTAAAAGACCTGCAGGCTAGTTGGAAAACTATTGGTATTACCGAGCGCCGAGATGACCAGAAACTATGGAAGCAATTCCAAGAAGCCTGCGACGCGGTCTTTGCTAAACACCGAGCGCGAATTGACGAGTCCCGCGCTGAAGAAAAAGAACAATCCAATGCAGCCAAAAAGGTAATTCAGGCGATAAAGGCACTTTCGAAAGCAGAAGCAGGGTCCGCGCCTGATGAAGCGCAGCTGAATCAACTTCAGAAGGATTACGCAGAATTACCAGAATTGTACGATGCGGTTCAAAATGGTCTGGATCGCGATATGCGAACTGCGGTAGATATGGTTCATTCCGCAGTTAGTAAATTCAAACAGAATCGACACACTAGATATTTGTTGGAAATGCGTCGGCGAGCGGATATTTGTGCAGTACTAGAGGCGCTAGATCCTGAAAAGAATGTAGAAAAAATTGAGAAAGTGTTGCAGGAATGGGAGCTTGAAGAGTTACCTGCCGAGGCAAATCAAATAATGGAGGCTCGTAAGGCCGAGGCGCTGACAAAAAAATTCGGCAAGCCGGAATTCGATGCAGCTGAACGCGAGCGCCGCCTAATATGTATCGAGTTGGAATCGTTGAAGGGTAAAACCAGCCCCGCTGAAGATAGTTCCTTGCGTATGGAATATCAGATGCAATCGCTTAAATCTAAAGGTCTGGGAGCTAACACTAACTCCGATCCAAAGACGCTTATTGAAGGGCTTCGCAAGAGGTGGTACCAAATCTCGTCGGCCGCGAAGCAGACTCAAATTTTGCTAGACGAAAGATTCCATAATTTAGTCGAATAATCGATTCATGGGGAATTACACTGGTTCTAAAGCTCTGCGCCTGGGCATATTTTCCAGTCGAGTAGCGGCGATTACTGAGGAAATGGGGGATGTCTTAAGGCGCGCCTCTTTCTCCGCCAATATAAAAGATAGATTAGATTATTCCTGCGCATTGTTTGATGCCAAGGGTCAGCTGGTTGCTCAAGCTGCCCATATACCGGTGCATCTGGGCAGCATGGCTTATGCCATGACGGATCTGGTGAAAATACGAGATTGGTGCCTCGGCGATACCTTGGTAGTCAACGATCCCTTTAAGGGTGGCACGCATTTACCGGATGTAACGCTTATTGCGCCAGTATTTTTGGAAAGTGAACTGCTGGGATTTGTTGCAAATCGGGCACATCATTCTGATATTGGGTCTGCCTCTCCTGGTTCTATGCCGCTTTCATCACATCTTGATGAGGAGGGAGTGATTATTCCTCCCACGCTTTTAGCTGCAAAGGGAAAAATTCTAGATCAGGTTTTTTCGGAACTTACTGCCACCTTAGGTGAAAACTCTCGCGGTGATTTTGTGGCGCAGTGGAGTGCGAACCGTCGCGGTGTATTGCGTCTACAAGAACTGATATCCAGCTTTGGTATTGCAAAATACCTTCAGTCTGTTGCGGATCTAAACAGCTATGCGAGTGAACTGGCGCGAGCTAGTTTCCGCAAGCTACCGAACGGCAGGTATTGTTTCGAAGATTTTCTGGATGACGATGGACAGGGCACCACAGACATTTCTCTCAAAGTTAGCATCGAGATATTGGATGGGCAAATCGAGGTCGATTTTTCCGGAAGTAGTGAAGAGGTCAAAGGAAATATCAATTGTCCAGTTACCGTAACTGCAGCGGCAACGCTCTATGTTTTTCGTTGTTTACTGCCAGCCGACGCACCAGCTTGCCATGGATTATTTGAACGAATATCGATTGTTGCACCAGAACATACACTACTAAATGCTTCTAATCCCTCTGCGGTTGCTGCCGGCAATGTCGAAACTTCTCAGCGGATAGTCGATCTAATTATTGGCGCTTTGTCTCTGGCCATGCCTGAACTCATGCCTGCTGCCTCGCAGGGGACTATGAATAATCTAGCCATGGGAGGCGTTTCAGCGGGAGCAAAATGGAGCTACTACGAAACCATTTGTGGAGGTAGTGGCGCGCATGCTGACGACGGCGGGTTGGACGCAATGCAAAGTCATATGACTAATACGTTAAATACACCCATAGAGGTATTGGAACAAAATTTCCCGTTGAGATTACGTCGTTATCAATTGCGAAAAGACTCAGGTGGAAAGGGGTTAAATTCGGGGGGAGTGGGTGTCGTTCGCGAATATGAATTTCTTGAAGATGCTCAGGTTAGTCTTATCTCTGAACGTAGGCGTTATAGTCCTTGGGGTTTACAGGCCGGGGGCTCTGGAATGCCGGGTGCAAATTTCCTTAATGAACAGCCTATTGGCGGCAAGCAGCAAATCGAAATACGCAAAGGCGATAGATTGAGAATTGAAACGCCAGGCGGAGGTGGGTGGGGCAAATAAGCGAGTTTGCCTAGCCAAATCAATTAATCCGAGTAAAATATTCAAGTTATTAAAAACCGAATTTTGGAGTAAGTAATGAGTGACGCGACCATCGATTTAATCCGCGATCAAATTGAGAGCAACCCAGTGATTCTGTATATGAAAGGATCACCCGATGCGCCCCAGTGTGGTTTCTCGTCAAAAGCCTCTCAGGCGGTTATGGCTGCCGGTGAACGCTTTGCGTTTGTTGATATTCTGGCCAATCCAGAAATTCGTGCGAACCTACCAACTTATGCAAATTGGCCAACTTTCCCTCAGCTTTGGATAGCTGGAGAGTTGATTGGTGGTGCCGATATCATCATTGATATGCACGATAAGGGTGAGTTAACGTCCTTGATCAAGGACGCCGCGGTTACTCCTGATGCTCCGGAAGATCAAGCTAGCTAACAGGACTGCTGTATTTAGCTAATGAGAGCTAAGCCCGAAAGCCGGGTTAGCGATCTATATTTGTGCGTGCAGCTCAGCGACTTGCCGCTGCATATCCTCTAGCCTGGTCTCTGAGCCATCTAGAGCATCGCCAAATTTGATGGTCACTAATCTGCGCTTAATGCGAAATCTTGGAAATCCCCTTAGCGCAGGTTGGCCTCCTCCGTGGCTAAAATAGCTTCCCCATAAGCCTTTGATCGCAACGGGTATTACAGTCACTGGTTGCCGTTCTAAAATTCGCATAACTCCGCGCTTGAACGGAATTATTTCGCCGGCAGGGCTTAGACGCCCTTCGGGAAATATAAATACCATCTCGCCACTTCTTAAGGCTTCTACTGCAGAACTTTCTGCTTCCTCAAACTTTTTCCTGTTCTTAATCGGCGAGCTGATGGGGATAGTTCTTGCTCCACGAAATGCCCAGTTCAATAGTGGTATTCGGTGATATATATCTTCCATAATAAACCGTGTGCGTCGGTCTATAGAGCCAAACAGAACCACTGCATCGGCGTAGCTAATATGGTTGCATACGAGCAGCACAGGCCCCTGAATTGGAATTTTATCCTTATTCAATATATTTACATGGTAGGCAGAACGGGCTAAGACGTATCCGACCAAGCGCCAAAATTCATGACTAAACTCTTTCATCAGAATTATCAAAATTGGCAAAGATAGAAGAGCACATAAAGTTAGATAGGTTTTTAGAGGCCACTCGAGCAAGCTCAAAAAGCTAATGCTGGCGCAAGATGCAATAGTCATAGCAAGAGCATTCAGCAAATTATTGGCTGCTATCACTCTAGCTCGGGAGCTTAGGTCTGTGCGTTGCTGTAGCAAAGCATATTGAGGTACAACAAAGAGTCCGCCAAACATACCAATTAAAAATACGGAAACACCGGCTCCGACACCTGCGACTTGGCTAAATACTTGATTTGCAGATAGCAGGCTGCCTGCGGATATAGAAAGCTGACAGAAAATTAGTCCTGAAATACTAAGGCCAATTAGTCCAACAGGAATGAGCCCGGGCTCAGTTCTGGAGTGTTCTGTGCGAGTACAAAAGAATGCACCACTCCCTAAGCCCAAAATAAAGCAGGCGACGAGAATAGCTACCACCAATGGATCACCGCTAAGCGCATAACGCGCGTACATCGGGAGTTGCGTCAGATAGATGCTACCAATGGTCCAAAACCAACTTATGCCTAATATTGAGAGCCAAGTAGTCCGATCTGCGCGAGCAAGTTGCATACCTCGACCTGCTTGTCGCAATAAATTTAGATCAATTTTCAGGTTGGACATGCCCATTTGCACTTCTGGCATGGCGCATGTGGCTCTGTAGCCGGCAAAGGCAGTTACTAGCATGGTTGGCCCTGCGATCAGCCAAAGGCTGTCCAGTGTGGCTAGAAGGGCCCCTAAAAGCGCACCAAAGGTGATGGCGATAAAGGTTCCGGCGGCAACTACAGCATTGCCCTTCAAAATTAGCCGGTTCGGGAGTATTTGCGGTAGATAGGCATATTTGTTGGGGCCGAACATTGCCGACTGAGCGCCCAAAAGGAATAGCGTGAAATACATTAGATAGATGGAGCTAAATACAAAACCTAGTGTTGCCAATACGCAGATCAACATCTCAGCAATTTTATTCTTTTGCATCATCCTACTTTTATCTAGCCTGTCTGCTAGTTGCCCAGCCAGGGGGGAGAGTAGGATCATCGGTAACAAAAATACTATCAAGGCAAGATTGCTCAGTAGAGCAGCGCTGGAAGCGCTTGGGCTCTGATTGGATAGAGTCAGCTCGAATGTAACCAGAATTAGTAAAGCGCTTCGAAAAAGGTTGTCGTTGAGAGCACCACCAAATTGAGCAATCAGAAGCGGAACAAAGCCTTTTTGTTTTCTAAGTGAGTCCAGATCCTTATCCACAGACTATAGATACGCTGGCTAGAACGAGCGGCCAAGAGCAAAATCGGCGAGGTCTCTCAGTGTCTTGGTATAGCTATTATCCGGAAGCAAGATTAACTGAGCTTTAGCCATTTCAACCTCTTCTTCTGCCTTTTGCTTTGTATAGGTCAATCCACCAGATTCCTGAACCGCGAAAACCACTTGCTGAATAAGGCTAGTATCTTTTTCTGATATGGACCGGCGAACCAGCTGCGAGTGTTCAGCCGATCCATTGGCAATGGTGTAAATCAGGGGTAGCGTGGCCTTTCCTTCAGCCAAGTCGTCGCCGATGTTTTTACCTAGAGCGTCAGAGTCTCCGGTGTAGTCGAGAACGTCGTCTTGAAGCTGGAATGCCATGCCAAGGTGATTGCCATATGCTGCGAGGCTAGTTTGCTGGGCCGAGGTTGCTCCAGACAAAATAGCCGCGCATTCTGTCGCTGCTGCAAACAGAACTGCAGTTTTCTTGCGAACAACTTCCAAATAGTTTTGTTCGGTGGTTTCCGGGTCACCAGCGTTGATTAGCTGCTGAACTTCGCCTTCGGCAATGGTATTGGTAGTGTCTGCCAAGACCGACATTATTCCTGGATTGCCAAGCTGGACCATTAATTGAAAGGCGCGGGAGTAAAGGAAATCACCGACCAATACCGCCGGGCTGTTTCCCCAGCGCTCATTTGCGGTGTCTCGTCCGCGTCTCCGATCCGATTCATCCACAACATCGTCGTGCAGAAGCGTGGCGGTATGAATAAATTCAATTACCGTTGCGAGTTTGACGGATTCGGCCGCATCGCTTTCTAGTGCTTTCACGACTAGCAGCACCGAAACAGGCCGCAAGCGTTTGCCGCCGCCCTCAACAATATAGTTGCCGATATTTTCGACTAGCGAAACATCTGAATAGAGTTCGTCGACTATCATTTTGTTGAGCTGTTGGAATTCTTTTTCAACAGCTTTATGGAATGGCAGCATTTACTGCTTTGGCCTCTATAGTTTGGATATAAGAAATTCGAAGCGATGCTAGGAGTGGCCTTAACTTAAGTCAAGCACTGTCGAACGCAAATATAGGGTAAATCTTATCCGAAAAGGAGTTATTTGGGGTGTTTTCGTAACTAGTTGGTGAATAGAGCAAATAAAGCTCAGAAATCTATTGTATGGCGATGCCAATTTTCGTAAAATCGCCGCCCTCGCAAATCGGGTCAGTTGGCTCGGAATATCTGGAGAATCGCGCGATGTACGCAGTAATTGAAAGTGGTGGCAAACAGCACAAAGTAGTAGAAGGAGAGGTTCTACGCCTTGAAAAGCTGGATGGCGGCGCTGGGGATAAAGTCAACTTTGACAAAGTTTTGATGGTAGCCGAAGGCGACAAAGTCACTTTGGGTGAGCCTTACGTAGCTGGTGGTAATGTAACTGCCGAAGTTGTGGAGCAAGGTCGTGGTGATAAAATCACCATTATTAAATTCCGGCGTCGTAAGCATCACCGTAAGCAAGCTGGTCACCGTCAGTCTTTCACAGCAGTTAAAATTACCGGTATTTCTGTCAAGAAGCCACGCAAAAAAGCGGAGCCCAAGGCAGAAGTAGAAGTTGCGGCAACCGAGGAGTAATCTGAAATGGCACATAAGAAAGCAGGCGGTAGTACTAATAACGGTCGCGATTCGGAAAGTAAGCGACTTGGTGTAAAACGTTACGGCGGAGAAATGGTTCAAGCGGGCGAAATCATAATTCGTCAACGAGGAACACAATTTCACCCGGGCGCAAACGTAGGTATTGGCACTGACCATACTTTGTTTGCTAAATCCGAAGGTGTAGTAAATTTTTCGGTACGTGGTCCTAAAAATAGAAGGTTTGTAGATATTCAAGTAGGCGCCTAGCCGACAAGAAGTATCAGAAGCAAATTTCTACAAAGGGGCCTAAGGCCCCTTTTTTTATACTCTATAATCACTTGTCGCTGGTATTCCTGCTAGTGGCCCGCACACAACAACAGAGCGCAGCAATGAAGTTCGTAGATGAAGCCACAATTAAAGTAACCGCTGGAAAGGGCGGCAATGGCTGTATGAGCTTTCGCCGGGAAAAGTATATTCCCCGTGGCGGGCCAGACGGTGGCGATGGCGGCGATGGCGGTAGTGTCTATCTGGTCGCTAATGAGAACCTAAATACACTGATCGATTACCGTTATACCCGGCACTATAGGGCGGAAAGTGGATCGCAGGGATCAGGCAAGGATAAACGCGGAAAGTCCGGTCAGGATTTAGTATTGCAAGTACCAGTGGGTACAACGGTACTTGAAAATGAAACCGGCGATATAGTTGGTGACCTTACCAATGCGGGTGACAAATTACTGATTGCTCAGGGTGGATTCCACGGTCTTGGCAATGCGCGGTTTAAATCTAGCGTAAATCGAGCACCACGGCAGACATCGAATGGTTCTATGGGCGAAGATATCGATTTTCGACTCGAGCTGAAATTACTTGCTGATGTGGGGCTTCTGGGTTTACCGAATGCGGGTAAGTCCACCATGGTTAGCTCCATATCCGCAGCCACTCCGAAGATTGCCGATTACCCTTTTACTACATTGATTCCTAGTTTGGGCGTTGTCCGAATTGACGCCATGCGGTCTTTTGTAGCGGCCGATATCCCGGGGCTAATTGCCGGTGCGGCTCAAGGAGAAGGGCTGGGTATCCGTTTTTTAAAACATCTAACGCGCAATAGGTTGCTTTGGCACTTAGTTGATGTCGCACCACTAGACGAATCCGATCCGCTGGATGCCATCGAAACGCTAATTGAAGAAATTGAAGAATTTAGTCCAACCTGGGGCGAGCGAGAGCGCTGGCTAGTATTGAACAAGACGGACTTGGTTTCAGAAGAGTACCTAGAAGAGCTCAAGCAGAGAGTTCAGAATGAGCTTGGTTGGCAAGGTCGAATATTCTGTACTTCCGGTGTTGGCAAGAAAGGCGTTGATGAACTTTGCTATGAGACGTTTGACTGGTTGGAAGAGCGTAAGCGTAGGGAAAAAGAAAGTGGAGAAGTTGCCGAAGCAGAAGTGCAGACGCAAAAAGATATGCAACGAGAATCTAGGGAGTCTATTGATAGGCTCGCTGCAGCGCATAAACTGTCACGCAAGCAAAAAGTTGAAGAGGATGATGACGACGATGACCATGAGGTCGAAGTCGTTTATGTTAGAGACTAAAGGCAGTCTCAAATAGGAGTATTAAAGGTGGATCGTAGTCAGCTCAAAACCCCCGGGCGTTGGGTTATTAAAATCGGTAGTGCGGTTCTCACCAACGATGGCTTGGGGCTAGATCTTGCCCGGATAAGAGACTGGGTAGTAGATATTGCCGCCTTGCGTGAAGCAGGGCACCAGGTTGTGTTGGTATCCTCCGGTGCAGTAGCAGAAGGTCTAGTGCGCTTGGGCTGGACCAGCAGACCGCAAACAGTACACGAATTACAGGCTGCTGCGGCAGTAGGTCAAACCGGGCTAGTTCAGGCCTATGAAACCGAGTTTGCGAAATATCAGGTGCGAACTGCACAGATATTGTTAACCGCGGATGATTTGTCAGATAGGCAGCGCTACCTAAATGCCCGCAGCGCCATCCAAGAGCTTATTAAACTTGGTGTTGTACCTATCATTAATGAGAACGATACCGTTGGCACCGAAGAAATACGCTTTGGCGACAACGATACGCTTGCCGGGTTGGTCTGCAACCTAGTAGAAGCTGACAGATTAGTTATTCTCACTGATCGAGATGGTCTTTATAACGCGGACCCCGACGCTGACAAAAATGCGGAATTGGTATCGGTCGCAAATTCCGGTGATAAGCGTCTCGAAAAGATGGCCGGTGCAAGTATCGGTGCACTCGGTCGTGGAGGAATGGCAACTAAATTAAAGGCCGCAGCTTTGGCGGCCCGGTCCGGTGCTAGCTGCATAATCGCAAATGGCCGGGAGAATCAAATAGTTTCACGCCTTGGAGCCGGAGAAAACCTAGGTACTTTGCTAATTGCTGGAAATACTCCTGTTGGGGCTAGAAAACAGTGGTTAGCGGGGCAGCTTCAGGTCAAGGGAAAACTAACTCTCGATGATGGTGCGGTTAAGGTTCTGAGCGAAAGCGGTCGCAGCTTGCTGCCAGTAGGCATTACTTCTGTCAGCGGTAATTTTGTCAGAGGCGAATTAGTAAGTTGTATCGCTGAAGACGGAAGCGAGCTAGCCAGAGGGCTGGTTAACTACAGTGCCGAAGATGCCATGAAGATAATTGGTAAACCAAGTGCACAGATTTCTTCTATTCTGGGCTACTGTGATGATGAAGAAATTATTCACAGAGATAATCTAGTCCTGACGACGGTATGAGAGGATTTTGAAATGAAATTATTTAAATCACACCTCTATCAAATGTCTACCTACGAGCCACCCTTAGAAGGCAGGTCGGTTAAAAAGCATGTGTTGTTGGATTTCAACGAACGCACGCTGCGCGTTGATCCTGAAATAGAGAAGGCGCTCACTAAGTTCATTAAAAGCGGTGCTTTGCAAAAGTACCCTTCCTACGGTGATATTGTTCCTCGCGTAGCCGCTTATGCTGGTGTGCCTGACTCAAATCTCATGATTACCAATGGTTCCGATCAGGGCATCGACTTAGTAATACGCGCCGTTTGTAGTTCGGGAGACGAGGCTATCATCCCCGCGCCGAGCTTTGCTATTTACCGTCAGTTTGCAGAGGTCGAGAATGTTACGGTAATCGAGCCTTTGTATACTCAGGAAGGAGGATTCCCCACATCTGATGTAATAGGTCTTATTGGGAGCAAAACGCGGTTGGTGGTTATCCCCAACCCTAATAACCCATCCGGTACTGCGGTTCCGCGTGAAGATATTGAGCAAATACTTCAGGCCGCACCCAACGCAGCGGTATTGATTGATGAGTGCTATTTCGAATATCTCGGCGAGACGGTCGCAGATCTTTGCGATACCTATCCGAATTTGTTGGTAGCCCGAACTTTCTCCAAAACCTGGGGGCTGGCGTCTTTACGATTAGGTTTTCTAATTAGTAGTTCGGAAAATATAAATCAGCTTTTGAAAATTCGTGGGCCTTATGACGTAAACCAACTTGCAGTAGTCGCGGTAGAAGCTGCATTGGAAAATCCCCAATATACAAAAGACTACATCAAAGAAGTGATGAAAAAGTCAAAGCCGGCATTAGAGAAATGGTGTCGTGGTCGAAACATCGACTTTTGGCCTAGCCAGGCAAACTTTTTGTGGACATTCCCGCCCCATGCATCGGAATTGGCGGAGTATCTGCAAGATCAGAATATATTGGTTCGACCCAAGAAGGATGCCTCAGGGCGCATGGGGCTGAGAATAAACTTGGGAAGTGTCGAGCAAACTGAAAAGCTGATTATTGCACTGAATAGCTTTTATCACTGACACAAAAAAACCGGCATAAGCCGGTTTTTTTTAACTGCGCTGCTTACTTAAGTAATACTTAGGCCGCAGAGAGTGTTTTGACCTGTGCATTCATGCGACTCTTATGACGAGCGGCCTTGTTTTTGTGAAGAATGCCTTTGTCAGCCATTCGATCAATAACCGGAACAGCGGCTTCGTAAGCGGCTTTGGCGGCTTCACCGTCTTTTGCTTCAATAGCGGCGTACACATTTTTAATATAAGTACGAACCATTGAACGCAGGCTAGCGTTATGGGTGCGGCGTTTTGTATTTTGACGAGCGCGTTTTTTAGCTTGTGCTGAATTTGCCATGGTGTATCGCAAGTTCCGTATATAGTCTGAATTTGAGGCGCGCAACTATGCCGACAGGCATGCTAATTGTCAATAAGGTTTGCAACTAAAGTTGTATTAAAAGTACATTCAGTCCGGCGGCAAAACAGGCTTTCTGCAGCCACAACAAGCAATACGGTCTTTAGTCGTTGTAAACTCGCGTTCTTAAGTAACTAAAGCTATGTAAAACAATACCTACTAGGCCGTTTTGGAAATTGATCTTTGAACTCAGATAATGCACCTAAAAAAGCAAAGCGCGGCATGTTACGAGCCACTTCGGCTGTCGGAACTGCGACTATGTCTTCGCGCATTCTCGGCCTGTTCAGAGACGTGGTGTTTGCCCGCCTTATCGGCGCGAGCGACACGGCAGACGCATTTTTTGTAGCATTCAAACTGCCTAATTTTTTTCGTCGTCTGTTTGCTGAGGGTGCGTTTAATACTGCTTTTGTTCCGGTGTTATCTGACTATCGCAATCACCGCGAGCACAGCGAAGTTCAAAATCTGGTGAACAGAACCTTTGCGGCGCTAACCGGGGTGTTGCTGATAATGACCCTATTGGTGGTGGTTTTTTCACCGGCGGTTATGGCAGTTTATGGAATGGGGTTTCTTGATGAACCCGAAAAATTTCAGCTTGCCAGTGAAATGCTGCGCATAACTTTTCCCTACCTACTTCTTATTTCCCTAACTGGATTTGCCGGATCTATTCTGAATAGCTATGACCGGTTTTCTGTGCCCGCGATCACACCGATTTTTTTGAATATCTCCTTGATTTCAGCGGCGCTGTTTGCGGCGCCATATTTTGAGCAGCCGGAATTTGCCTTGGCTTGGGGTGTGCTAGTTGCCGGTGTCATCCAGCTCTTGTTTCAACTGCCTTTCCTGGCACGCATTCATCTACTTCCGCGTCCGGTGCTTAGTTTTAAAGATCCCGGCGTAAGTCGCATATTTAAACTAATGATACCGGCCATGTTCGGTGTGTCCGTTGGGCAGATTAATCTGTTACTCGATACGATTTTGGCAACCTTCTTGCCAGGCGGAAGTGTAGCTTGGCTATATTACTCCGATAGGTTGATGGAATTGCCACTTGGCGTGTTTGGGGTGGCGATAGCAACGGTGGCTTTGCCGAACCTGTCTCGGCAGCGGTTTGGAGAAGATCCTAAGGCTTTCGGGCAAATGCTAATTTGGTCAGTTCGCATGGTCATATTGATTGGTTTGCCCGCGGCAGTTGCGTTGATACTTTTAGCAGAGCCTATTTTGACCACTCTATTTCAATACGGTGAGATGGGGGCTAGAGACGTAGCTATGGCTAGCTTCAGCTTACAAGCCTATGCGCTTGGCTTGCTGGCCTTTATGTTGGTCAAGGTATTAGCTACCGGATACTTTGCGCGAGAAGATACCAAAACTCCGGTGCGGGTGGGTATTTACGCGATGGTAGCCAATATGGGGCTCAATCTCATATTGGTACTGCTCTTCCATTCGCTATGGCAAATAGGTCACGTTGGGTTAGCCCTGGCTACTTCGGCATCAGCCTGTCTCAATGCGGGTTTGTTGTACCGGGGATTGCGCCGCACGGAGCAAATACCCTCGATTAGAGTGCTGCGCCCCTTTATTCTCCAGGTAGCACTCGGTCTGGCGCTAATGAGCTTGGTATTGATTGCAGGTACCTCCTATTGGAATACATGGTCTGATTGGTCAGTCTGGCAACGCATATGGCGACTCGCGGCGCTTTGTTCAGCTGGCGGTGGCCTATATCTAATAGGTTTACTAGTTACCGGTGCTCGGCTGCGCGATTTTCAGATGAGATCTGCTTAAGCTTTCAGTTTCGAGCTATTCCGGACTTCCTAGCGGGGGTATAATCCAGAGCTGTAAACGCTTAGAGCATGGCCAGCATTTCCTTTTCAAATATTCACCATAAGTTATCTACGGATCGGGGTTTCGATGAACCCTGCGGTTTGGCTATTGGTTCTTTTGACGGAGTGCATCTTGGCCATCAAGCAATTGTTCGTCGTGTGGTCGAAGAATCGAACCGTCTGGGCCTGAAGTCTAGACTGCTAACTTTCTACCCTCGCCCGAGCGAATATTTTGCTCCGGAAAAAATTATGCCTTCGCTAATGAGCTGGCGGGAAAAGGTCTGCTATTTATCCGGGTTGGGTTTGGATGATGTGATATGTATGCCCTTCAATAAACGGTTGAGTCGGCTCAGCGCAGAAGACTTTATTCAAGAGATCTTGATTACCGGACTAAAGGCAAAATACCTGAGCGTGGGCGCCGATTTTCGATTTGGTGCAAACCGAGGCGGTGATACAGAGCTGCTTCAAAAAAGAGGTAGTGAGTTGGATTTTAATGTGGGAATCGCCGAGACACAAATCCACGCTAGCTCACGAATTAGCAGTACCCGTATTCGGGAGAGCTTGTTGCAGGGTGATTTAGAAACTGCACAGGAAATGCTAGGCCGCCCCTATTGTTTAGCGGGCAGGGTAATTCGTGGCAATCAGCTAGGTAGGCAGATGGGCGTTCCCACGGCAAATGTACATCTTAGGCGCACGCGAATATGCGTAAATGGCGTTTATGCGGTGGGTGCCAGTTGTGATGGGAAAGCTTTTACGGGTGTGGCGAATATCGGATATCGCCCTACGGTGGATAAGCTTGAAAAACCGCTATTGGAAGTGCACCTGCTCGACTATGATGGTGATCTTTACGGTAAACAGTTGGAAGTTGATTTGCTGCACAAGATTCGCGGCGAACAGAAGTTTGATTCCCTGCAGATTTTGCAGCAACAGATATTAAAAGACGTTGAAGAAGCAAAAAAATGGCACCTTGGCCAGTCTTCTTCCAATCACTAACAAACCCCAAATTATTGTTAATAAATGAACGAAACGACTGATAACAAAAGCGACAAAAAAATCGATTATAAAGGCACGCTAAACCTTCCAAATACAGGCTTTCCGATGAAAGCCAATTTGGCTAATCGTGAACCTGCACGTCTTAAAAAGTGGCAGGACGATGATGTGTACGCCAAGGTGAGAGAAGCCCGCAGAGGCCGTGAGCAGTTTATTCTGCATGATGGGCCTCCTTATGCGAATGGCGATATACATATTGGTCATGCGGTGAATAAAATTCTAAAAGACTTCATTGTCAAAAGCCGCACTTTGGATGGTTTTGATGCGCCCTATATCCCGGGCTGGGATTGCCATGGCCTGCCAATTGAACACCAGGTTGAGAAAAAGATTGGGCGGGCTGGAAGCAAGGTTGACCACACCACTTTTCGGGCAAAATGCAAAGAGTACGCTCTAAAACAGGTTGATCGTCAACGTGCTGACTTTATTCGTCTGGGTGTTTTTGGCGACTGGGATAAGCCCTATTTGACGGTAGATGCGAAAGTTGAGGCAGATACTATTCGCGCTCTCGGAAAAATTATAGAAAATGGTCATCTCCACAAGGGTGTTAAGCCTGTGTATTGGAGTGTTGTGGGTGGATCGGCACTAGCGGAAGCTGAAGTGGAATATCAGGAAAAGACTTCTTGGTCTATTGACGTTGCTTACGCTTTTGAGACTGCTGCCGAACAAGAAGCCAAAAAAGCTTTGCATATAACTGATCAAAACTTACCACTCAATGTGGTTATCTGGACTACTACGCCTTGGACATTGCCCTCGAGCCAAGCCGTAAGCCTAAATGCAGAGTTAGACTATGTTGGCGTATTCAGCCCTTCTGGCGATCAGATATATCTCGTCGCTGAAGATCTTGTAGATTCCTTTGCAGAGCGCGTTGGTTGGGCTGATATTCAAAAAACTGACAGCGCTAAAGGTGCGGTATTTGAAGGGCTAAAATTACATCATCCCTTTTACGAATTGCTGTTACCTATTCTGCTGGGTAATCACGTAACCACCGAAGCTGGTACTGGAGCGGTTCATACTGCGCCTGATCACGGCGAAGACGATTTTCGTATTGGACGACAGTACGGAATCGGTGTTCTCAATTATGTGAATGACCATGGATTATTCCGCGATCAAGTGGAATTCTTTGCTGGCGAACACGTCTACAAAGTAGATCCTCTCGTGCTTGATAAATTGCGAGAGAAGAATAGATTGTTGGCTGCCAGTCAGTTCAGCCATAGCTACCCTCACTGCTGGAGAACGAAAACACCGCTAATCTATCGAGCGACTCCGCAATGGTTTATCAGCATGCGCCAAAATGGGCTGCTTGATCGGGTTAAAGAGTTAGTAGAAGAGGTTCGCTGGATACCCAATTGGGGTAGGGCGCGGATAGACTCCATGTTGGACAGCAGTCCGGATTGGTGTATCTCCCGTCAGAGAACTTGGGGCGTTCCCATTGCTCTTTTTGTGCATCGTGAAACAGAAGAGCTGCATCCAAATACCTCAGCATTAATCGAAGAGGTGGCACAACGTGTTGAGAAAAAGGGCATGGATGCTTGGTTTGAAGCCAAGCCAGAAGATTTTCTAGATGCCGGTGCATCAGATTATCGTATGGTGACTGACACCTTAGATGTTTGGTTTGATTCTGGAGTGACTCATTTTTCTGTTTTGGAACAGCGGGAAGAGCTGCGAGTGCCTGCTGATCTCTATCTGGAAGGTTCGGACCAACACCGTGGATGGTTCCAGTCTTCGCTTAAAACTTCTGCCGCCATCAACAATGCTGCTCCCTACAAAGAAGTACTTACTCATGGCTTTGTGGTAGATGCTCAGGGCAAGAAAATGTCCAAATCTATGGGCAATGTGGTCGCTCCACAATTTGTGATGAATCAACTTGGTGCAGATGTTCTGCGATTGTGGGTCGCCTCAACAGATTCTTCCAGCGAAATGACAGTGTCTGATGAAATTCTGAAGCGAACCTCTGACTCCTATCGTCGTATTCGTAATACTGCGCGCTATTTGCTAGCTAATCTGGACGGCTTTGATCCTCGGAAATCAATACTGGAAGATGCTGAATTACTGGAATTAGATCGATGGATTCTCGATCGGACGAGATCCTTACAAGCGGAAATAATCGCCGATTACCAAGAGTATCGCTTCCATAGTATTTATCAAAAGCTGCATAACTTTTGTGCTGGTGATCTCGGTGCCTTTTATTTGGATGTAATTAAGGATCGGATATATACCTGCCCTGAAGATAGCGCTGCTAGACGATCTGCGCAGTCTGCAATCTTTCACATCGCGAATGCGTTGGTGCGCTGGATCGCCCCAATCCTCAGCTTTACCGCGGATGAAATATGGGATTTTTTACCGGAAACAGAATCAAGCGTTTTTGAGGCAGAGTGGTATCAACATCTTCCAGCTCTTGGCGCGGACGCCAAGCTCTCGTCGGATGATTGGCAGCGAATTATGCAAGTTCGTGAACAAGTAAATCTGGGTATCGAACTGAAGCGCGGCGGAGGAGAAATTGGTGGCGCTTTAGAGGCGGAAGTTGATTTGTACCTGGGTGCAGATGACTATCTTTTGTTGGATAGATTGGGTGCGGAACTTAGATTTGTACTTATTGTTTCCTCCGTTCGAATTCACTCGGGTTATGAAGACAAAAAATCTGACTTAGATATCAAAATATCTAAGAGTGCTAACCAAAAATGTGTTCGGTGCTGGAATCACCGCGAAGATGTAGGTGGCAATTCAGCGCACCCGGAAATTTGCACACGATGCGTTCAAAATATTGAAACCTCCGGCGAGGTAAGGTATTTTGCTTAGAGGGTTTCTGAGTCACTGGATCTGGTATTTCAGTACGTTAGTTTGGGTTGTTTTAGATCAGTGGACCAAGTGGTTGGCGGATACCATGCTTAGTTATGGCCGACCCCATGAAGTCCTTCCAGTATTTGATTTAACCCTGCTCTATAACCGCGGCGCTGCGTTTAGCTTTTTGAGCGAGGCTGGAGGTTGGCAGCGCTGGGTATTTTCTGCGCTTTCTGCGGCCGTCTCCATTTTTCTTATTATTGAAATCCCAAAACAGAAAAGCCTTTACTCAAAACTGGCCTTTGCCATGATTTTAAGTGGCGCCTTGGGAAATCTTATCGATCGCGCACGACTCGGCTATGTAGTCGATTTTGTGCACGTGCATTGGCAGGATCATTATTTTCCCGCTTTCAATTTAGCAGACGCTGCGATCAGCGTTGGCGTATGCTTTCTACTTGTTGATTGGTATTTGATAGAGAGAAAAGAGAAGAATGCTTGAAGTAAGCCCCGGAACACTGGTTCATTTAAACTTTTCCATCCGGCTGGAAGATGGTTCGCTAGTTGATTCAAATTTAGATCGCGACCCGGTCAAGTTCGAAGTTGGCGATGGTTCGCTTTTGTTTGGGTTCGAGAAACAGCTGTTTGGAATGAAAGCGGGCGAAGCCGCGGTATTTCCTGTAGCCGCCGAAGACGGTTTCGGCATACATAACCCAGACAATATACAAAAAATAAAAACGGACCAATTCACTGATGTCGAGCCAGAAATTGGCATGATCATGGGGTTTTCCGATCCAGCTCAAGGTGAAGTCCCTGGTGTAGTATGTGAAATCGACGAAGAATATATTTCTGTAGATTTTAATCATCCACTGGCCGGCCGAAAATTGGAATTTGAAGTAAAAATTCATTCCGTAGAGCCAGTCCAAAGCCATTAGACAGAAAATAGAGAGCCACTAGCGATGACCATGGAACTAGTTTTAGCCAATCCGAGAGGGTTTTGCGCAGGAGTAGATCGAGCGATTGATATCGTTAATCGTGCCTTAGATGTATTTGGTCCTCCGATCCATGTGCGTCACGAAGTAGTGCATAACAAATACGTGGTTGATCAGCTGCGGCAGCGAGGTGCTGTTTTTGTTGAAGAACTCGATGAAGTGCCGGATGACGCTATTGTTATTTTTAGCGCGCATGGCGTATCCAAGCTGGTTCAGAATGAAGCGATCGAGCGTGGTTTAAAAGTCTTTGATGCGACTTGTCCACTAGTAACTAAAGTTCATATGGAAGTTACGCAATTCAGCACCGCCGGCTGGGAATGCGTCCTCATAGGCCATCAGGGGCATCCAGAAGTGGAGGGCACGATGGGGCAATACGACACCTCATCTGGAGGCAAGATCTACCTGGTCGAAGATGAATCCGATGTCGCTAGTCTTGAGGTGGACAACCCCAGCTGTCTTGCCTACGTAACTCAAACAACCCTATCAGTGGATGATACGGCTAGGGTTATCGACGCTTTACGTACTCGCTTTCCCGAAATTAAAGGACCGCGAAAAGATGATATTTGTTATGCTACTCAAAATAGGCAGGACGCCGTCAAACAACTCGCGTTGGAGTCTGATTTGGTTTTGGTGGTAGGGTCAGTGAACAGCTCAAACTCAAATAGGCTAAGAGAATTGGCTGAACGCTGTGGAACAGAAGCGTATTTGATCGATAGCGCCAAAGATATTCAGTCAGATTGGTTATTGAGTAAAAAGTCTGTGGGAGTAACTGCGGGCGCGTCCGCACCGGAGATATTGGTTGAAGAGGTTATTCAATCACTTCGGGACTTGGGAGCTACTGAGCCTCGAAATGCCGCAGGAATCGAAGAGAACGTACACTTTTCCCTTCCGAGAGAGTTGCGCGTCTAAGGACACAGCTAGCGGTGTCCCCGACGGCTGTGTATTTTAGGGCCAGTTGCCTGTTTTAGCGCCGCGACTGTTTAGTGTCAGATTGCCATCAGAAGCCTGTCCTTCTTGTGGAACTGCAGTTAGCAATACGCACTGTCCAATCCCACCAGCGCAAGCTGTTGCTGTGACCTTGTAAATACTCTCACTAGAATCAACACTGGCGGCAGAAGCGAAGTCCTGATCAGCATCTCTTGGGCTGGACATAGCTGCGAATTTTTGGTTCAACTCTGCGTGAAAGCTGATTTACTACATCGATTATTTCATTCATACGAATACAGTGACGATCAATTACATCCATAAAGGCGTGATCTTCATCTGAAACATTTTCAGACTGTTGAAGCAGTTGATTCGCCTGGCTGATTGCTGAAAGTGGGTTGCGGACCTCGTGAGCCAGGCCGGCGCTCAATTGCCCTAATGAATCGAGTTTTAGTTGCTGAGCTCGCTGACGCAGCCGCCTGGTATCTTCCAGAAAAACCAGCGTCTGATCTGAATCGGTACTTTTCAGGCGGTTAAACTGTATTTGGATATTTATCCCGGAGTAGGGGTGAGTAAAAGAGCGAAAACCGGCGCCGCGATTCTGAATCCAGTTTTCATAGGGTTCTCCCAGTCTGTCGAGATCACGTATATCTTCTGAAATTAGCGCAATATCTTCGCCATTTTTACCACAAAGGAAATTATTGGCAGCGCGATTTGATAACCTGATTATGTGGTCTTCTAGTACCAACACCCCCGTTTCCATGCGGGCAATAATCGAGTCGTTCATGGCGCGCAATGCACTAGCTGCCTTTGCGCTTTCTTCTGCTCGTATTTGTGCCGCAGTTAGCGTTCGGCCTAGAGCTCCGAATACTAGAGTGGTAACAAATAGGACTGACCCCAATATGCCACTCGGCAGAAATCCGGCTGGTGTCCCTATGTTGTCAAACACTAACAACGAGTGAATAAATAAGGTGGATAAGCTAGCAACCGATGCGGATAGTAGAGATAGTCGCAATGGCAAGATGAGCCCAGCCATGGCTGCTTCCGGCATCATTAGGAAGATCAGTCCGCTGGTGATACCACCACAGGCGTAGGCGAGAATGGCAATGGCGATCAAATCTATCAGAATATTAATAGAGTTGATGGCAGCGTAGTCTTGCCTGGATATTAGCCTGGATATACTAGAAAACAGCACAAGGGCAACCCAAATCAGGTTTGTTGCCAAATAGAGTGGTTGGTAAATAATTTGTAAAAAACTACTATTTAGGCTGATCGCATAGCTCAATAGCAGGACGGCAGAAACCCCTAAGCGGTATACTCGAAAAATTTGTTGGGCATTGTCGACGGGGTTCAGTTTGCTATCTCCTTTTATAGATAGGTAAATGGTAACTGATCTCGCGCTTCAGCGGCGACACATTCATATTTACTATCGATTGAATTAATAAATTGAAAATACTTGTAGCTCAGTTTAATCCTCATGTTGGCGACCTTGATGCTAACGCCGCCCGCATTATTCAGATTGTAGAAGATGGACAAAACCAAGGTGCAGACCTTATTGTTTTTCCTGAGCTTGCACTCTGTGGGTACCCACCAGAAGATTTATTGCTGCGTCCTAGCATGAAAATCAGAGTCGATCGTGCTCTAGAGAAAATTGCTCCGGCGGTTACCAGTGCGAAAGTGATATTGGGGTTCCCTCTGGAGGAGGAAGATCTCCTATACAACGCTGCTGGTGTATTTGAGAATGGTGCACTGACAAATATTTACCGAAAAAGAGAGCTTCCAAACTATAGGGTGTTTGATGAAAAACGGTATTTTTCTTCTGGGAATTTGAGTTGTATTATTTCTGTTGGTGGGATCAAAGTAGGTATCACCATTTGCGAAGATTTATGGCACGAGAGTCCGATAAAAGATGCTGTTGAAGAGGGAGCTGAGTTAATCGTAAACATTAACGCTTCGCCATTTCAGGTTCGCAAGCATCAGCAAAGGCTCGATATCCTCAAAAAGCAGGCTCGTCGACACGCTATTCCAATTTTGTACGCCAACATGGTCGGCGGTCAGGATGAACTGGTGTTTGACGGAGATTCAATGCTTGTTGATGCCGCTGGTAACATTGGATATCAAGCGGCTTGGTTCAGCGAGAGCTGTGACCTGCTAGAAGCGTCTCTTCCCAGCGATGGGATTAAAGCTAGTGTTGCAGAAATCCCCGGCACCTTAGAAGCTACCTATCAGGCATTGGTCTTGGGCGTTCATGATTACGTTACCAAGAACGGGTTTTCCAGCGTGGTTTTGGGACTTTCTGGAGGCATTGATTCAGCGCTTACTCTTGCAATTGCAGTTGATGCACTGGGAGCTGATCGTGTGCGCGCCATAATGATGCCCTTTCACTACACCTCTGATTTAAGTCGAAATTTGGCCGCTAAACAGGCCGAAACCATGGGCGTGCACTATCAGTCTATTGGCATTGAAGGGATTTTCGATCGCTTTACCGATGCCTTAGCGGAAGAGTTTGCAGCGTTTGAGCCGGATGTAACCGAGCAGAATATGCAGGCCCGAATTCGAGGTGTGCTCCTGATGGCGATATCCAATAAAGAGGGTTCCCTGGTGCTCACGACCGGAAATAAGAGCGAGGTCGCGGTTGGCTATTCGACACTTTACGGAGATATGGCTGGCGGATTTGATGTTCTAAAAGATGTTCTGAAGACGAAGGTGTATGAGCTGGCAAATTGGCGTAATAAGATTGCTGCAGTTATTCCGGAACAAGTTATTACTCGCGCCCCATCGGCTGAATTGGCTCCGGGACAAGTCGATCAGGATTCGCTGCCAGATTACGAAGAGTTGGACGCTATTCTAGAGAAATATATTGAGCTGGATATGAGCGCAGCTTCTATTATTACTCAGGGGTTTGCGGAAGAAACTGTAGGAAAAGTGGTCAAGCTGGTAGATCGCAATGAATACAAACGGCGTCAATCGGCAATAGGGCCCAGAGTGTCGCAACGTGCATTTGGCAGAGATCGACGCTACCCCATTACCAATGGATGGCAGCCTGGGGATTAGTAGTAAAACGAATTACACACACAAAGCGCTTAGGTGAGCAGCCCTGATTTGAGAATTTTGGTAACGCTATTGTTGCTCAGGGTTGTAGAGTTCGCGAGTATCAAAACCCAGTGGTTCAGGTTGATCGACAATGCCAAAAGTTAATCGATTTAACCATGAGCGTTGAATTCCACCAGCTATATCACGATCTCGTAGATTGCCTTCTGCGTCTAGTGCAGGGTGTTCAGGGTAGTTTTCCCTTAATACCGCTACGGAATTTTCGGCCAATTCAGGTTTGCCCAGCAGGGTATAACCTTGGGCCATAACTGCTAAACCGTCTGGCACAGCTGGCGAGCCTTGAAAACTTTCAATCACATACCGGCCCCTATTTGTGGCAGCAAGGTAAGCACCCCGATCAAAGTAATAATTTGCGACATTGATTTCGTGGCGGGCTAGCATATTACGGAGATAGATCATCCGCTTTCTGGAGTCCGGAGCGTATTCGCTGTTTGGAAAACGAGCCAGAAACTCAGAGAAATACGAGAAAGACTCTCTTGCACTGCCTGGGTCACGCTTAGTTACATCCAGGGGCAAGAAGTTACCAATAAAAGAACTTTCTTGATTAAAGGAAATTAGCCCTCGCATGTAGTATGCGTAGTCAACGTCCGGATGTTCAGGATGTAATCGAATAAATCTATCTGCAGTTGAGGTAGCAGCATCATATTGGCCACCACGGAAATATGCGTAGATCAAGTCGAGTTGAGCTTGCTCGGCAAACAAACCGAAGGGAAACTGAGCCTCGAGAGCCTGTAAAAACTGCGCAGCTATTGAAAATTGAGACGCTTCGATAAGTCCGGAAGCTTCTTCATAGAGTTCGGTTTCTATCATTCCCTCGCCGATTTGTTCTTCTTCCTTGTCTCCAAAGAAGGAACAGCCGCTAATTAGCAGGATGCAGGCGAAAGGAAGGGATTTTTTTACAAGTAAAGCTATCAAATGTGGCAAAGTAGGATTCTGCATAGAATGTTCTGAAGGACGTGATTAAAACATACCAAGATGATGGAACCAACGATATCAGTAATTGAAGCGGACGAATTGCAAGAAACACTTGTGCAAGAGGTACCGCCAGAGCTAATCGGACAACGTTTGGATCGCGTTGCCGCGATTTTGTTCCCAGAATATTCAAGAAGCCGTATTCAGCTGTGGATAGATGACGGAGCACTTCTTGTCGACGGGCAACCGGGACGCAGAAGAGACTCAGTAGTAGCGGGGATGAAGCTGAGCCTTAAACCGGTCACAGACGCTCAAGGGGACTGGCTTCCCCAAGATATTTCCTTTCCGGTGATCCATGAAGACGAGGATATTCTAATTGTAGATAAGCCTGCGGGCTTGGTTGTACACCCAGGGGCTGGAAACTGGGACGGCACGCTCTTAAATGGGCTGATCTGCAAGTACCCTGGTCTGATAGAGGTTCCGAGGGCCGGCATTGTTCATCGATTAGACAAAGACACATCTGGTTTGATGGTGGTTGCTAAAAACCTTCCGGCCCAAAACCACCTAATAAAGCAGCTACAGGCCAGAAGTGTTACCCGCTTGTATAACGCCATCGTGCTTGGCGGACCAACTGCATCTGGAAAGATCGATGAACCCATAAGCCGGAATCCGAAAAATCGGTTGAAAATGGCTGTGGTACCAGGGGGGAGAGAGGCAGTTACGCATTACCGGGTTAAAGAGAGGTTTGATTCTTACCAGCTTCTAGAACTTAAATTGGAGACGGGCCGAACTCACCAGATTCGGGTGCATTTGGCGCACAATAACTGGCCTATTCTTGGGGACCCGCTATACGGCGGGAAAACTAGGCTACCTCGCGGGTGCAGCGAGGATTTACGAGCCGCTATCACAAGCTTTCCACGGCAAGCACTTCATGCGGTTGGGTTGCAACTTGTGCATCCAAAAACGGGTGAATTACTTTCATGGGACAGTCCTCTTGCGGCCGATATACAGATGATGCTTGAGACGCTAGAAGAAAATGAATGAAAGGTGTGCCGAGCTTATTGTTCCGGACTGGCAGGTTTCAAGCCGGGTTAAATGTTTGGTCACCACTCGCGTCGGTGGTGTTAGCCCCGAGCCTTGGACTTCTCTTAATCTTGGAGTAAATACGCAGGATACTTGGCGCAACATAGAAGCCAACAGAGCTTTGTTGTCAGCCCAGCTGCCAAAAGATTTGACCATCCAATGGATAGAGCAGGTTCACGGCACGGATAGTTATACCGCGGATGCCGCTATTCCAAATACTGGGGCTTTAGAATTGCTGCCAACCGCCGATATTTGTTATAGCCGTGATTCAGGAGTGGCATGTGCGGTTTTGAGCGCGGATTGCTTACCTATATTGATCAGTAATTCGGCGGGCACTGAAGTCGCTGCCGTGCACGCCGGGTGGCGGGGGTTGGTGGCGGGTGTGCTTGAAAAAGCGCTGATAAACTTTTCTTCATCGACCCAGGAATTGTTGGTTTGGATGGGGCCCGCCATAAGTCTTGATGCTTTTGAAGTAGGTGGGGAAGTAACAGAAGCCATGTTGAACGCGGGTCTATTTCACGCTACCGAACTGGGTAGCCTTTCGAAGGCTCATCCGACCGATTCAAATAAATTGTTTTTGGATCTAAGCGGTATAGCTCGTAACAAGCTGCTTTCTTTGGGAGTGAAGCATATTTCCGGTGGCGAATATTGCAGTTACTTCGATGAGGAGAAGTTCTATTCATATCGTCGCGATGGTGAGACCGGTCGTATGGCAAGCCTGATATGGATCGAAGCCTGATTGAGTTGATAATTTTTCTTTGATCCAGCTCAACTATTAATCGATGAGGACAGGTTAAAAGATTTCAATCTCTTGATAATGAGTTTTTTCTCCCCAAATTTGAGTTAGCTAAACCTTTAGTTAGATCTCTAGTTAGACCTCTAATTTAGGTGGTCCTTTAATTAAACCTATAACTCAACCATCTGGAGGGTCTAGATGAGACTCGACAAAATGACTACGCAGTTGCAAACCGCCTTGGCAGACGCTCAGTCTATGGCCGTGGGTCGTGATCATACGGCTATTGAGCCGGAACATATTGTATTAGCTCTGATTGAGCAGCAAGCGAGCTCGGTTAAACCCATGTTGGCTAAAGCGGGTTTCAACCTGACTAAACTGAGATTGAGCCTAACCGACCGGCTAGAGGAACTGGCTACTTTGGCTGAGCCAACTGGTGAGATTCAGCTCAGCCAAAGTGCAGCGAAATTGCTGAACCTATCTGACAAATTCCGGCAAGATCATGGCGATGCTTACCTATCAGGTGAAGTCCTTCTCCTGGCTGCTCTTGAGGATAAATCGGCGCTTGGAAAATTGCTTGGCGAAAGCGGTCAGGTATCAGATTTTAGAGAGGTGATGAGGCTGCTGCGCGATGGAGAAACTATTACAGACCCGGACGCTGATGCTAACCGTGAATCCTTGGATAAGTACTGTGTTGATCTGACTGAGCGAGCGGAGAACAACAAATTGGATCCAGTAATCGGTCGTGATGATGAAATCCGACGCACTATTCAAGTTCTTCAGCGGCGGACTAAGAATAATCCCGTATTGATTGGTGAGCCGGGCGTGGGTAAAACAGCAATTATCGAAGGATTGGCGCAAAGAATTATTAATGGAGAAGTACCCGAAGGTCTCAAGGGTAAAAGAGTTCTATCCTTGGACTTGGCATTACTCCTCGCGGGAGCAAAATTCCGTGGTGATTTTGAAGAACGCCTAAAATCTGTACTCAACGAACTGTCTAAGCAAGAAGGGCAGGTCATACTATTCATCGATGAAATCCACACCATGGTTGGTGCCGGAAAAGCCGAAGGCTCTATGGATGCGGGCAATATGCTAAAACCCGCCTTGGCTAGAGGCGAGCTTCACTGTGTTGGTGCAACCACTCTGAACGAATACCGACAAAATATTGAGAAAGATGCTGCCTTAGAGAGGCGCTTTCAAAAAGTCCTGGTTGAAGAGCCTACTGAAGAAGATACCGTTGCGATTCTGCGTGGACTAAAAGAGCGGTATGAAGTTCATCACGGTGTCGAGATTACCGATTCAGCGATTATTGCCGCAGCGCGACTATCTATTCGATATATAACTGACCGCCAGCTCCCCGATAAAGCTATAGATCTAATAGATGAATCGGCGAGTCGTATTCGAATGGAAATGGATTCCAAACCGGAGTCAATGGATCGCCTCTATCGGCGATTGATTCAGCTAAAAATCGAGAAAGAAGCGGTCAAAAAAGATAAATCCTCAGCCGCAAAAAAACGGCTAGAGAAAATCGAAACAGCCATTAAAGCGCTGGAAAAGGAATATGCAGATCTCGAGGAAGTTTGGAAGGCTGAAAAGGCAACCCTCACAGGAGCTGCAGATATCAAGGCCGAACTAGAGCAAGCGCGACAGAAGATGGACGCTGCGCATCGTGCGGGTGATCTAAATCTTATGGCTGAACTGCAATACGGCAAAATTCCAGATTTGGAGCACAAATTAGAAGCTGCTTCCAATACTGATTCGCTAGAGCATACCTTGCTGCGGAATAAGGTGACCGAAGAGGAAATTGCAGAAGTGGTTTCCAAATGGACCGGCATTCCTGTTTCCAAAATGCTTGAAGGCGAGCGCGATAAATTACTGCGCATGGAGGAGTCTCTGCATCACAGTGTTATTGGGCAATCCGAAGCGGTTGTGGCGGTATCGAATGCGGTTCGGCGCAGCAGAGCAGGGCTGTCGGATCCAAATAGACCCAATGGTTCTTTTATGTTTTTGGGGCCTACGGGTGTTGGTAAAACCGAGTTGTGTAAAAGTCTGGCCACTTTTATGTTTGATAGCTCCGATGCGATGGTCCGCATCGATATGTCTGAGTTTATGGAGAAGCACTCTGTTGCGAGGCTGATTGGCGCGCCCCCTGGCTATGTCGGATACGAACAGGGTGGTTATCTCACCGAGGCAGTGCGGCGCAGGCCATATTCGGTTTTGCTCTTGGATGAGGTGGAGAAGGCCCATCCTGATGTGTTCAATATTTTGTTGCAGGTACTTGATGATGGCCGCTTGACGGATGGACAGGGTAGAACGGTAGATTTTCGCAACACGGTGATTGTGATGACTTCCAACCTCGGGTCAGACCTTATTCAAGGCTTGGAAGGAGAGCAAAATTACGAGGCTATGAAGGCTCAGGTCATGGAGGTAGTGTCTGGCCATTTTCGACCGGAGTTTATTAACCGGGTAGATGAAGTGGTCGTTTTTCACCCTCTTGGGCGCGAGCAGATTCGAAGAATTGCAGATCTGCAATTGGATCAGCTTCGCAAGCGGCTATTGGATCAAGAGCTAACTTTAGAAATTTCGGAAGAGGTGATGGACCTTATTTCTGAGACTGGTTATGACCCCGTCTACGGGGCTCGTCCGCTTAAACGGGCGCTACAGAAGATCATAGAGAACCCTCTCGCCCAAGAAGTCTTGGCTGGAAAATATGCGCCCGGAGATGTTGTGAAAACGGCGCTCAAAGACGACCAGGTAAGTTTCAGCTAGATCACTTGTCTTGCTTTGGACCGGCAAAAAACCACAGAGTTCTCATTTTTTGCCGGTCCAAAGCATTATTTTGCTTTTTCCTCAGCTATATCGACCGTCTTCTCTATTTTGTTCTCGCAAGATTTCTTATGATTCTGCGCTGAAATAGGAATTAATCTTGAAGCGCTTAATCGTACTACTCGTCTTGTCTGTATTTGCGTGCATTACTGCGGCGCAAAGCACCACCTATCTGGTTCAGAAAGACGAAACGCTTTTGCAGATTCTTGTGGCTCAGGGGTTTCCGGAATCCTACGCTTTGCTCGAGCAAATCATTGAAGAGACCATTCAGCTTAATCCCCATGTATTCTTTTTCCCTAACCCTGATTTGTTGTCGCCTGGTGATGAGCTAGTTTTACCCATAAATCCCTTTCCAAGGAGTTGCCCTATTCAATTTCCAGAAGTTGAGATTGAAATTTTGAGTACGGTTGATCCAGTGGCTAGAGTGGTGATCACTAAGGGTAGCTATGTCGTTGAGCGCGAAGGAGTCACCCGAGATCCTTCAGTGGCGAATTCGCTATTTGTCGGTGACACCTTGGTAACTCAAGCAGCTTCAGTTGTGCGGGTGCAATTTATTGACCAGTCTGTGTTTTCTATAGGCTCGGAAAGTCGCTTCTTTATTGAGGACTTTTCCTATCCTGATGCACGTCCTGAATCTGGGTTTAGAGCAAGTTTACGGGTGTTACTCGGGGCGGTAAGCGGAATTAGTGGCCTTGTAGGCAGCGACGATCGCGATCAACACAGCATCACTACTCCATTGTCAGTAATTGGCCTGCGTGGAACGGAATATACCCTTCGTCACTGCGAGCTTAATTGTGGAAGTTTGCTTGGAACGTCTTTGGCGGTTACCGATGGTGTAGTTGCTCTAACAAATGCCGCTGGCGAAGCCGAGCTAAATCAAGGCGAGTTCGTTCAAGCAACTAGTGCGAATGAGATATCACCCATAACAGATATTCCTGAGGGTTTCTTGGATCTAGAAGCGGATCCGGCAGCTATCGAAGTGCAATTCAGTTGGTGGCAGAGACTTATTAATCTATTTAGATAGTTAGCAGTAATAGCCCCGCATGCTTTCTAAGCAGAATTTTTTCTGCTTCGCGTTCTGACTCTGATAAGTAGATACCATGACTCGTTGCAGGGTCTGTCATTACTATATTTTCGAAATTATTCATGGTTTGCAAGCTTTGCAATACTTGAGCACAAAGTTCGGGGTCTTTGCCAAAGGCACTTGTGCCAGTGTAATCCGAGGTCTCAGTTTCAGGTTCGACGGATTCCGCAATTGAATTCGGGCTTGCTTGTATTGCCAGGGTCAAAGGCGTTATTTCTAGGGTCTGCTGCTCAGCTTGTGGGTTTTCAGCAGGCGGCTGTTGGCTATAGTGAGATACCCCTTCTGCGTCTGTCCAGCGGTAGTAGTCTTGAGCGAAGCCAGAAACTGGATTCAGAATTAGTAGGTATACAAGTAAAAAAATATTATTAGACATGGGTTTATCTTCTGTCCGCGCAGTTAACTGTGTAGTCCATTAGGCCTATTTGTAGTTGACAAAGCTGTGACATAGTTCAAAATTGTGCCTGCAAACAAAGGTATGTCGTTATCGCGGCTGATCCGGGTAAAAAGGTAAACAGCCTAATTACCAACTGCAAATCGAGCTTATCGGCCGAATTCTGCTCGCAGATATCTTTATATCAAAGAGTCCTGCGATTCCGGCGTAATTTCAATTTCCAGTACAGATCAGCCCTATTTTAATTAATAGCGGCCAAATTCTTCTGCTCTGGGAGACAGAAAATGACAGAAATGCTATCCGGTGGCGATGCGCTAATCCGGGCTTTAAAAGACGAAGGTGTCGAACTTGTATTTGGTTACCCCGGTGGGGCAGCTTTACATATCTATGACGCCATATTCCGTCAAAAAGACATTGAACATATATTGGTTCGCCATGAGCAGGCTGCTACTCATGCGGCGGACGGCTATGCCCGAACGAGTGGCAAAGTTGGTACGGTTATTGTCACCTCCGGCCCTGGTGCAACCAATGCGATAACAGGTATAGCGACCGCTTATATGGATTCAATTCCTATGGTGGTTATCTCTGGACAGGTACCATCTTCCAAAATTGGCGAAGATGCATTCCAAGAAACCGATATGGTTGGTGTTTCGCGTCCAGTGGTTAAGCATAGCTTCCTGGTTCAGTGCGCCGAAGATATTCCAATGATAATTAAGAAGGCCTACTACATTGCTCGTAGCGGGCGACCTGGTCCTGTGGTTGTTGATATACCAAAAGATATAACCAGCCCCCATGAAAAGTTTGCCTATAGCTATCCGGAAACCATTGATATACGGTCCTATCAGCCGGTTAAAAAGGGCCATGCCGGACAAATCCGCAAAGCTATGAAGCAACTTTTGGCTGCCAAAAGACCCGTTATCTATATTGGCGGCGGCGCAATTTTGGGTAACGCTTCTGAAGTTATTCGCAAGCTGGTGGACGAATTGGGCTACCCGGTAACCAATACGCTAATGGGTCTTGGGGCTTATCCCGGTACTGCTGAGAAAAATCTTGGTATGTTAGGCATGCACGGAACTTATGAATCAAATATGGCCATGCATCATGCGGACCTTATTTTGGTTTTGGGGGCTCGTTTAGATGATCGCACAACAAACGACACCAAGAAGTATTGCCCTGATGCGACCATCATTCATGTGGATATCGATCCCACAACCATCTCCAAAACGGTTCAGATTGATATACCCATTGTTGGCCCGCTGGACGAGGTGGTTAACGGTATGCTCGAATATTTGGAGCAAAACGAAAAACGTGCGGACCCTGATGCACTAAAAACTTGGTGGGACCAGTGCAACCAGTGGCGACAGCAGCATGGAATATTTAAGCGGCCTAATCATGCGCCAAGTAAGGGCGAATTGATCAAACCTCAAGATGTTATTAAGACGCTTTATAAGGTCACGCACGGTGAGGCCGTAATTACTTCTGACGTGGGGCAGCACCAGATGTTTGCCGCTCAGTATTATCATTTTGATTGGCCGCGTCAGTGGATTAATTCGGGTGGTTTGGGGACTATGGGTTTTGGCTTGCCCTCGGCGATGGGCGCAGTATTTGCTGATCGCGATACCCCGGTAGCTTGTGTAACAGGTGAGGGCAGTATCCAGATGTGTATTCAGGAGCTATCTACCTGCAGTCAGTATCATCTGCCGGTAAAAATCATCAATCTGAATAACCAAGCGCTTGGCATGGTTAAGCAGTGGCAAGACATGAACTATGAGGGGCGCTATTCACAAAGCCTGTATGAGGAGTCTTTGCCTGATTTTGTTAAATTGGCAGAGGCCTACGGTCATGTGGGTATCAAGGTTACCCGGTACGAAGATCTTGAAGAAAAGATGGAAGAGGCGTTTGCCATGAAAGATCGTTTGGTATTTATGGACATATACGTAGACCCAACTGAACATGTATATCCAATGCTTGTTCCGGAAGGGAGTATGCGTGATATGTGGGTTTCCAAGACGGAGAGAACTTGATGAAAAAGCGCATAATCTCCATTTTGATGGAAAACGAGCCCGGAGCACTTTCACGAGTAGTCGGTTTGTTCTCGCAACGCGGGTACAATATCGATTCCTTGAATGTGGCGCCCACTCATGATCTCAGCTTGTCTCGGGTAACTCTGATGACGCACTGTGATGATTTGGTCGCTGAACAAATCACCAAACAGCTTAATAAGCTGATTGATGTGGTAAAGGTATTGGATATAACTGAAGGGCGTCATATTGAGCGTGAAATGATGCTTATTAAGGTTAAAGCCAAAGGCGAACAGCGGACCGAAGTTAAGCGATGCAGCGATATTTTTCGTGGTCAAATCGTTGATGTTGGTCCAACTTATTACACACTAATGCTAGATGGCGATTCCACTAAGCTGGATGGTTTTATTGAAGCTTTAGGAGATATTTCAGTGCTTGAGGTTGTGCGAACCGGCGTATGCGGCATCGCGAAATCTGAAAAGTCACTATCACTTTAATCCGAATTACGCACAACACTACAGGAAATTTGAAATGCAGGTTTATTACGACAAAGACGCTGACCTATCCATTATTCAAGGTAAAAAGGTAGCAATTATTGGTTATGGTTCACAGGGGCATGCGCACGCATTAAACCTGCGGGATTCTGGTGTTGCAGATATTACGGTTGGCCTTCGTGCTGACTCCTCTTCGCGAGCTAAGGCAGAGAACGAAGGTTTGAAAACTGCCGAAGTACCTGAAGCGGTTGCAGACGCCGATCTGGTTATGATTCTGACGCCAGACGAATTTCAGTCAGTGCTATACAAAGATGAGATTGAACCTAATATCAAACAGGGTGCTGCTCTGGCTTTTGCTCATGGATTCGCAATTCACTACAACCAAGTAGTGCCTCGCGCTGACTTGGACGTAATCATGATTGCCCCTAAAGCACCTGGTCATACCGTTCGTAGCGAGTTCGCCAATGGCGGTGGTATTCCCGATTTGATCGCGATCCATCAGGACGCCACAGGCAACGCCAAAGCCTTGGCTCTTTCCTATGCTTCAGGCGTAGGCGGTGGCCGTACCGGCATTATTGAAACTACCTTCAAAGACGAAACTGAAACCGATCTATTTGGTGAGCAAGCTGTTCTTTGTGGCGGTGCCGTTGAGTTAGTGAAAATGGGCTTTGAAACTTTGGTAGAAGCTGGCTATGCGCCCGAAATGGCTTACTTTGAATGCCTGCATGAATTGAAGCTGATTGTTGATCTGATGTATCAGGGCGGTATTGCCAACATGAACTACTCAATCTCCAACAACGCTGAGTACGGCGAGTACGTTACAGGCCCTAAGATTATTAACGAAGAATCTCGCGCAGCCATGTGGGAAGCCTTGGAGAATATTCAGAATGGCGAATACGCCAAGAAATTTGTTCTGGAAGGACAGGCTAACTACGCATCTATGACTGCCAATCGTCGCAACAATGCGGCACACCAAATTGAAACTGTGGGTGCAGAGCTGCGGTCTATGATGCCTTGGATCACTAAAAATCAGTTGGTTGATAAAGATAAAAACTAATCGGTATTTAGATATAAAAGCGGCGGCCCATGGGTCGCCTTTTTTCTGCCCGCTTTTTCGCTGGCTTTTCTCGAGAATTTCTAAAGGTTAGATGAACTTTGCGATAACTGTGAAATTATTCTCTAGTAAGGTTGTCTGAATTCAGTACACTCATACCCCATTTATTTTTGATAAAGGACCCTTCCATGGAAACACTATTTCCCTTAATTGCCGCTCTGGTCTTTTTGGCTATTTTACTCAAATCCATTGTTCGTATCGTTCCGCAGAACAGCGCGCTAATCGTTGAACGTTTGGGTAAGTACCACGCCACGCTGGAAGCTGGCTTCCACATGCTGGTGCCCTTTATCGACAAAGTATCCTATCGGCACTCACTTAAAGAATTTGCCATCGATGTGCCTTCTCAGCAGGCGATTACCCGCGACAATGTAGCCTTGGGAATTGATGGTGTGCTCTATCTGCGAATTATGGATCCAAAAGGCGCGTCCTACGGTGTTGAAAATCTGAGGTTCGCCATTGTCCAGTTGGCGCAAACCACCATGAGAGCAGAGATCGGTAAGCTCAGTCTAGATGATACCTTTGAGTCTCGTGACAATATTAATGCCATGGTTACGCAGGAGATTGATGAAGCTTCTGGAGTTTGGGGCACCAAGGTACTTCGCTATGAGGTTAAAGATATTTCTCCACCGCGCAGCATTCTCGAAGAGATGGAAAAGCAGATGGGCGCTGAACGGGAGCGCCGTGTTGCGGTAACCACTTCCGAGGGATATCGCACAGCGCAAATTAATGAAGCTGATGGCGACAAACAGGCACAAATTCTGCGCGCTCAGGGTACGGCTGAATCCTTAATTATCGAAGCTAAGGCACGGGCCGAAGCTATTGCGGCAATTGCTGCTGCCATTCAAGGAGAGGGCGGCACCGCAGCCGTTGCTCAGCAGCTTGCAGAGCAGTATATAACTGCCTTTGAAAAGCTAGCTCGAGAAGGCACGGTTGCACTTATTCCTTCTGATAGCGGCGATATCGCTGGCATGGTTTCTAAAGCCTTTACGGCTTTTGAAAAGCTAAAAGGTCAGGTAGATCAAGCCGAAACTATTGAGGTTCAATAGGCTATGGTTACGCCCTTCGCTTTGTTTTTTGCCTTGGCCGTTCTACTTTTTGCGATAGAGCTTTTGGTTCTTCAGTTTTCGGTTTTCTGGGTGGCATTTTTTGGTTTGGGTGCGCTGGTAGCGGCGATAGCGGCTTACCTATTTCCTTCGCTGGATTGGGCTGGCACCACCGCAGTGTTTGCTGTCGCCTCTGCGTTAATTTGCCTGGCGCTACTTAAGCCTTTGCGTAAATGGCAACAAAGCACAGAGGGAGTTGCTGGCAACGATGCGGTTGGTCAGCGTGTAACCGTACTAAAAGAGGTTACTTCGGGTACCGCAGGGCAAGTTCATTGGTCTGGGACCGATTGGCGTTCTGAACTAGCTGAGGGGGTTGAAGACGCAATTGAAGAGGGTGCAGAAGCACAAATCGTATCTCTTAGCGGCATAACCTTATATATCAAACCTCAGGGTTAGTAACTAAACTATTTCTTCGTATGGGTGTACACACCGTCCCAAGAATCCAAGTTTTGGTCTCGGCAGTGGTGAATCCTCTCAAGGTAAAGTTGATAGATATGTAACGCCCCTAGCTCACTAATAAGTCGATTGATTAGTCCTTCGGCCACATGCCAATCAGCGTTTAGATAAGTTTGAACAGCCTCCAAATGCATAGCTAGCAAAGTATCAGATGCGCCTTGATCGCCTGCTTCCAATGGTTGAAAGATATCAATAACCTGGCTTTTGCCCTTGGCTCGAATCCGATCTACCCACCTAAATGTGAACTGATCAGCCTTTAGGACAACCGCCTCGTTCACCAGTACTGGCAGTTGGTAATATTTGGTCAAGCTTTCGAGTCGCGCACAGGTATTAACACTGTCTCCAATAACAGAATAGTTCAGCCGGTTTTCGGATCCCATATTGCCCACAACCGCGGTTCCGGAAGCTATGCCAATGCCAAACTCTAGGGGCTCTTCGATCACTCCATTTACTCTGTCGGTATTTTTGATATCAGCTCTTAGTGCCAGTGCGGCAGCAACGGCTCTATTTTCCTCATTCCCATGTTTTACCGGTGCACCAAACAGAGCCATAACGGCGTCGCCCATATACTTATCGATGACTCCGTTTTGATCTTCGATAACATTCGACGCCCTGGAGAAAAACCTATTTAGCTTAGCTAGCACCACCTGTGGTGCATGGGATTCGCACAATTGAGTGAAGTTGCGGACATCGCAGAACAAAACGGTAATTTCTTTTTCCTCTAATCCTTCTGCCATTTCGTTGAAGGCTCCTCCGAGCTGGCCGAGTTCGTCCGAAGACGTGGCTTTTACACGCAGTGACAGGTCTCCGCTGCGGATAGACTGAACTCCCCGGGTTAGCGCTTTGACCGGCGCGCTTACGGATCTAGCCAGAGTTAGTGCACCGAGGGCTGAAAGTAGGAGTCCGCCACCAAATATTAGGTAGAGAGATCGATTTAGGCGCTGATAGGGCGCGAGTGCTTGATTCAGATTACCGTGCATCCCAACATATACCTGAGTGTCGGAACTGGAGTCTAGGCGCCTTAACCGGCTCAGATAGGGCACTCCGTCAAGGTCCGATTGAATGGAAAGCCTATCGTCTTCCAGCATAGTAGGTAATTGGTCGACAAAGCTAGATTGTTGGTTCGGATTGAGCGTGGTCGAACTGATACGCCAGCTACCATCATAAATAGCGATGGATACATCAGTTTGGGTGATTTCTTTGGTCGACTGAACAAATTGATCATCGATGGGAAAACCAACCAATATCCAGCCTTGTGGATCCGGTATTAGGAGTGGGCTGGTGATTAACTGATAGGGCGCTTCAACCGTCGAGATAATGCCCGAAGATTCGTATTCGTCTGATTCAAATGCCTTGTCTGTTAGCCACTCGACTGGAAGTTGCTCAGGTTGAATGAAATCAGGTGTGGTTTCGGCTATCGATTCCAGATTCAGATCCTTTAGCAATATTACATCAGCAGGGACATAGCGAATTCGGCTAAGCAGGTTACGCATGGCCGATTCAAGCGTGGGCACATGGCCGTCTATAAACGTGGTTCGGAACGCATGGTCGCGAGTTGCCGGGCGCACAACGTCAAACAAACCGGTGGTGCGGCTTTCGAGTAAAGAGGTGAAGGTTTCTTCCGTAGTAGCTTGGTCTGCTGCAACGCTTAGAAATGCGTTATTTGTATTTTCTCGGTTTACTAGAAAAAAGGTACAAATTAGCGTGACGGTTAGTAAGCCGGAAACTAGGAGAGCTATGCGGGCACTAAAGCTTCGAAAGTTCATATCTGGTGGCGGCTACTAAAAGTAGCCGCCACTCGAAGATCCGCGCCGAGGTAGAAACAGTTTGGCTGTATTTACTTGCACCGTTGAATTGTATTCAAGATCAGGGCCGATCTCTATTTCAATGGTTTCTAATTGCTCTTCTTGCTCCGGATGCCAAAGACTAAGTAGGTAGTTTCCAGGTTGTCCAAGCCGAACTTCGAGATTACCGTTATCGTCTGATACTCCGAAAAAAGGGCTGTCAGTAACCAAAATATAACCGCGCATTTGGTCATGGATATTACAGCCTAATACCACTAGTCCGGGTTGGTCGAAATGGATCGGCTCAGAAGGTGTTCCTGAATAAAGCGGGATATCAAATTGCTTTGTCGCTGAGAAAGAGTAGACATGGTGCCGAACCTGATCTTGGTTAGGGAAAGAGATTGCTGCCCCGGCCTGAACAACATTTACTCTCGGCGCAAAGGCTTCGTTAATCTGGTCAACAGCTGTGTCGATAGGCTCTTGCGCCTCAAATTCAAAGAGAGGAGTAAGAACTAGTGTGACATCCGCTAGTGGCGAGTCCGTTTGATCCCTAACCTGAATCGAAACTTGAGCACTAACTGTCAAACGACAGTAATAACAAAGCTATAACCAGGGTCGTTGAATTTCCTCTGTGTCGGATCAAATGGTGCATCAAAATGCGCTTCGCATAAGATAAGTTAATAATGTTCTGACCATAACCTTTGCCTTGGTCGTTTGAAAGGGTATGTATTAGCTCTGCTCCAGCCAGCTTACCTTGGCCTGTATAGCGGTATAAATAATAAATTCCACTACAAACGTCGTCCTGACTTACCGCGCTTGCGTAGTTTGAGAGCCCTGAAGTAGGAAGGGCCATAGAGCTAAATTCTCCGGATATATAAGAGGCATCGAATGCGAGGTAGGTATTGGGTGTCCATGCCCATTCTCCCGCTAAGTGCAGCTGAGTATTTTGAATGGAAGCTGGATTATCGTTACTAGCCAGCCAGCCAGCCAGCCTGTAGATCCGGGAACCAACGCTATTCGACTATTCGACTATTCGACTATCCGCTATCAAATTGATAGTACTGAAGGCTCGCGCTCATTGAGGTTCGATTAGAAATATTTTTGGCGTATTGGATGCTTGGAGAAATACTCCAGCCGGCGCGAATATCTGACTTGGAATCTCGGTACTGTAATCCTAACAATGTTGTTATGCGCGGCTGATTAAAGCCTATTCCGAGTTTTTTAACATAGCCGACCTGTGCCGATAGCTCTGTGCGATCTAACTTGCCATAAACGTCATAGCGGGTAACCGCAATATCGGAACTTAGAAATATACCGCTGCCGGTAGATTGTTCAAAATAGGATTGCCCCCCGATCTTTAGTTGCACCCCGCAGTCATTCATATGATCAGTTCTTGCCAAACCAATATTGGTATTAGTAAAAGCCGAAATTTCGGCGCTTACTGATTGGAACTTTGCCAAAGCGGGGTTTGATGCGAAACCGATTAATAACAGAGCGGTTAATGTTTTCTTGATATTCATTTTTTTGTAATCGAAAAACCTTCTGGTTAAGGACTGAGATAAGTTGTGAACTATTACAGGTTAGTATTCTATTAGAATACTAACCTGTAATCATTTGCCACGGTCTTTATAATTTCTGCAAACAGCCACAGGTATATTCATGTCAAATAATAAGAAACTCATCTGGGATATCCCAACACGCCTTTTTCACTGGGCAATAGTGATTTCCCTTTGTTACTCCTGGTATTCAATGGAGCAGAGTAATCTTGATCATCATTTTCTCTCTGGCTATACCGCTTTGGCATTAATTCTGTTTCGTATTATCTGGGGGTTTATCGGTTCTCGATACGCTAAATTTGGAAGTTTTATCTACAAACCTTCAGAGTATATTGCCTACCTAAAAACATTTTTTAAGAGAGGCGATGGTAAGTATGCAGGGCATAATCCTATGGGCGGATTGTCAGTGCTGGCGCTATTATTGGTTATACTTATTCAGACAGGCACAGGCATGTTTGCCGATGATGAGTACTACTACTTTGCCCCTCTGAACGACTATGTCTCGGGCAGTACTGCTGGTCGAATAACCGAGTTTCATGGAATCAATGCAAAGGTGATTTTTGGATTGGCAATATTACATATCTTGGTGATCGTTTTTTATCGTCTGTTTAAGAAAGAAAAGCTAACTCTTGCGATGATTACCGGTAAGAAGCCGGATGATCAGGATAGGTATGAACCGATTCCCGGGTCCCGTCTCAAAACGGCGATAGTGCTAGCGGTTATTGTTTCTGCAGCGGTCTATGCAATAGTGAACTATTTATAGCCGGGAACTTATGGGCAATATAATTTAGGCAATAAAAAAGGGGCATATGCCCCCTTTTTATATAATCAAATAACGCGGTATCAGTTAGCGCGTGCTTTGTGGTCCCGGTGACAACCACCACAACTCTCGCCACCAAATCCACGTGGATCATAGTCATCCATGTTTCCAGAATCTGCTAGAGCCTGAGCGGCATTTTGCAGGTTGTGGGCTTTCTCGGTGAAGTCATCGAAGTCTTCCCAGATAGCCGGCAAAGCTAGTGAATTTTCAGGAATATTATTTTCAATCTGGAAACCGTCGGTAATCATTCCTGCAAGGTAGGCGATTTCGCCAGCGATTTCTTGGAATCCCGCTTGGTCACCCTGCGCTTTGGCAGCTGGTAATTGGCCTGCTTTAAACGCGATTACATTAAACAGACTATCTCTGTAGACATATTCTTTCTCTTCAGCAGATGGTGTGTCCTGAGCAACTAAACCACCAGCTAGCGTTAGTGCCATCATGCTCGTAAGCAGTACCTTAAAAAATTTGTTCATTCTTTATTCCCCTTGATTTATTTATCTGTGATTTCAATGAATAGTAATAGCTTTATATTGATCTAACCCAATTGGCAATTCAAAGCAGTTAATCAATGTTTACACAGATTTAAGCTGAACTAGGGGCATCAGAGTCTAGAAGCTGAAGCATCTCTCTCGCATTCTCTCGAGATCGATCTGAAACATTGGCGCCGCCTAACATGCGTGCTATTTCTTCGATGCGCTCCGCATTGTTCAAGGCCCAAATCTGGCTTTCAGCAGAATCTGCCGAGGTTTTTTTGCTTACTAGCAGCTGTTGTTCCGCTTTACTCGCTACCTGAGCTAAATGAGTAATACATATTATTTGTGCGCGCTGGCCCAAATTTTGAAGCAGGCTTCCGACCGTGTCGGCGGTTGCACCACCAATACCGACATCGACTTCGTCAAAGATCAGCGTAGGTGTTTGTCCGCTGCGCGCAGTAACTACCTGAATAGCCAAACTAATTCGGGAAAGCTCACCGCCGGAAGCGATTTTGGAAATGGAGCCATGGTCCTGCCCCGGGTTGGTTCGAACCAGCAGCCTTATTTCATCAGTCCCCCATTTACTTCTTATCTGATCTGGCTTGAATTGTATTTCGAATCGAATTTCTGCACCGGTCATAGACAGCGGGTCAAAATGGCCATTTACCTCAGAGACGAGCGTTTCTGCGGCTTTATTTCGGCTTTTACTCAAGGCTTTTGCGCTGGCTAAGAATGAATCTAAACGTTCTTTTTCTAAAGCAGTTGCTTGTTCCAAAGAGGCTTCAGGATCACTAAGGCTAGCAAGCTCGGCTTCGATATCTTTACAAAATTCAGAGAGAGCATCTGGTTTGACCCGGTATTTCCGTGAGGTATGGAATATTTGGCTCAGGCGTTCTTCAACTAATTCAAGCCGCTGAGGGTCCAGCTCGGTATTTTCGGCGTCTCGTTTAATTGACGCAGTAGCTTCTTCAATCTGAATAGCAGATGAGCGTAAAAGCGTTTCCGCCTCGGCTAATATTTGGGTTTTAACCGGCAGCTTCTCTAGCAAGGCCAACGCTTGTTGAAGGCCTTGCTGGAGGTTTAGGTTTTCATTTTCTTCGAGCACTTCAACAATCGAGGCAAGGGTAGTGAGTATTGATTCTGCATTAGCCAGTTGCTTTTGCTCCACCTCAAGATCGGAGAATTCGTTTTCAACGACATTTAGGCTTCTCATTTCTTCAACCTGAAAGCTTAGTAATTCCAGTCGTTCCTGTCCCTCGGAAAACTTAGCTTTCAGCAGTTCAACCTGCTTTGATGCGGAAGACCATTGCTCGTGGGTATCACTTACCTTCTTAAGAAGCTTTGAGTGATTGGCAAAACTATCGAGCAACTGACGATGATGCGTTGCTTTAGCGAGTGCTTGGTGCTCGTGCTGACTGTGAATGCTAATCAACATTTCTGCCAACTCTCTCAACTGGCTGAGAGTTACCATTTGCCCATTGATCCAAGCAGAAGATTTGCCGTTGCTGCTTATTGATCGCCGCAAAAGGCAATCTCCGTCTGCATCAAGCTCTTGATCGGCCAGCCAGTTTGTTGCTTCCTGGGAGCCATCGATTTCAAACTTCGCTGAAACCTCAGCTCGGTCCGCACCTTTTCTAATCCTACTGTAGTCCGCTCGATCGCCCAAAGTAAGAGAAAGTGCATCCAAAAGTATCGACTTGCCTGCGCCGGTTTCGCCTGTAATAGCGGTCATACCGGCCTCTAACGATAGGTCTAGCTGATTTACTAGTGTGAAATTTCGGACGCTGAGATTAGTGAGCATATGTCGATTTTCAATTATTAGTTCGTTGATTGTAATCAGTCTAAAGCTCTTGAAAAAGATAATGTGAGAATTCTCTGCATTTCGAGCTTGAACCCTTCCGGCTTAACCCCATATATGACCGCAGTTGAACAAATTAGGCGGGAGGCACCCTTGTCCGGAAAAAATGAGTCTGACAATAAGTCGGAAAATGAAAAAATTGAAGAATCCAACTTAGAGCATGTAGTGGCAGAAACTGCTGAACCTGAGGTTGAAGTCGAGCTAACACTCGAGCAACAAGTTGAGGCCTTGCAGATACAAGTCCAGCAAGCTCAGGAAGACCTATTGCGGGCTAGAGCTGAAGAGCAAAATTCGTTGCGTCGAGCCAGTTTGGATGTTGATAAGGCTCGTAAATACGCATTAGAGAGCTTTGCTAAGGAGCTGCTGCCAGTGGTAGATAATTTGGAGCGCGCGCTGTCAAGTGCCGATCCAGATGAAGCAGGATCAGCGGCATTTGTTGAAGGCGTCGAGCTTACCTTGAAGGCGCTATTGGCTGCGCTGGAGAAAAGCCGCGTTATCGCTATTGATCCTGAAGGGGAAACATTTAATCCCGAGCAGCATCAGGCTATGGCAGTGGTAGAGAACTCCGAAGTCGAGCCTAATTCAGTGATCGAAGTATTTCAAAAGGGATACGAATTGAATGGAAGATTGATACGGCCCGCAATGGTTGTAGTGAGTAAATCGAGTTAATTAGATTAGAAGATTCAACACTAAGTGCTTGAAATCGAAAATCTAAACCACATATAGAAAACAATTCGGCAAGCAAAGTCTTGCCATGACTAAGTAAAGATTTTGGAGTACATCATGGGTAAAATTATTGGTATTGATCTCGGAACAACTAACTCTTGCGTTGCTTTTCGTGATGGAGAAAAAGTTCGAGTCATCGAAAATTCAGAAGGCGATCGTACTACGCCTTCAATCGTTGCATTCACAGAAGACGGCGAAGTTCTAGTCGGACAAGCGGCAAAAAGACAAGCGGTAACTAATCCGGAAAATACGCTGCATGCGGTTAAGCGCTTAATTGGTCGTCGTTTTGATGATGCGGTTGTGCAAAAAGATATCGCGATGGTGCCTTACAAGATTGTTAAAGCAGATAACGGAGATGCTTGGGTTGAAGCCAGGGGCGACAAAAAAGCGCCACCGCAGATTTCTGCTGAAGTTTTGAAAAAAATGAAAAAAACCGCCGAAGATTACTTAGGCGAAACAGTTACTGAAGCGGTAATTACGGTTCCTGCATATTTTAACGATTCACAACGCCAGGCTACAAAAGACGCAGGCAAGATTGCTGGGTTGGATGTCAAGCGCATTATCAATGAGCCTACAGCGGCCGCATTGGCCTATGGCCTGGATAAGAAGGACGGCGCTGATAGCGTTGTTGCGGTTTACGATTTAGGCGGCGGCACCTTTGATGTTTCTATTATTGAAATCGCTGATGTTGATGGCGAAAAACAATTCGAAGTTCTAGCTACCAATGGAGACACTTTCTTGGGTGGCGAAGATTTCGATATGCGGGTTATTGATTATCTTGCTGAGTCCTTTAAGAAGGACAGTGGTATGGATCTCAAGGGTGACCCCCTCGCTATGCAGCGCCTCAAAGAAGCTGCAGAGAAAGCGAAAATTGAGCTTTCTTCAAGTCAGCAAACAGAAGTGAATTTGCCATACATTACTGCTGATGCCAGTGGTCCTAAGCATTTGGTAGTCAAACTAACTCGGGCTAAGCTTGAGTCATTGGTTGAAGATCTGGTTGCGCGCTCGCTAGAGCCTTGCAAAATTGCATTGTCTGACGCTGGTCTATCCGGGTCTGATATCGACGAGATTATTTTAGTAGGTGGTCAAATCCGTATGCCATTGGTTCAGCAGCAGGTTACTGAATTCTTTGGCAAAGAACCCCGTAAGGATGTGAATCCTGATGAAGCGGTTGCTATGGGTGCTGCGCTTCAAGGTGCTGTTCTAGCTGGCGACGTTACTGATGTACTTTTGTTGGATGTAACGCCACTGAGCTTAGGTATCGAGACTATGGGTGGCATTGCTACTGCGTTGATTGAGAAAAATACGACTATCCCGACTAAGAAGTCGCAAACCTTCTCTACCGCTGAAGATAATCAAACGGCGGTAACTATTCACGTGGTTCAGGGTGAACGTAAGCAAGCAGCGGCGAATAAATCATTGGGTCGTTTTGACCTTGCGGATATTCCGCCATCGCCTAGGGGTATGCCACAAATCGAAGTTACCTTTGATATTGATGCCAACGGGATTTTGAATGTATCAGCGAAAGATCAGGCTACGGGCAAAGAGCAGTCTATCGTTGTCAAAGCTTCAAGCGGCCTATCTGATGACGAGGTTGATGCAATGATCAGTGAAGCAGAAAGCCACGCTGATGAAGATGCCAAGTTCGAAGAGCTGGTTCTAGCGCGTAATGCAGCCGAAGGGCTAGCGCACGCGACGCGTAAAACTTTAGTCGAAGCCGAAGACAAAGTCGACGAGCAGGAAAAAGCTGATATTGAAGCGGCTATCGAAGAGGTGGAAGAAGCCTGCAAGGCTGACGATAAAGATGCTATCGATGCGGCTGCCGAAAAGCTAACTACCCTGTCTGGCAACTTGGCTCAGAAGCTATATGCAGATCAGGAAGCTGGAACGGGTGCTCCAGGTCCAGATGAAGCGCCTGCAGAAGACGTTGTTGATGCTGAATTTGAAGAAGTAAACGACGACAAATAACTAACAAGTTATAGGTCTTTGAAATGCGCGAAGCCTTAGGGTTTCGCGTATTTCGTTTTGGTAATTGAGGAATTAATCTAGTGGCAAAAAGCGACTATTACGAAACTCTTGGTGTCGACCGAGGCGCTGACGCAGCCGCAATTAAGAAGGCCTATCGTCGTATTGCAATGAAATATCATCCGGATAGAAATCCGGATGATCCTAAGGCTGAAGATAAATTCAAAGACGCTTCAGAGGCCTACGAAATCTTAGCTGATGAGCAGAAGCGTGAAGCCTATGATAGATATGGGCACGCTGGCGTTGATCCTCAGGGAGCAGGCGGCGGCCAGGGTTTCTCCGGTGGGTTTGGAGATATCTTTAGCGATGTATTTGGCGATGTATTCGGTGGTGCCGGAGCACGCGGACCAAGTAGAGGTTCCGATCTTCAATACACACTAGAAATAACCTTGGAGCAAGCGGTCAAAGGAACTACCGTAAAAATTAAAATACCCACTAATGTTTCCTGCGATACCTGTGACGGCAGCGGAGCGAAACCGGGAACTTCTTCCAGTACTTGTAAGACCTGTAATGGCAATGGACAGGTAAGAATGCAGCAGGGCTTTTTCTCTGTTCAGCAAGGCTGCCCTACGTGTCGAGGTATTGGCAAAACTATTGACTCACCCTGCACAAATTGTCGCGGACAGGGCGTTGTACGCCAGAATAAAACGCTCTCGGTCAAAGTTCCAGCCGGAGTTGATACGGGTGATCGCATAAGGCTATCCGGCGAAGGTGAAGCTGGGCCTGCGGGCACAATTGCAGGTGATTTGTATGTGCAAATGTCGGTAAAAAGTCATCCGATATTTGAAAGGCGTGCAGCCGATCTGTACTGCGAAATCCCTATATCAATAGTAGATGCCAGCCTCGGGTCTGAAATTGAAGTACCTACGCTTACGGGTAAGGTTAAGCTTAAGATTCCTGCTGAAACCCAAACAGGCAAGCTGTTTAGAATGCGCGGTAAGGGTGTCAAACCGGTACGAGGTTCTGTTACCGGAGATCTACTATGTCGTGTGGTAATTGAAACGCCGGTGAAGTTAAATAGTGAACAAAAAGAACTGCTTGAAAAACTGCGTGAATCATTGGGGCAGTCAAAACACGCCCCGCAAAGCCATACTTGGTTCAATGGCGTTAAGAAGTTTTTTGACGACCTGTCCAGCTAGAGGCAGACTAGTAACCTTTATTAGCCACTAACCACATCTAAAAACGGAGCTATCATGTTGAGAATTGCAATTGCTGGTGCTGCCGGACGGATGGGACGGGCTCTGACTCAGGCCGTCCAACAAAACGACGCACTAGTTTTGGTGGCGGCAACAGCTCGCGCCGGCAGCTCGGTTATTGGCACCGACGCCGGCGAATTGGCGGGTATAGGTTCTGCGGGAGTCATTGTTTGCGAAACCTTGCCCAAAGATGCGGGTCAGTTTGACCTGCTTATCGATTTCACTACTCCAGAAAACACTTTAAACAATATAGCGCTTTGTGCCGAACTTGGGCTGCCAGCAGTAGTGGGTACGACCGGCCTCAATTCCGAACAGATTGATCAGCTCAAAGCTTACTCCGAAAAAATACCTCTTTGCTTTGCGGCAAATTACAGCACTGGTGTCACGCTTTGCCTTCAGTTGGCTCAGCAAGCTGCGCAGGTGCTGGCTGAAGACTCGGATATCGAAATAATTGAAGCCCACCATCGTCATAAAGTTGATGCGCCCTCTGGTACTGCCTTGGCCTTGGGAAATGCCATCGCCGAATCCTTAGATCGTGACCCGAAGGAAATCTTTGTTTTAGCGCGAGAGGGTATTACCGGTGCTCGTGAAGAGGGAACTATCGGGTTCTCTACTATTCGAGGCGGAGATATTGTTGGTGATCACACCGTGCTATTTGCTTCCGAAGGTGAGCGAGTTGAAATCACCCATAAAGCATCAAGCAGATTGTCTTTTGCGCGGGGCGCGGCTCGTGCTGCTCTGTGGATAAGCGGTCAACCCGCCGCAGGTATGTACGATATGCGAGATGTTCTAGGTCTAAAAAAGCTAGATTTGAGCTAAGTCAGAATTAAATCAGAACTATATTAGAGCACTTGCAGTTGCTAGCCCTGCTGAACCGCGTCAATTGCTCGGACTTGCCTCGCTGACCTGAAGGTTAAGATTAGCGAACTCTTGAGTTGTCTCCTGAAGCTCTAGAACAACGCTAATAGGGTAGTGATCCGATGGCCAGACTCCCTGATATTGCTTGTTGAGTCTAAGCGTCTTTCCGTTCTCTTCAAACCCTGAATACAGCACGTGATCAATGGCCGGGAACAGATTTAGGCCCCGATTAAAATGAAATGTGCTGCCGTTAGTATCCGCGACCTCCAAGCCCACAGATTTGAGTATGCTTATGGGCTTAAACCAAGTCAGCGCATTGAAGTCACCCAATACTATTACCGCTTCCCGCGCACTTAGCCAAGGAGCTATCCTGTTTGCCACCAACTGCGCTGAGTTATGTCGGTTTACTTTGCTGCTGTGATCAAAGTGGACGTTTACCACCCTAAAGCTTTGTTCAGTTTCCAAATTCTGAAATAGCACCCAGCTTGCAAAGGAATCGAAGCTAGGGTCCCAAGGACGCGAGTAGATTTCATCTGGTGTTTCGGAAAAGAAAAAGAAACCCTGATCTAGGGGTTCGAATAGATCTGAGCGATAGAGGATGGGCTGGGTCGAGGGATATAACGCTGGATCTCCAACAGCGGCTGCGCTGTATTGAGGAGAATGTTCCAGTACCCATTGCAGCTGTATATTTTCAGATCGTTCTCCACGACCGATAAAGGTTTCCATTTCCTGAAAGCCAATAATATCGGCATCAAGCTCGTTCACTGCCTCCGCGACTGCATCACGGCGTTCGTCCCAAGGAAGTTTTGGTCTTCTGGGCGATACGTAGTGAATGTTAAAAGAGCCTACAGAGAGCACTAGACTAGAATCAGAAGTCTGCAATTGAGCAGTAGTGGGGAATATCCATAAAGCCGCCAATAGCGTGGTAGAAAATAATTTGTAGCTGTTCATTCAATACGCATTCAACAGTAAGTAGACCAGTGGTAGCCAAAATAATGCCAATAAGGTGCCAAATCCTAGCACGCTGGCGGTAAATTTGGGTGCAATATGACTGGCGGTAAGAATTACGGCGCCGGTAACCATAGGCGGAGTGGCGCTCTGGAATATGCTTGTTTGAAGAACCGCTGGCGACACAGATAGCACATAACCTAACAAGCCAATCATTAAAGGTAGAAACAGCATTTTTATGGATAATCCCGCTACTAAAGGAAAAAGGTCTTCTTGATCAACTCGAAATACAAACTGCATGCCGATACTAAGCATCGTCATGGGAATCAATGCAGCGGCCATAATATCGAGCAATTGGTGCACAGGCGCCAAGGTGGTCGGCGACAGGAATAGGGCGACGATTAAACTAATAAAAGGTGGGAATAATAGAACCTTTTTTAGTATTTTAATTGTGCTCACATTCTGCTCGCCGCTGTACAGCGCGACTAGTATGGTTCCGTAAGTACTGACGGCAATAAAGGTACCCAGCTGGTCGAATACGACGGCTATCGCCAGATGCTCAAGCCCAAATAGAGATTTAATCATTGGCACACCAAGAAACCCCGTATTTCCGAGGGCGGTCAAAACCATCAGGGCTCCTTCAACCTCTCTTGGCCATTTGAAGATTCGGGACAATAAAAGCACGGTTACTGCAGCAATAACCACGCACAGCCATGGTGCTAGAATTGCAAAATAGAAGCCCTCTCGAATTTCTAGCTGAGGAACAGATAAAAGAATGACGGCCGGAAAGATAGCTCGAATAGCCACCTTGTTTATTGTATGAGGAAGTTCGGAGGGGATTAGCCCGGTTTTTTTTGCGCCGTAGCCTAGTGCAAAAAAGACGAGAATGGGCCAAAGGCTAGCAAGGATATTGATCATTTTAATTTTATTTGGAAAAACGGCAATTTTGTATTCGCAAGCAATTCAAATATTCACCCACGCGATGCGTCAGTATATCAGCGCGCTCGTTTTTAGAATCAATTTGCTGCGCTGCAGGGCCGATCTAGGCTTGGCGGATGTCTCACTCAATGATTCACTTGAACTAGATTTTCTGAAGGTATTTTTATTTCCTTCTACCGCGAGATTTACATAGACAGAGGAAGGCAATTTTCCGTATAATTTTCGTCTAGCAGTAGCGTACTAATTTATCTAAAAACGCTTGAAGCTAGCTTGGCAGATCTATCGTACGCGGGGCGAAACGTAAAGTTTCTCTCCGCTTTTTTACGGCTCAAATTTCGCCCCCTAGACTCAATTAGACGCTCAACTGCACCCTTTAATCGCATATTATGGTGAGAGAGTGATCGAAACAAATTCCACACCCGCAATACTGGCTCTCGCTGACGGAACGATATTTAAAGGCATCAGCGTCGGTGCTTTGGGTTCTCGAGTTGGAGAGGTTGTATTTAATACCTCCATGACGGGTTATCAAGAAATCCTTACAGATCCTTCCTATAGCCGCCAAATAATTACCTTTACCTATCCGCATATCGGCAATGTCGGAATAAACACTGAAGATAGTGAATCCCAGCAAGTGCATGCATCGGGAATGGTTATCAGAGATCTTTCGATGATTCCCAGTAGCTTCCGGAATCAGATTCCTTTAGATGAGTACCTTAAACAAGAAGATATTGTGGGCATTTCTGAGGTCGATACTCGAAAGCTTACTCGCATACTTAGAGATAAAGGCGCTCAAAACGGTTGCATCATGGCCGGGGATATCAATGCGGAAGAGGCGGTAAATCTTGCTCAAAATTTCGCTGGTATAAAAGGCATGGATTTGGCATCTCTAGTTACCACTCAATCGGGATATAAGTGGAGCGAGGGTAGCTGGCAGCTTGGCCAAGGGTTTACAAAGCCAGATCAAAGCAAGTTCAAAGTGGTTGCGCTCGATTTTGGCGTCAAGCAAAACATCCTTCGATTATTGGCAGACCGTGGCTGTGATGTTCAGGTAGTGCCAGCAACCACCGGCGCTGAAGAGATAATGTCTTTTAATCCCGATGGTGTATTTTTATCTAATGGTCCTGGCGATCCAGAACCGTGTGACTACGCTATCGAAGCAATTCGAACGCTCCTGCAAAAATCGGTACCTATATTTGGCATCTGTCTTGGACACCAACTCCTGGGTTTGGCTGCTGGAGGCAGTACACAGAAAATGAAATTCGGGCATCACGGTGGTAACCATCCCGTTATCGAATTGGCGAGCGGCAAGGTAATGATCACCAGCCAGAATCATGGATTTGCAGTGAGTGAGGAGGGTATGCCAGAAACTATTCTTCCTACCCACAGATCCTTATTCGACGGCACGCTTCAAGGAATACAAATTAAAGACAAACCGGCATTCAGTTTTCAGGGCCATCCAGAGGCCAGTCCTGGGCCACATGATGTTCTGCCCTTGTTTGATCTTTTTATTAGCAATATGTCTGAAGCCTCCGCAAACACTTCCGGAAATAATTCCTAATGCCAAAAAGATCCGACATTAAATCCATCCTGATTATTGGTGCTGGACCTATTGTGATAGGCCAAGCCTGCGAGTTTGATTACTCAGGCGCTCAAGCATGTAAGGCGCTGCGTGAAGAGGGTTTCCGGGTAATTCTGGTTAATTCGAATCCGGCAACTATCATGACCGACCCATCCATGGCGGATGCAACCTATATTGAGCCTGTCGAATGGAAGACGGTTGAACGCATTATCGAGAAAGAACGACCGGATGCGCTACTGCCGACTATGGGTGGCCAAACGGCACTTAATTGCTCTTTAGATTTGGCTCGAAACGGCGTTTTGGAAAAGTATGGGGTTGAGCTAATCGGGGCCAAAGAAGAAGCCATTGAGATGGCTGAAGATCGGAAGTTGTTTGATCAGGCAATGCAAAGGATTGGGCTTGAAACACCTAACTCCCGGATCGTGAACTCTCTTGAAGAGGCGAGAGAAGTGCCTCCGATATTGGGTTACCCTTTAGTCGTACGACCCTCTTTTACCATGGGCGGCAGCGGTGGAGGTATTGCTTACAATCGTGAAGAATTTGAAGAAATTTGCCGTCGCGGATTAGATCTTTCTCCCACCTCGGAACTATTGATCGATGAGTCTCTTGTCGGTTGGAAAGAGTATGAAATGGAAGTGGTTCGCGACTGTGCGGACAATTGCATCATCATCTGTTCGATTGAAAATTTTGACCCGATGGGCGTGCATACGGGGGACTCTATTACGGTTGCGCCAGCGCAGACGTTGACGGATAAGGAATATCAGCTTTTACGCGATGCCTCGCTAGCGGTACTGCGGGAAATTGGTGTGGATACAGGTGGCTCAAACGTACAGTTTGCAGTGCATCCAGAGACCGGCCGATTAGTGATCATCGAAATGAATCCTAGAGTGTCACGTTCCTCTGCTCTCGCTTCCAAGGCTACCGGTTTCCCTATCGCCAGAATTGCCGCCAAGTTGGCGGTGGGATATACCCTCGACGAACTTCAGAATGAGATTACCGGTGGCGCTACTCCGGCATCTTTCGAACCCTCTATTGATTATGTGGTTACCAAGATCCCTCGATTTGCCTTCGAGAAATTTAATACGGCAGACGCCAAGCTGACGACACAAATGAAGTCGGTGGGTGAGGTCATGGCCATTGGCCGTACCTTCCAAGAATCTATGCAGAAAGCCCTGCGTGGTTTAGAAGTCGGCGCCTCCGGATTTGATCCCATGTTGGATCAAGATGATCCAGATATGCTCGGCATGCTTAAAGAGTCGCTATCCAACCCCGGTGCAGAACGTATCTGGTTTTTGGGTGATGCATTTAGAGTTGGCATGTCACTTGATGAAGTGCAGAAGCTAACGGCAATTGATCCCTGGTTCTTGGTGCAGATTGAAGAGCTTATTGCTATCGAGAAATGGCTCTCAGGTCAGAAGTTGGCTGATATTTCTGAATCGGTAATGTGGCGTCTGAAACGTAAAGGGTTTTCCGATATTCGATTAGCTAGTGTTTTAGGAGTTCCTCAACAAGAACTGCGTGAACATCGGCACGGGCTTGGCATTCGGCCGGTTTACAAACGTGTGGATACCTGTGCGGCAGAGTTCTCAACTTCTACTGCCTATATGTACTCTACCTATGAAGAAGAGTGCGAAGCAGAGCCTAGCGATCGCAAGAAAATATTAGTCTTAGGCGGCGGGCCAAATCGTATCGGTCAGGGCATTGAATTCGATTACTGCTGTGTACATGCGGCATTTGCTATGCGCGATGACGGTTACGAAACCATCATGGTGAACTGCAACCCTGAAACTGTTTCCACAGATTACGATACTTCCGACCGCCTATATTTTGAGCCAGTGACCTTAGAAGACGTATTGGAAATCGTCGCTGTAGAAAAACCAGTGGGAGTAATAGTTCAGTTTGGTGGACAGACACCTTTGAAGTTAGCTCGTGCTCTGGAAGCAGCGGGAGTACCCATCATTGGTACTACCCCCGATGCTATCGATAGAGCAGAAGACAGAGAGCGCTTTCAGCAGATGATCCAGGATTTGGGGCTTCGCCAACCACCGAATGCAACAGTTAGGTCGGTAGATGCGGCGGTAGTTAAAGCGGAAGAGATTGGATATCCGTTGGTGGTTCGGCCTTCATACGTGCTGGGTGGACGAGCCATGGAAATCGTCTACTCAGAATCAGAACTGCGCAAATATATGCTCGAAGCGGTGAAGGTGAGTGAAGATTCGCCAGTGCTGCTTGATCTTTTCTTAGGCGCGGCCGTAGAAGTAGATGTCGACGCGGTTTCAGACGGTGAACAAGTCGTTATCGGTAGCATCATGCAGCATATCGAGCAGGCGGGAGTTCACTCAGGCGATTCGGCTTGTTCATTGCCGCCATACAGCTTGCCAATGGATGTTCAGGAAACCATGAAGGATTGGGTTCGGAAAATGGCCATTGAACTCGGTGTGGTGGGCTTAATGAATGTGCAGCTTGCTTATCAGGATGGCGAGATATACGTAATCGAGGTTAATCCTAGAGCTTCCAGAACCGTTCCCTTTGTTTCCAAATGTATTGGTGTCTCTTTGGCCAAAATTGCCGCGCGATGTATGGCCGGACAAACCCTTGCTGAGCTAGGTTTTGAAAAAGAAATAGTGCCGCAATATTTCAATGTCAAAGAAGCCGTATTTCCCTTCAATAAGTTCCCGGGAGTTGATCCTATTCTAGGGCCAGAAATGAAGTCCACCGGCGAAGTGATGGGCGTTGGCACTACATTTGGTGAGGCTTATCGAAAAGCACAATTAGGTACAAACTCTCCAATACCGGATTCTGGCAGTGTATTTCTTAGTGTGAGAGATGCGGACAAGGTGCCCTTGATACCTGTCGCCAGGGATCTATCAAATATGGGGTTCACTATTGTTGCCACAGCGGGTACAGCAAAGACGCTTTCAGATGCGGGCGTTGATGTGGTTCGAGTTAATAAGGTATCTGAGGGTCGCCCGCATATCGTTGATATGATTAAAAACGGCGAAATTAGTACCATCATCAATACCACTGAAGGCCGGCAGGCTGTGGCCGATTCGGCAACTATCAGGTCAAGCGCCGAGTCTTCAGATGTCTACTACACTACTACCTTGGCAGGTGGGGCTGCGGTTGTTATGGCTCTGACCAATAAGGCAGAAAATATGGTCTATAGGTTGCAAGACCTCCATGAGGAATTATTAAAGTCATGAGTCGAGTTCCAATGACAGTGGGTGGCGCAGCAGCATTGCGGGCCGAGCTTGAAAGTCTAAAAAAAGTTGAGCGTCCGCGCATCGTCAAAGCAATCGCGGAGGCGCGTGAGCATGGCGATCTTAAAGAAAACGCGGAATATCACGCTGCACGAGAACAACAGAGTTTTGCGGAAGGCCGTATACAAGAAATAGAAGGCAAACTGGCAGATGCGCAAGTTCTAGACGTTAAGGCGTTACCGCCTTCGGATAGGGTGGTATTTGGATCTACCGTTTCTCTCCTTAACCTGGATACAGAGGAGCCTTCAAGATATCAAATCGTTGGAGATGATGAGGCAGATGTTAAATCAGGCAAGATATCCGTTAACTCACCTATCGCTCGAGGGTTGATCGGCAAATCTGTTGGGGATGATGTAGTTATCAAAACCCCTGCTGGAGAGTCAGAGTTTGAAATCGACCAGGTTGAGTATCTCTGAATATTAGTCAGCAAAGCCACGAATAATATTTGAAGTCTTTGGGTTGGGCTTGGGGTTCTTGAGATATAGCAAAGCCACTTTGCCAATAGACTGCACCAATTCAGCGTTACATGCCTCGCACATAGCTTTAATCTGTTGCTTGCGGGTATCCCTATCAGCGCTCGCTAACTTCACCTTTATCAGCTCATGATCGTTTAGGCTGCGATTGGTTTCCGCTAAAAGCGTTTCTGAGATACCTTTTTGTCCAACGATAATCACTGGCTTTAGGTTGTGACCTATGGCCCGTAGTTGTTTTTTATCCATATTTACTCGTAATTAGTACAATGTAGAAGATGAACTTTCCTGAGAAAGTTGTTCCGCGACGGTATGGCGATTATGATCTTCTGGTTACTACAGAACAATAAATAATCATAAGTTTTGGAAAAAATATAGCCTTAGGCTGAATGGGTGGAGGAAAACATGTCAAATTTTTTGCAATCTAATTGTATGTTGAGAGCGGTCGCGCTTGTTACCGCTACTAGTATCTCTGGATGGGCGATGGCGCAACCGCAGGTTCTCGAAGAGATAATCGTCACGGCACAAAAGCGTACCCAAAGCCTTCAGGATGTTCCTGTTTCCGTTAGCGTTATGTCGGGGGAAAAGTTATCTGAAGCCGGCATTAACAAACTTGAAGATCTGCAGGCCTATGTTCCGAACCTCACCATGTCTGAGACGGGTATTGGCACCAATATATATATGCGCGGCATCGGTTCTGGTATTAACCAGGGTTTCGAGCAGTCTGTTGGCATATATGTCGATGGGGTCTACTACGGACGATCGCAGTTATCTCGAGCACCCTTTTTGGATTTGGAGCGCGTAGAAGTACTTCGCGGACCACAAAATATACTTTACGGTAAAAACAGTGTCGCGGGAGCCATGAGCTTGATAACAGCTTCTCCAACTGATGAGTTTATGGGTCATGTCAGTTTTTCTTATGAATCAGAATACGGCGACCAATCAGCAGAAGTTGTGTTGTCCGGCCCGATTTCTGACGATTTGACCGCGCGGTTTGCACACCGTAGTCGCACAACCGACGGCCATATCGACAACCGGGACCGAGGTTCAGAGCCTTCGCGAGACGAAAGCTCCACCCGGCTCACTCTGCAATGGCAAGCAAATGAAGATCTAAAAGCTACCCTCAAATATGCCCACGGCACATTTGACGTATTGGGGCGGCAAGTTGAAATCGTAGGCGACGCGCCTTCCCTTAACCCAGGTTTGGGCGGTGCTAACTGGAGCCAGTTCTTATTGTCTCTAAATCCACTTGCCGCTATTACTCCAGCGGCAGCGACATCTGCATCCGTTCTGGATACCGAGCTAGATTTTGCAAGATCTAGTAATGGTGATTACAGCAATAACGAAACGGACAACTTTTCCTTGAATCTCGAGTATATGCTCGGCGATTACACCCTTACTTCAACTACCGGTTATTTAACCTACGAATATGATGAGCGATGCGACTGTGATTTCACTAGCGCGGACGTATTTTTTGTAGATTCGCAAGAAGAATTTGAGCAGTTTAGCCAAGAGTTCCGCATCACTTCACCCGGCGGCGAAACAATAGACTGGATGGCGGGGGTTTACCTGCACGAAAGCGAGTTGGATTTTGGTGATCGTTTCTTCACCACTCCGACAAGTGTTATTGGCAACGTTTTAGATACCATCTTGCCCGCCGCATTTGCCGGTGCCTATCCAGCTGGGTCGGGTCAAAAGTTATTGGATATAGCGGTTCCTAGAACCTTTGAGCAAGACACTTCACTCATGTCGGCTTTTGTACAAGCTACCTGGAATGCAACAGACTCAACACGATTGACCTTGGGTGGACGCTACTCCACAGAAGAAAAAGAAGGGTCCCGCACGCTTAATGTAGTGGACGCAAATGGCGACGAAATTCCGTATAACGCTCTGTTGGTGCCAAATACTGATATGGGTGTCGATTACATGCTCGGCCGAATTCTGCAAGTTGCGCGACACGATCTGAGTGGTGAGCGAGAAGAAACCAAATTTGCTCCATCTATTACCATTGAGCAGGATTTGAACAACGATATGATGGCCTACGCCAATTGGTCCCGCGGGTTTAAGTCCGGCGGCTACGACACTCGTTCAAATGTACCACCGGTTGAAACCGTAGTTACTAATCCGTTCTCTTCGCAGTTGAGCTTTAGCATTCCCGCTGGCTCCTTTGAATACGAGCCGGAAGAAAATACCACGATTGAGATCGGCCTAAAAAGCCGCCTGCTAGATGGTGCAATGGAGCTAAATTTGGCAGCCTTCAATACTGATTTCGAAGATCTTCAGGTAAGTATTTATGACGGAGTTCTCGGTTTTAACGTCGGCAATGCTGCGAAAGCAACCTCTATGGGTGTTGAGTTAGACGGACGTTTCGCGGCGACTGAGCGACTAACGTTTAGCGGATCTATTGCCTGGCTGGATTTCGAATTTACAGACTACCAAAATGGTCAATGTACTCAGCTGGAACGCATCGTAACCAGTATCTCTACTTGCGATTACGAAGGTAAATCGAATCAATATGTTGCAGACATCTCCGGTTCTTTATCGGCAGATTATGCAATACCTATTGGCAATGATGTGGAATTGCGCACAACCCTAGATTGGATCTTTAGCTCTGACTATAACCCTTCTCAGAACATTGACCCCGTTGCAGAGCAAGATGGCTATAACAAAATCAACCTGCGATTTGCGATTGAAAGTTTCGAGCAAGGCTGGGAGGTTGCTCTGATAGGTAAAAACCTTACCGATGAAGAGGTAATAACCTATGCAAACGATACGCCATTGGCGGCAAACCTGACCCAAAGTGTTGGTCACTACGCCTTTATTGAATCCCCGCGCACCATTGCGCTTCAAGGCACATACCGTTTCTAGGTCGGGCGAGAGGAGATTAAAATGATAATAATCAAACGAATAAATAGAGTTATCGGTACCGCTTCACTTATTGGCGCATCTCTAGTGTTGGCTTCTTGTGGTGGCGGTAATTCATCAAGTTTAGTAAACACACCTGTAGTCCCGGGTGCTAGCGACCCTGAATCTTCTAGAATCAATTTTGATGCGGGCTTAGGCGTTATACCTCTGCCGAGTGACTTGCTCTTTTCGGGAACTGCGGACGGCACACTTGAGCCACCAGATGAAGTTGCTGGTCGAGCGGCTGGTTCTATCGATTACGGCAATCCCGGAGCTGCACTTGGTGGCGCAGATGGCTGGTCAACCATGCTGCCTATGCAGGTTGGTATGACTATGGCAGCTGGCGCGACTATTGATGCCACCACCGTTGGTGCTACGACGGTGGTAATGATCGAGGCGGTCACACCTCCGTTAGATGGTACCGGAGCTGGATGTATCCCTATTGAACCCTTTGTAAGTTTGCCCCCGGGTCAGCCATGCGGTATAGCGGCACCCCTTACTTATGGAGTGGATTTTGTGGCAGTGGCGGGGACTGACAATATCGTTATAGCACCGCTTCATCCCTTAAAGGCAAAAACTACCTATGTAGTGGCGATTATGCCCGGTGTTATGGATTCAAGAGGCGAAGCGATTCTCGGATCTACTCAATATGAGCAAGTGACACGTGGCGATATTGATATTGACTTCCCTCCATTAGATTCACTACAAGATGCAGTCAATCTGTATGAAGTCTTAGTCGATATAGGTACCGGTGGTACCGGAGCGGCGCCAGGTGACGCACTTATAGCCAGTGCTTGGACTACCGGTTCAGTGGGTGATTCAGTAGTGGCAGCTACTAATGTTTTGGCGGCTTCTCCTCCTTCGATAAGCGGAATTGTTTCCGCGGGCGTTACGGTTGAACAAGCCTTCATAGGTCTTGGGCTTCTACCCGGAGCAGCTTTGGGAACAACTGCTCTGCAGTTTGCTGACTTATATGCGGGTTCGGTTACTTTGCCCTATTACTCGGGAACACCTGCTGATGGCTCGGATCCAATAACAGATAATTGGAGAGCTATGTGTGATAACCCACTGGTGATTGCAGGTGCTGCTGCCGCTGGCGCATTGCCTGCTGCAGTGGAGCCAAACAACACCGCCTGTGGGCTGGTAAGTGGCGGAACACTGGGCGACTACGGCTTGGATACGGAGAGGAATTTAACCAAATACAATCCAATCCCTGCGGTGCGAGACAATGTAACTCTAGCGGTACAGATAACGGTACCAAACGGCGTCCCTGGGCCTTGGCCTGTGGTGATTTTACAGCACGGCATCACTGCTGATAAGGAAGGCTTTCTCGCTGCGACGGGTTCTCTTTCGGCAGCGGGCTTTGCTACCTTTGCCATCGATCACCCGCTTCATGGTAGCCGGGGTCTTATTAGTGCATCCAGCGGAGGAGCCGAAGTAAACGCCGGCACTAATGCTACGGTATATATGAATCTGGCGAATCTGCTTGTAGGTCGAGATAACCTAAATCAGAGCATGGCAGATATGCTCGGGTTACGGATGGCGATTGGCACAGGTATAACAGGTGCCCTTACCAACGCCAACTTTGACACAACTAATGTTCATGTATTTGGCATGTCTTTAGGTGGTATAAGCGCTACTGGATTTACGACGATGGCAAACTCCCTTAATCTCGGGCTAGATATCCAGAGTGCAGTGCTGAATGTGCCCGGAGGCGGCATAGTTCCTCTTCTTATTGAGTCTGGTGGTTTCGGACCATTGGTAGTCGGGTCGGTTGTAGCTGGCTCTGGTACTGATGTAGGTAACGCCTTTATAGCCTTCATTGGATCTAATACTCTCTGTGCTGGCAATTTGGGCTGCAATTACACTGATTTTTCTGCGACCTTGGATGCCACCTCTCTGGGAATAATTAGTCGCATAATGGCGCAATTCGCTTTCGCCGCACAAACCATTATTGATCCAGCTGATCCTAATAATTTCGCTGCGGGTTTGGCTGCCTTGGGCACGCCAATCTATATGGCTGAAGTGGTGGGTGACGGAATAAATAATTTGCCCGATCAGACTATTCCTAATCAAACATTTACTCCGGGTCTAACATTCGGTGGAACTGAGCCCCTAGCGGCCTTTTTAGGTCTAGCCGGTGTTGATGTAGATAATTCCGGTGCGGCTAGCGGCATTGTTCGATTTACTGATGGTAGTCACAGTTCGCTTTTATATCCTGCGACCAGCGCAGGGGTAACTGCAGAAATGCAGACTCAGGCAGCAACTTTTCTTGCGGCTGGTGTTGTAGTTATTTCTGACGCAACAGATGTCTTGGATTTGCCTTAACGGATGTTAGGTATCACCCAAACAAAAAGCCGGATCAAATGATCCGGCTTTTTCAATTCTGGGTGCTTCCCAATGCCCAGACAACTATACTTGCCCATCAATACTAATCTAACGCTCCTATGGCTAGATCAAAGTCCAGCAGCCGCTGGCTGCAAGAACATTTCGCCGATCCTTTTGTTAAAAAATCGCAACAAGATGGCTATCGCTCGCGCGCGAGTTATAAGCTGATAGAAATTGACGATAAATACAAGTTACTTAAGCCCGCCAGCAGTGTGCTGGACCTAGGTGCAGCACCTGGCGGATGGACGCAGGTAGCCGCGCAGCGAGTGGGTTCAAAGGGCTTTGTACTGGCTACAGATATCCTTTTGATGGATACCGTGGCAGAAACGAATTTTATTCAAGGAGACTTTTCCGAAGATGAAGTTTTCGATCAGTTATTAGGCGAAATCGCTGATCGCCGATTAGACCTTGTAATGTCAGATATGGCCCCCAACTTAAGTGGTATGAAAGACATTGATCAACCTCGTTCTATGTACCTTGTAGAACTGGCTTTGGACATTGCTACCAAGACATTGCGCCCTGGTGGCAGCTTTCTAACCAAGGTATTTCATGGCTCTGGTTTTGATGAGTTGTTCAAGCAAACACGAACCAGCTTTGATAAGGTCACAGCAGTAAAACCCTCCGCTTCGCGACCTAGATCGCGGGAGACCTACATGCTAGCTAGAGGATTTAATGGTTAATACAAATTTACTTACAAGTTTATTGCGAGCTTTATAGATGAACAATGATATGGCAAAAAATCTGATCCTTTGGCTGGTTATAGCTGCCGTGCTTATGGCGGTGTTTCAGAATTTGAATCAGGCACCGGGCCGCACTGAACTCAGCTACACAGAGTTTGTGAATCAGGTACAAGCGGGCAGCGTGCGATCCACCACTTTCGAAGGTGGGATTATTTACGGTGAAATGGATAACGGTGAATTGTTTCAGACGGTACGACCGGATCTAGCTGATGATCGTTTGATGAGCGATCTGCTAAACAATAATGTACTTGTTGAAGGCCGTCAGCCTGAGCAGCCCGGCTTGCTCATGCAGCTATTGATAGCCTCATTTCCCATCTTGTTAATTATCGGCGTATTTATGTTCTTTATGCGCCAAATGCAGGGCGGTGGCGGTGGTCGCGGTGGCCCTATGTCGTTTGGTAAAAGTAAGGCCAAATTGCTCAACGAAAACGAGATTAAAACAACTTTCGCCGATGTAGCGGGCGTTGATGAAGCCAAAGAAGATGTTGAAGAATTAGTTAACTATCTCAAAGACCCAGGCCGCTTTCAGCGATTGGGTGGTAAAATACCGCGCGGTATTTTGATGGTTGGTCCTCCAGGTACTGGTAAGACCTTACTTGCAAAAGCTATCGCTGGAGAGGCAAAGGTTCCTTTCTTTGCGATATCCGGTTCCGACTTTGTTGAAATGTTTGTTGGTGTTGGTGCTAGCCGAGTGCGAGATATGTTCGCCGAAGCCAAAAAGTCTGCGCCCTGTATTGTATTTATTGATGAAATCGACGCAGTCGGTCGTCATCGTGGCGGTGGCTACGGAGGTGGCAATGATGAGCGCGAGCAGACTCTGAATCAGATGCTGGTAGAGATGGACGGCTTCGAAGGTAATGAAGGCGTTATTGTTATAGCCGCTACCAACAGACCAGACGTTTTAGACAAAGCTTTGTTGCGACCCGGTCGGTTTGACCGACAGGTCTATGTTGGCTTGCCAGATATTCGTGGCCGCGAACAAATACTTGAAGTGCATTTACGTAAGATTCCCTGTGATGATTCCGTTGACCCCAGTGTTGTGGCGCGAGGCACACCGGGCTTTTCAGGTGCGGATTTGGCAAACATAGCCAATGAAGCAGCCTTAAACGCTGCACGCGCCAATCGTCGCATGGTAACCATGGAAGACTTCGAGCAAGCCAGAGACAAACTTATGATGGGCGCAGAGCGCCGTAGCATGGTTATGTCCGTCGAAGAAAAAGCCAACACTGCTTATCATGAAGCAGGGCACGCGATTGTCGGTTGGACCATGCCTGAGCATGACCCCATTCATAAGGTAAGCATTATCCCGCGTGGTAGAGCCCTAGGTGTTACCCAGTTCCTACCGGAAGAAGATAAATACAGTCTCAGCCGCAGAGGTATAACAAGTCAGCTTTGTTCGCTTTTTGGTGGGCGTATAGCTGAAGAATTGATCCTTGGCGAAGACGGCGTAACCACGGGCGCACAGAACGATATCGAGCGCGCAACTCAACTGGCGCGCAATATGGTCACGCAATGGGGCTTATCCGCGAAACTGGGGCCTTTGCACTACGGTGAAGAGGCATCCCAGAATGGCATGCCTGGAGGCAAGAATTACTCGGCCCAATCATCTAACGATATTGATGCAGAAGTGCGTCGTATAGTCGATGAAAGTTACGCAGAGGCGCAGAAGATTCTTGAGCAGAATATTGATATCTTGCACGCCATGAAAGCGGCATTAATGGAGTACGAAACCATTGACAGCGATCAGGTAGAAGACTTAATGAAGCGCGTAAAAGTACGTCCGCCAAAAGATTGGGATACCCCCGTAAGTCCTAATCCAAAAGACGATATGCCCGCCCCGGAGTCTTCTGATGATGCATCTCCAATAGGTGATGCGGCCGAAGAAATTTGAGGCTCGTAAAGAGATAGAGATGCCCTGCAGTAATGCGGGGCATTTTTTTAGCTGACTTTTTTAGCCGACCCTGATATGAATATTCTCGAGCAAATCACAGTCGATAGCCCGCTAGTTATGGCGGTGCTGAATATCACTCCGGATTCGTTTTCGGACGGTGGTAATTTGTTTGATCAGGGAAAACCTCAACTCGATCTAATATTGTCTGCGGCAGAAGCGTTATTGAAATCTGGTGCAGATATATTGGATGTCGGTGGGGAATCGACTCGCCCTGGAGCGATAGTTCCAGCGGTTCAGGAAGAATTAGATCGCATTGCTCCGGTGGTGGAGTCGCTTTGGCAACACTTTGGTTGTGATATTTCGGTCGATACCAGCAGGGCGGTGGTAATGCGACAGGCGTTGCAGTCTGGCGCTAAACTCATCAATGATGTACGTGCGCTAACTGAACCTGAAACCATATCAGTAGCAGCAGAGACCGGCGCAGAGCTTTGCCTGATGCATATGCAGGGTAGCCCGGATTCAATGCAGTACAGCCCGCAATATGTAGATGTGGTTGCAGAAGTGCAACAGTATTTACAGAGCCGCGTAGAAGCCTGCATAGCAGCGGGCATTGATCGAAATAAAATCTGTATTGATCCGGGGTTTGGCTTTGGTAAAAGTCATCAGCACAATATGCAGCTTATGCTGAACCTTGAACAATTTAAGGAGATGGACTTACCGCTCTTGGTGGGCGTCTCTCGAAAAGGCATGATTGGCGAACTCACGGGAAAGCCTCTTGAAGCTCGTCTAGCAGGCAGTGTCGCTATGGCGCAAATTGCGCTACAAGGCGGGGCCAATATCCTCAGAGTGCACGATGTTGCCGAGACCTGCGATATGATTAAGGTCTGGTCCGCAATTAAACAATTACAAGAAGGCTAAATGATCAAAAAATACTTTGGAACCGATGGAATACGAGGGGAAGTGGGGCAATACCCCATCACTCCCGATTTTATGATGCAACTTGGTTGGGCTGCTGGACAAGTCCTGATGGCCTCCAGTGATAGCAAAAGGGTGCTTATAGGTAAGGATACGCGCGTATCCGGATATATGTTCGAGTCTGCGCTTGAGGCTGGGCTTATCGCCGCTGGCGCCGAAGTAGGCCTGCTGGGACCGATGCCAACCCCGGCGATTGCCTATCTCACTAGAACCTTCCACGCTGCTGCGGGCATCGTTATTAGCGCTTCTCACAACGCCTACCAAGATAATGGTATTAAATTCTTTTCCGCAGCCGGTTATAAATTGGGTGATTCGGTAGAGCTCGCCATTGAAGGCTATTTGGATCAACCTATTCAAACGCTCAGTTTAGACAAGCTCGGAAAGGCTTTCCGTATTCCAGATGCCGCTGGCAGATATATTGAATACTGCAAAAGCACCGTGCCTCGTGATCTGAGTTTAGCGGGAATGCGCTTAGTGGTAGATTGCGGCAACGGCGCTACCTACCATATTGCTCCCAAAGTATTCCGTGAGCTTGGCGCCGACGTAATAACCATTGGTACTGATCCAGACGGTTTTAATATTAATCGAGACTGTGGATCTACCTCCCCGCAGAAACTCCAAGAAAGCGTTATGGCGGAAGGCGCTGATCTTGGCGTTGCGTTTGATGGAGATGGCGACCGACTAATAATGGTTGATCGCAAAGGTCAGTTAGTGGACGGCGATCAGCTTCTCTATTTAATAGCCAAGTTCCGCAAAGTGACCGGCAAGTGTGCCGGCGTGGTAGGCACCCTTATGACCAACCTAGCCATCGAAAAACAATTAGTAAGTATGGGTATAGCCTTTGAACGCGCCCAAGTTGGCGATAGATATGTAATGCAAATGATGCGTGAACACGGTTACTTCTTAGGCGGGGAGTCCTCTGGTCATATTATCTGCTCAGATAGAACCACCACGGGAGATGGTGTGGTCTCTGCGTTGCAAGTATTGGCAGCCTGCCGACATTTTGAAATTCCGTTAGACGAAGCAATATCAGAAGTGGTGATGTTCCCTCAGGTGCTGGTTAACGTTAAAACACAGGGGAGGTCTGATTTGCAGTCTGATAGCAAGGTACAACTTGCAGTGCAATCTGCACAGAAAAAGCTAGCGGGTAGCGGTAGGGTCCTACTCCGTCCTTCGGGTACCGAGCCAGTAATTCGCGTTATGGTTGAAGGCGAAGACTATGCGTTGGTGACTAGTTTGGCCGAGGAAGTTGCTCAGGTAGTTAGCCTCTCCGCGAACAGTTAATTGGCCTAGGAAATGGGTCTGAATTTCAGGCCTTATTTTGCTTGAGGACAAACCGCAACTCCGTTAACATTCACGCCCATTTTTCGAGGGCCTGACCTTGGTATCTTCTGTTTTTGTTGTCGGCAATTGGAAAATGAACGGTTCAGTCTTATTGGCCGGCGATTTTTCTACGGAATTGCGTCGAATACAGCCTGAATTGGCGACGGAAGTGCAGATAGCTCTCTGTGTTCCCGACACTTTATTGGTGTCTTTTGATCTTGATAAAAAGATTCGCATAGGAGCGCAGAACCTATCGGAGTTTGACGCCGGAGCTTACACAGGTGAGGTTTCGGCAAACCTGCTTACAGAGCAGGGCTGCCATTTGGTTATTGTGGGGCATTCAGAACGGCGACAGCTGTTTTCAGAAAGCTCAGAGCAGGTTGCCAAAAAGGCGGCGCAAGCTTTGCGCAATGGTTTAACCCCGATTGTTTGTATCGGTGAGACCGGCGAGCAGAGAGAAGAAGGTAAAACTTTTGCAGTAATTGGCGAGCAGTTGCTCGCAGTACAGCAAGAGCTAGGTGAGGCCGGAATGGCTTCTATTTGGCTAGCATACGAGCCGGTTTGGGCAATAGGTACTGGTAAAACAGCCTCGCCGGAGCAGGCACAAGAAGTACATGCCTGGTTGAGAGATCAGCTAGGATCGGTTGGAACAGAACTGCCAATTTTATACGGCGGCAGTGTTAAAGCGGGAAACGCTGCTGAGTTATTCCAGCAACGCGACATAGATGGCGGCCTGATAGGCGGTGCATCACTTGATATAAACGAATTTGAAGGTATATGCCGAGCGGCAGATACTCTAATAAAGCGAAAAGGCTAATAAAGCATGGCAACAATTTTGGTATACGTACACTTTCTAATCGCAGCTGCGATGATCGTATTGATCTTGCTTCAGCAGGGTAAGGGCTCAGAGATGGGTGCATCTTTTGGTGGTGGCAGTTCAAACACCATGTTTGGTGCAGCAGGTGGTATGTCCTTCTTTACTAAGGTAACCGCTGTTCTGGCAACGCTATTCTTTGTTACTAGTTTTGCGCTCGCTCTTAGTGCGCGCAATCAGGCGTCTTTGGGTTTCGAAGATGAGCTTCAGCTCTTTAGTCCTCTGGAATCTAGTGCACCAGCTCAGGTTCAAGAAGTACCAACTACTGATGCCTTTGAGTTTTCTGATGAACCATCTGGCGATATTCCAGACGCTCCAGACTTTTAATTAGCGACCAAGCTAACGGGTTCATCAGGCCAGCAAAGTCAGACAAATATTAAGGTAATAGATTGAAAATAGAATTAATGCCCAAGTGGTGGAATTGGTAGACACGCTACCTTGAGGGGGTAGTGACGTAAGTCGTGCCGGTTCAAGTCCGGCCTTGGGCACCAAATTTAAAAGAACCCGCAGATTGCGGGTTTTTTTGTGGCTATTGACAAAAAGCCGGCAAACAACTACGCAGCAAAACTGGAAAATGTACCTCGTAGTATATAAAAATCGAAAATATGAACAAAAAGAGAAATAATCGAGGATTATGAAAAGACTCCCAAGAGTGCTACGGTGTTTGCTGTATTAACTCGTGTTAATGCTAAGGGGGCTTCAGTTAGTTAGGCCGTATCTAGATTCTTAGACGTGTTTTCTACAAAGCTTTTGGGATTTTAAAGGCGAATATTTAATGAAAAACGATTACAAAATCGAATCGGGCGTACGCCCGTCAAAAAGACTATGGGTAAAAGCCCTTAGCTTGGTAGTTCTATATATGCCAATTCAAGAAGCATTCGCTCAAATTGAAGAGATTCTAGTTACCTCTAGACGCTTCGAAGAGAGCATCACAGACGCACCTCTAGCTGTTGGGGTAATGACCGAGTCTTATCTGAAAGACAATCGCGTTGATAGTATTCAGGATATATTAGAGCTCACTCCAGGGTCTAACTGGGGCCAGTTTGCTAAGGCGCAGCCAGGTCTTGGAATGCGTGGAATTAGCGCAGGTTCATTTGGTAATGCCAGTATTGAGCACGCCGTTTCGGTTGTTTCCGATGGTGTTCCGGCAGTTAAAGCATTCATGATGACGCTGCCCGTTCACGATATGGCACGTGTGGAAGTTCTGCGTGGTCCGCAGGGCACAACCTTCGGTCGTAACGCCACGCTAGGTATGATGCATTTCATTTCTGCGCGGCCTAGCCAGGAGCAATCGGGATCGATTGAGCTTACAACCGGTGCCGACAACCTATTTGGAATTAATGGTCATCTTAACGGAGCGATTACCGATACACTTTCTGCCCGTCTAGCCGTTGACTATAAGGATTCTCCGGGAGCGATAGAAGACGAGACTTCTGGCGATATGCTAGAGGACGCTGAAGGCACCTCTGTACGTGCTTCTCTGTTGTGGGAGCCTAGCGATACATTCAGCGCCTATCTAAAAGCTCAATTCGTTCAGGATCAAGAGTTTCCAACAGTTCGACGTGGTGCGGATCAAGGTGTTCAGTGGTTGAATGCTAATTACCATGGCTATGTAAGTAACTCTGACCCCTGGAAAGCGACAATTAGTGACGCTCCAGATGGTGCACCTTGGGAAGTTGTGCGGGATATGCGTTTTCTTACCGCCGAGTTAACTTGGCTTTTAGATGACGACATTGCTGTTACCTCTATTACTGGATACCAAGCAGGTAATCATTACTCTAATTCAGATGCCTTTGGCACACTGGTTGATATTCGTGATCAACTTGTTTGGAACGACGCCAGCGTCTTCACGCAAGAAGTACGTATCGACAATCAAGCTAGTGGAAATCAATTGCGCTGGTTAGTAGGAGCTTCCTATCTTACGGATGAAGAAGATCGTAAAGAGACAAATGTTGGCTTTCCTGATCGCGGAAATTGCGGTATCCAGGTAACCAATGGTGCTATGGACGGATCTCCGGCTAACTGTAATACATATCAATTAGACACATTTGCCACTAACACTACTACGGCTTTCGGCATTTTTGGTGAGGTCACTTACGACCTTAGTGATCAGTTAACACTAGCCGTCGGCGGTCGTTATTCCAGTGACGAACGTGACATGGATTTTGCTACTTGGGGCTATGGTGCTTCTGGCGGCTTGCAAGCGATGGGTCTTGATAGCGCCGTTGCCTCTCAAGATTGTAACGCAATCAGAGCTGTCGATACTGCTGCAAACGGCGGTACTCTGCCGTCGGGTCATCAATGCGGAACCATAGATGCTCCAGTGGGCTTCTCCGGTGAAGTTGAAGATTCTTGGAATGATTTCTCAAGCAAAATCAGCTTAACCTATGCGGTAAATGAGAATAACAATGTTTATGCACTTTATTCTGAGGGTTTTAAAGCTGGCGGATTCCAACAGGATTCACGAACTGCTGCTAACTTGAATATAATTCTAGATGCTGAAGGCGCTAAAAACTACGAATTCGGTTGGAAAGGTTCATACGACAATCTAGTTTTTGCACTTACTTTGTTTAAGCAAGAACAAACCAATACTCAGACGGGTAACCTAACGCCTGTAGGTACTTCTAATATCAACTTGCTTCGTAATTCTGAAGGTGTTGAGAACACGGGTATCGAAATTGAAGCTACCTGGGCTGTTACTGACAATCTAACTGTTGGCGGATTTATCGTTAATTACTCTCCTGAGTTTATCGAAGGTTCCACAGTGGGCGGAATATATAATCCGGTTACAGGCACCTCTTCAGGTGAAGATGTATCAGGACAAGTTCCAGCGGGTTCAACTGAAGAAGCAGCTACTCTTCATGCCACATACGCTTGGGCATTGTCTGATGGTTCATCTCTGACCTTGCGCGGTGACTATAGATACCGCGGTCGCGTTTGGGGTCAAAATGGCTCTGGTGCTCGTGCTGGTCTAAACCTTACCGGAGACGACCTTGCCTACTTGCGTCCAGAGTTGAACAAGACTGGTCTTAAGCTTGCTTGGACTTCTCCCGATGAAAATTGGGGATGGTCTGTTTGGGGTAGAAACCTCGATAACAAGCCAGACTACATCAACTACGGCCCTGGTTTTGGCTTCGCCTTTCTTGCAGGTCCGAACGGCGCTCGCGCACGTCCTGTGGGAAGTACTGGTCGTAGACAACTTGGTGCTACCGTTAACTATTCTTTCTAAATTCGTTTAAAAAGAATCGTAGAAAAGGGTCCTTCTAAAGGGCTCTTTTTTTATGGGTGCCAGGTAAAGGAATTACAATGGCGTTTAAGCGAATTTGGAATGTTGGAGCGAGATTGACCTAGACATTGGTAGATGTTTCTTATAGCCTCTAGCCTGTGCCTACAATCTGGTGTTAATAGCCCATTTAAAAGAGCCCTTCAGGGCTTTTTTGTGGAAATAAAGCAATTAATTCATAGGATGCTTGATTCCACCCATGCGTATTTAGCTAAAGTGCGAGGTGGTGCTTATGCTGGGACTTCTTTGCCATCCCAAGCAAACACCTTGCCACTTTGATCTGGCATGACGTCGTCAATCACTTTTAATAAACATGCACTGGAATATTCAGGCGTAAATAATTTACCCTCTTTGACTTGGCGCTGAAAGGGCTTCGACAAAGAAGTGTTCACAGTGCCGGGATGCAGTCCGATAATGCATGCCTTTTTATACCGCCAAGCAGTTTCAATTGCCGCATTTTTGAGGAGCATATTTAATGCTGCTTTTGATGCCCGGTACGCATACCAACCACCAAGACGATTATCACTGATGCTTCCTACGCGAGCAGACAAGCATGCGAATACGCTTTTTCTATCGCGCCGAAGCCGCGGCAAAAAATGTTTCGCTATCAGGGCCGGGCCATAGGTATTGACCATAAATACCTCATGAAAAGTATCTATACTCAAGTCTCGAATGCTTTTTTCAGGCGATACATTTTCATCATGCAAAAGCCCCGTTGCCACAACCACGATATCAAACAGAAGCTCTTTACCTAGACCGTTGAGAGCCTCTTGGATACTTTGTTCTATTTGAATGTTGATTTCGTGGTGTTTAATGTTTTCTTTTACGAAGCGGACGTTAGTTCTTGAAAAAGCGTGAATTTCAGCAACATTAGGCTGTACCGCAAAGTGGTCGACAAAAGCCCGACCCAGGCCGCCTGATGCGCCGATAACAGCAACATTTAAGTCGGTACCAAATTTTGATAATAGATTCTGATTCATAATATACAGGCAGCAATTGAAACCTCATTTTAGCGCAAGGTGGCTACTGAATTGGAGGAATTATGTTTATTGGTAACGAAGGCTGGCAGTGACTCGCGTCGTCCTGACGCTTGGCCTAAAGGTTTTATGGATCTTTGTAGAGATAGCCCAGGCTTGGGCCCGAGTCGGTCATCGGCTGGATTTGACTGGGAAGATCCTTGTCCCTCGGGGCGTTGCCCCGCGCTAAAGCGCGTCCAAAAAGGCTATCTTGCCGTTTTGTGAACCGGTTAGATCATTTTCGCAACCCTCACGGCCAATAAGAAAACCCGTCACTATCTATTCGATAGGACGGGTTTGTTATTGGTAGCGGGGGCTGGATTTGAACCAACGACCTTCGGGTTATGAGCCCGACGAGCTACCAGACTGCTCCACCCCGCAATTGTTCTTTGTATATTTCCTCAGAAGCCGACATCTGGTTTATCGGCCTCTTATTGAGGGCGCGGATTATAGGAAGTGCACCGCTATCGGTCAAGGAAACTTAGGCTAATAACCATAATGATTTTAGAAACAAAAAGGGCACCTTCAAGGTGCCCCTAATATTAATCGGAAAGATTCGAATTTAGGCTTTCTGAAATACCAAGCAGGCGTTAGTTCCGCCAAAGCCGAAGCTGTTGCTCATAATGCGTTCAACGGGCTGTTCAATGGTCTTGCGTAATATCGGGAGCCCTTCAGCATCTGGGTCTAACTCGGTAATATGAGCCGAACCTGATAGGAACCCACGCTCCATCATTATCAGGCTAAATACCGCTTCGTGCACTCCTGCAGCGCCCAGTGAGTGTCCAGAGATTGCCTTGGTAGAGCTGATATGCGGCACTTTGTCTGGAAATACGCCTTTAATCGCGCTTAGCTCTGCTGTGTCGCCAACGGGCGTGCTGGTACCATGAGTATTAATGTAGTCGATATCGCCATCTACAGTGGCCATAGCTTGCCTCATGCAGCGCATTGCGCCTTCGCCGCTTGGAGCAACCATGTCGTAGCCGTCGGACGTCGCACCGTAGCCGACTATTTCGGCATAGATTTTCGCACCGCGGGCTTTTGCGTGTTCCCATTCTTCGAGAACTAGGCAGCCGCCGCCGGAAGAAATAACAAAGCCATCTCTTGTTGCGTCGTAGGGGCGTGAAGCGGTTTCTGGAGTGTCGTTGTACTTAGAAGACAAGGCACCCATTGCATCAAAAGAACCGGTTAGGTTCCAGTGAGACTCTTCACCGCCACCGGCAAATATAATGTCCTGCTTTCCGCTTTGAATAAGCTCTACCCCATTACCTATGCAATGAGAGCTTGTGGCACATGCGGAAGATATTGAGTAGTTAACTCCTTTGATCTTGAATGGAGTCGCAAGGCAGGCAGACACAGTGCTGCCCATAATCTGAGTCACCCGGTAGGGACCAGCGCGTTTGACTCCTTTAGTGCGGATAATATCGGCACACTCCACCTGACTGGCACAGGAAGTGCCGCCGGAGCCCATGATTATGCCGCTTTTCTCATTAGAGACCTGATCTTCGCTCAGTCCGGAATCTTGAATGGCGCGATCCATTGCAATGTATGCATAGGCAGCCGCATCGCCCATAAAGCGAAGCACCTTCCGGTCGATATGCTCGGAGGTATTGATATCTATTTTGGCGCCTACCTGACTGCGGAATCCTAGTTCGGCTTGCTCTTCATTGAAGGCAATGCCTGATTTCAGGTTGCGTAAAGAATCCGCAACGGTATCAAGATCGTTTCCCAAGCAGGAGACTATGCCCATACCTGTTACAGCTACTCTTCTCATAATTAGCCTGTATGTTCCAAATAAAAGGAGGGTGTAAGAATATCAGATTGAGCGTTAATCTTCTGCGGCAAATAAGCCAACTCTAAGTCCTTTGGCGGCGTAGATTATGCCTTCTTCGGTTTCGACAGTGCCGTCAGCGATTCCCATTACCAATCCACGAGCAATAACTCTAGTGTAATCAATTCGGTACGTAATTTTTTTTGCCGTAGGCATAACTTGACCAGTAAATTTTACTTGGCCAACACCAAGTGCTCGTCCGCGTCCGGGGTGACCAAGCCAACCCAGATAAAACCCAACCATTTGCCATAGAGCATCCAAGCCTAAGCAACCGGGCATAACCGGATCACCAGGAAAGTGGCATTGAAAGAACCACTGTGATGGATCGATATCCATTTCTGCAACCAGATGACCTTTGCCGTGCGAGCCACCGTCTGTACTCATCTCAATGATGCGGTCAACCATCAGCATTTCGCGTACTGGAAGTTGAGGGCGGCCGGGTCCAAATATCTGGCCGGTAGGATGTTGACGGATTTCCTCATCGGTATAAGAGGATTGCGTTGCAGGTAATATTGGGAGGTCCATTCAGGCCACTGTTTTGTTTGTAGGGTGCGCATTGTAATGGGCGCGCAGAGTTTGTCTATATATGCCGATCTGAAAGGTGATTATAGTCGTTATTGAGGGGCTTCTATAAGCAAAATATATTAGCTATTGGAGAATTATTGAATAGAATCTATCCCTCGCCGAGATTACGGCTTAATAACCTTATAAATACTAGTGGAGATTTACGCATGTCAGTACTTGTTGGAAAACCAGCACCAGATTTTACCGCCGCGGCGGTACTTGGCTCAGGCGAAATTGTTGAAGATTTCCAACTAAGCCAAATTATCAGTGGCAAGAAAGCAGTGATTTTCTTCTACCCACTCGATTTCACCTTTGTATGTCCTTCTGAGCTTATTGCTTTTGACAACCGCGTTGAAGAATTCCAAAAACGTAATGTAGAAGTGATCGGTGTATCTATCGATTCTCAATTCACTCACAGCGCATGGCGTAATACTCCGGTTAACGACGGCGGTATCGGCCCGGTTAAATACACACTGGTTGCGGATATCACACACCAAATTGCAAAAGACTACGATGTTGAGTCTGCTGCTGGCGTTGCGTTCCGTGGATCTTTCTTGATCGACGAACAAGGTCAGGTTCGCCATCAGGTGGTTAATGACCTGCCTTTAGGTCGCAACGTTGACGAGATGCTGCGCATGGTTGATGCCCTCGCATTTCATCAAGAGCATGGTGAAGTCTGCCCAGCGGGCTGGACCGAAGGTGATGATGGTATGAAAGCGGATGCCGAAGGCGTTGCTTCTTATCTAGCAGCTCACAAAGACGACCTATAGAACAATCAAAATGTAGGTCATATTTTGATTATAAAAAAACCGCGGTTTATCCGCGGTTTTTTTATGGGTTCTATTTTATAGCGTCTAATAAAGAGCAATAGGTTCTTAGGCCAACAACTTCTTAAGAAAATGGCCGGTTGAAGAATCCTTATTGGCTGCAATCTGCTGAGGGTTTCCTTCGGCAATAATTTGACCGCCACCGGCACCACCTTCAGGCCCCAAATCTATTATCCAGTCCGAGGTCTTGATTACATCGAGATTGTGTTCAATAACAACTACCGTATTGCCGCCTGCTCGAAGTTCATGCAATACGTCGAGTAGTAGTTTTATATCCTGAAAATGTAGACCGGTGGTTGGCTCGTCCAATATGTACAAGGTTTGTCCGGTATTACGTTTTGCCAGCTCTTTAGCAAGCTTCACGCGCTGGGCTTCTCCACCGGAAAGCGTGGTGGCGGACTGGCCAAGTTTTACATAGCTCAGCCCTACAGACATTAGCGTATCCAACTTGCGCTTAATTTTTGGCACCGCATCAAAAAATTCCAGAGCATCCTCAATAGTCATATCTAAAACTTGATGGATGCTCTTGCCCTTAAATTTAACTTCCAGGGTTTCTCGGTTATATCGCTTGCCGATACAGGTCTCACAGGTCACATAAACGTCGGGTAGAAAATGCATTTCGACCTTGATAAGGCCGTCACCTTGGCATTTCTCGCAGCGACCGCCCTTAACATTGAAACTAAAGCGTCCTGGTTTATATCCGCGAGTTCTAGATTCCTGAGTTTCAGAAAAGATATCGCGAATTAAAGTAAAGAGTCCGGTATAGGTCGCGGGGTTAGATCGAGGTGTACGGCCTATGGGGCTCTGGTCGATATCCACGCAATTAATAAATTGGTCCAAACCCTCAATCGCATCATGGTCCGCAGCCTTGAGAGTGGTGGCTTTGTTCAGGGCCGTAGCTGCCAATGGGTAGAGCGTGTCATTGATAAGGGTCGACTTGCCAGATCCTGATACGCCGGTGATGCAGGTGAAACGACCAATGGGTAGCTTAAGCGTTACATTCTTTAGATTGTTTCCGCGCGCGCCGCTAAGCCTTAACCAACTTTTACTGTCTGGTAATTCCATCGGCGTCGGTGCCGTAATTTGGCGGCGACCACTCAGAAAATCTCCGGTTAAAGATTCTTTGCAGTCCAAAATATCCTGAACTCCACCCTGAGCAACAATATGCCCGCCGTGTACTCCAGCTCCAGGGCCAACATCAATTAGATAGTCGGCTGCGCGAATAGCTTCCTCATCATGTTCAACTACGATTACGGTATTGCCCAGATCCCTAAGGCGTCTTAGGGTACCGAGAAGCCGTTCGTTGTCTCTTTGGTGCAGGCCAATCGAGGGTTCATCGAGCACGTACATCACGCCAACCAAGCCCGCACCGATTTGGCTGGCTAGCCTGATGCGCTGAGCCTCGCCTCCTGAAAGCGTGTCAGCGCTGCGGTCTAAACTCAGATATCCCAGTCCAACATCTGCCAAAAAATACAGCCTATCGCCAATCTCCTTAAGGATCTTTTGACCAATAGCTTGCTGATTGCCTTTTAGGTCAAGCTGCTTAAAAAAGTCGACAGCCTGTTCCACGCTCAGCGCAGTGATAGTGGGTAAGGCGGTGTCTTTTACAAATACGTTTCTGGCCTCGAGGCAAAGTCGAGTGCCTTCACATTTATGACATGAGCTAGTGGTCATATACTTGCCAAGCTCATCGCGAACGGACTCCGATTCAGTCTCGCGATAGCGGCGACTAAAGTTTGGAATTATGCCCTCAAACTTATGGCGCCTTTTGTAGGTATCTCCACGATCATTGATGTAAGTGATATCAATTTCGTCGTCTCCGGACCCTTCCAATACCGCTTTTTGGTGCGCTTCATCAAGCGCTTCAAAAGGCGTCTCTAGGCTAAAGCCATAATGCGCCGAAAGTGAGCTAAGCATCTGAAAGTAATATAAGTTTCTTCTGTCCCAACCACGAATCGCACCTTCGGCGATGCTGGCCTCTGGATGCAATACTATTTTGGAATCGTCAAAAAACTGAGTAACTCCCAGGCCATCGCAACTTGGGCAGGCCCCTACGGGGTTGTTAAAAGAAAATAGTCTGGGTTCCAGTTCATTGAGACTGTAATCACATACAGGACAGGCAAACCGAGCGGAGAACACATGCTCTTTTTGGTTGTCATCCAGGTCGGCAACAATGGCAATACCGTCAGATAGTGCGATTGTCGTTTCAAGGGACTCTGCCAACCGTTGTTGAATATCTTCCCGCACGCGAAAACGATCAACTACTACTTCAATAGTATGGTTTTGGTTTTTATTGATTTCCGGCAGGTCATCCAAGTCAGTAACGATGCCGTCTATCCGAACCCGCACGTAACCTTCGCTTCGAAGTTGGGTCAATCTATGTGTATGTTCGCCTTTACGGTTTCGAACAATGGGTGCCAGCAACTGTAAACGAGTCTCTGGCGGCATAGCCATAACCTGATCAACCATCTCGGTCACGGTTTGAGCGGCTAGAGGTTCGCCATGATCTGGGCATCTCGGTTCACCAATCCGGGCGAACAATAGTCGCAGGTAGTCATATATTTCAGTGACCGTGCCGACAGTAGAGCGGGGATTATGGGAAGTTGATTTTTGCTCGATCGAAATCGCTGGCGAAAGCCCTTCAATGCTGTCGACATCAGGTTTATCCATCATCGACAAAAATTGCCGAGCGTAAGCCGATAGAGATTCAACGTAACGACGTTGGCCCTCGGCATAAAGCGTATCAAACGCCAAAGAGGATTTGCCGGAACCGGATAAGCCGGTGATAACTATCAGCTTTTCTCGCGGTATATCGAGATTTATGTTTTTCAGGTTGTGGGTTCTAGCGCCCCGGATTTCTATCGACTTCATGGGTTGGAAGGTCATTTAAGCGAACCCGGCATTATGGGTAGCGGCCATATCAATGAGCAACCAAAATTAGACTTTTATCATGAAATATATTGCTAGTAAGGGTGCGCGTTAACTTGAGGGGCGACGCCTCGAGATTTGAAGCCACAGTTGAGATCTCAATAAATCAAAAAAACTGTATAAATGTACAGTATTATGTATGCCTGTCAATCAGTGAGATCATCAGAGTATGAATAACAGAATCAACATCCTTGCTTTGATCGGCGCCATCCTGGTTACACAATCTATATTGGCCTGTGAGGAAATTGCCGGTGTCTATACAAGCGTTACCGAAAGTCACTCGAATTATCGAATAGAGATAAAAGCTGAAAACGTAGATTACCAGTTATCTATCTATGGGTATGACCTGATGATGCTCGACAGGAAGAGAGTCGAACGAAATCCGGTAGCTGTTCAAAAGTGGTAGAGGGCTATCTGCTGAAGTTCTCTGATGAAACGATTCGAATTACCCACCATGAATCTCTCAGCCACAGCTCGTTTGGGTACGAAGGTTCTTCACCGGGAATCACTGGTCGTTTTTATGACGGCCCAGACCTAGAATTATGGCAGTTTGACGACTAGCACCAAAGTGCTAGTCGCTAAGTTGAGTAGTTCTATTTTGTCTGCTGACTGTATTGAATATCCGCTACGGTTAAAGCGGTCATGTTGTATATGCCCCTTGGTGAAACAGAAGGGATCAAAATGTGCGTGCCTTTGTTTAGGCCAACCAGGCTGGGTCCAACCATTCGGGCTTTGGTTAGGCTGCGAATCATTCCCAAAGTAATACTCGCGGCATCCATATTTGGCATAACCAAGACATTGGCTGAACCTGTCAGTGGGGAATCGGAGTACATGCGGTTTCTGAATTCTTCGTTCTGAGAGGTAAGTGCATACATCTCTCCGTCGATCTGAGCATCGGGGTTTCGTGCTCTTAAGATCTCCGAGGCCGTTTTCATTTTTTTCGCGCCGGCATCGTCATAACTGCCGTAGTCTGAGTGAGAGAGCAGGGCAACTTTAGGTTCAATATCAAACTTGCGCGCAAATCCCATGGCTTTCTCGGCACTGTTAACGATCTGGTCAACGCTTGGATCAACATGAACAAAGGGATCGGTCAAAAATAGAGGGCCAGATTCGTGCAGTACCGCTGCAACGGAGGTTAGGTTTTCTCTTATTTCTTCTGGAGCAAGCACGGGCAGCAGATAAGACAGATGACGATCAAAACGACCAACCTTGCCGCATATAAGTCCGTCAATCTCTCCTCTTTGGCGCATAAGTGCACCTAATATTGTGCTGTTGGTGCGAACCTGAGTTTGTGCCATTTCTGGTGCTACGCCATGCCGTCCCATCAATGAGTGGTAGAGCTCAGAGTAGCTTCCGTCTGCATCGGCATTAGCAGGGCACACTACTTCGTAGTCCGTGCCTTCTTGCATGCGTAAACCGATATCCTCGATTTTTTCACGAATGATATCTGCTCGGCCAATCAGAACCGGCGATGTGACCTTCTCATCGACCACTACCTGCACCGCACGCAAAATATCTTCGTTCTCACCCTCGCCATAGGCGATACGGGTAGGGAAGGACTTAGCAATTTCAATCACAGGCTTCATGAAAATCCGGCTGCGATGATTAAACAGTTTTAGCTTCTGCGCGTAGGCGTCTAGATCGGCAATGGGCCGCGTAGCGACGCCACTTGCCATGGCAGCTTTAACTACAGCCAGAGGTACTTCTTCGATCAAGCGTGGGTCAAAGGGTTTTGGGATCAGGTATTCACGACCAAACTTGAGCGACTCACCTTGGTAGGCTTCGGCAACTTTGTCACTAGTTTCTTTGTGCGCAAGGTCAGCAATGGCCTTAACACAGGCTTCTTTCATTGCTTCGTTAATGGTGGTTGCACCGCAATCCAATGCGCCCCGGAAAATAAAGGGGAAGCAAAGTACATTGTTAACCTGATTGGGATAGTCCGAGCGACCGGTAGCAATGATCGCATCTGGGCGCGCAGCCCGTGCTTCTTCCGGCATGATTTCCGGTGTCGGGTTGGCCATAGCGAGAATCAACGGATCTCGCGCCATCTTTTTACACATCTCGCCAGTCAACATTTTGGGAGCAGACAAGCCCAGGAATATATCGGCGTCCTGCATGGCGTCATCTAAAGTTCGCGCATCAGTTTCATTTGCGAAGGATTCTTTCCATGGGTTCATGCCTTCTTTACGGCCTTTATAGATCACGCCTTTGCGATCGATCATCAGTACGTTAGAACGCTTCAATCCCATACTAATTAACAGGTCAACACAGGCAATACTGGCCGCACCGCTGCCAGAAACTACGAGTTTAACCTCTTCGATTTTTTTCTCAACGATGCGTAGACCGTTGTATACCGCCGCCGCCGAGCAAATTGCTGTGCCATGCTGATCATCATGGAAGACCGGAATATTCATCCGCTCCTTCAACTTCTGCTCAATAAAGAAACATTCCGGCGCTTTAATATCTTCTAGGTTTATGCCGCCAAAGGTCGGCTCTAAGGCCGCAACTACATCAACAAATCTGTCGATATCGGATTCATCTACTTCGATATCGAATACGTCAATGTCGGCAAACTTTTTAAACAGTACTGCTTTACCTTCCATCACTGGTTTTGAGGCCAGTGCACCAATATTACCTAGACCAAGAACCGCTGATCCGTTAGTTACCACTCCGACTAGGTTTCCTCTAGCGGTGTACTTAGCCGCATTAAGCGGATCCTTAACGATTTCCTCACAGGGTTCGGCCACGCCTGGAGAATAGGCTAGCGCTAAATCGTATTGGTTTGAGAGTGGTTTAGTAGGCTGTATGCACAGTTTTCCGCGGGTCGGAAACTCGTGGTAATCAAGTGCTTCAGTACTTTTTTTGTCGGTCATTTATAGCTCTTAAAGTTATTGCTAATGGTTATTGTTGTAGTCGATGCCATTTGTTGACTATTTTGCAGAATAATTCTGCCGTTTTTTCCGTGTCATAAGCGGCTGAATGTGCGGATTTAGAATCAAAGGGTATATTTGCTTCTTCGCAGGCACGGGCCAATACCGTTTGGCCGTATGCAAGTCCAGCGAGGGTGGCGGTGTCAAAACAGGAAAAGGGGTGAAAGGGGTTTCGCTTCATATCGCAGCGTTCACTAGCTGCATTTACAAACCCCAGATCAAAATGTGCGTTGTGAGCTACTAAAATGGCTCGCTTGCAGTTTTGAGATTTAAGTAGCTTTCTGATGGGCTGAAATATGTGGGTTAACGCTTCCTTCTCTGGAAGGCCCGCACGATCCGGGTTGTCTAAATTAATACCGGTAAATTGCAGCGCGCTGGCTTCGATATTCGCACCTTCAAAAGGCTCGACCTCGCACTCCAGTGTTTCTGAACAAAAAACTTCGCCATTCCCGTTCATCAAAATGGGTATGGCGGCAATTTCCAATAGCGCGTCCGTGGCTGACTTGAATCCGCCAGTTTCGACATCCACCACTACCGGCAAATATCCACGGAATCGCTCAGCGATGGCGCCGTCAGCTACTTCAGGGTCAGGACGAGAAAACTCTCGTTCGAGCTCTAGGAAACTGTCCATAAAATCCTTTCGCCTGCTCTAATTGGTTTAAGTGTGCCTGTGCCTAGAGCAAGAGATTCTTCGACCTGCCACTCGGTTTTGACGAGCTCAATCTTGTCGGAATTTGGCTCTAATCCATAAAACGCGGGTCCGCTGAGGCTGGCGAAGGATTCCAGTCGATCAAGGGCGTCAGCCTCTTCAAAAACCTCAACATATAACTCCAGAGCCGCGTGAGCTGTGTAACAACCAGCGCAGCCGCAATCAGCTTCTTTTTTGCCAATCGCATGGGGCGCCGAGTCAGTACCGAGAAAGAACTTTGGGCTCCCACTGATAGCCGCTTGAATCAAAGCGTTCTGATGAGAATTGCGCTTAAGAATGGGCAGGCAATAATAGTGGGGCCGAATGGCGCCAGCCAGCAAATGGTTGCGGTTAAAGAGCAGGTGATGAGCGGTAATAGTTGCCGCCAAATTGTCTGGTCCTTCGGTAACAAAGTCGACGGCATCGCGAGTAGTAATGTGCTCAAAAACTATTTTTAGCGCGGGAAAGTTTTTAACCAAAGGCGTCAGATGACGATCTATAAACGCAGCTTCGCGATCAAACAGATCTACATCATGATCTGTGACCTCACCGTGTATTAATAAGGGCATGCCGCTATCTTGCATGGTGTCGAAAACATCATTCAGATGGGAGAAGTCAGTCACTCCGGAATCGGAATTGGTTGTCGCACCTGCGGGGTAAAGTTTGCACGCGGCCAGAGTGCCATCGGCATAGCCTGCCGCCATATCTTTTGAATTGGTATTGTCGGTTAAATAGAGGGTCATCAACGGCTGCCAATTCGATCCCTCTGGGCGATGGCGCAATATGCGATCTCGATAGTCCGCGGCCAATTGCGTATTGGTTACCGGTGGCACTAGATTCGGCATAACAATGGATCGACCAAAATAACGTGCCGCGTCTGAAACCGTTAAGGCCAGAGAGGCGTCATCGCGAAGATGGGTATGCCAATCGTCGGGGCGGATAATGCTAATTGAGGTCATCAAATTCCTTAAAAAGTCAGAAGCACCGGCTTCCAAAACGCTATCAGAGTGCTGTCAGAACGCAATGCTAACCAATTCGACCATCTAATTCGATATCTTATTCACCACAATTCCCAGATAAGCTCGTCAAGAGCCCAAAGCATCGCTAGAATAACCCGCCCAAATTACACCAAGGTAAATATCAATGTCCGCAGTCAGTAAAGTCGTTTTAGCCTATTCCGGTGGCCTGGACACCTCGGTTATCGTGCGTTGGCTGCAAGACGAATATCAATGCGAAGTGGTTACATTCACTGCGGATATAGGCCAGGGCGAAGAAGTTGAACCCGCCAGAGCTAAAGCAAAAGCCCTAGGTGTGAAGGAAATCTATATTGAAGATCTGCGAGAAGATTTTGTAGCCAACTACGTATTCCCTATGTTTCGGGCGAATGCCATCTATGAGGGCGAATATTTGCTGGGTACTTCCATCGCGCGTCCGCTTATAGCTAAACGCTTGGTTGAAATCGCTGAGGAAACCAACGCTGATGCAATATCCCACGGTGCGACGGGAAAGGGTAATGATCAGGTAAGGTTCGAATTAGGTGCCTATGCGCTTAGCCCGGGCATTCAGGTAATTGCTCCCTGGCGAGAATGGGATCTGACATCCAGAGAGACCCTGATGGCCTACTGTGCCGAGCGCAACATTCCGGTTGATTTCTCTAGTGCCAAAAAGAAATCGCCTTTTTCTATGGACGCCAACCTTCTGCATATTTCCTATGAAGGCGGCAACTTGGAAGACCCTTGGTCAGAAGCAGAAGAAGATATGTGGCGCTGGTCGGTTTCTCCCGAAGCGGCACCGGATTCCTCTAGCTATATAGATATAGATTTTGTTAACGGCGACCCCGTTGCAATAGACGGGATTCAAAAAAGTCCGGCGACCTTATTGGAAGAGCTAAATAAAGTTGCGGGTGCTAACGGCATTGGTCGACTCGACCTGGTTGAAAATCGTTATGTGGGTATGAAGGCGCGGGGTTGCTATGAGACTCCCGGCGGTACTATATTGTTAAAAGCGCATCGTGCCATTGAATCCATTACGTTGGATAGGGAAGTGGCACATCTGAAAGACGAGCTAATGCCTAGATATACATCCCTAATCTATAACGGTTATTGGTGGTCTCCTGAGCGCAAGATGCTTCAGGCCGCTATCGATGACTCTCAGAAAGGTGTTAGCGGCAAGGTTCGCCTTAAACTCTACAAAGGCAACGTGATTGTTGCCGGTCGTCAGTCAGAAAACACGTTATTTGACGACAAAATTGCTACTTTTGACGAAGATGATGGCGCCTACAATCAGGCTGATGCAGAGGGCTTTATCAAGCTGAACGCTCTACGCCTCAGAATTGCCGCGGGCAAGGGCCGAAAACTATAATTTGTCGCTATCTCGGCGATGGGGTTTCGGCTTTGCCGTTATATGCATAAAAAAGGGTGCACACCGGTGCACCCTTTGTGTATCAATTCCCGATAACTACATAGGAATTTTTTCAATACCTAATTGTTCAAGTGTTGCGGCCATATCTTCAGCAGATGTGGCGGGATTGATGCCAGTATCTATCTTTAAGATTCGGCCATCTTCTCCAATGTAAAATGTGTGGCGGCTGGCTAGGCCTCTCGATCCCAATACATTGTAGGCCGAGGCAACTTCTGTGCTCGGATCGCTCAATAAAGGAAAGTCCGCCCCATGTTCGGTAGCGAAAGCAATATTAGTGTCTATAGGGTCGACGCTAATCATAAAATAGCGCGCTTCATACCGATTGATTAGATGGCCATTCTCCGCCAGAGATTTACATTCAATGGTGCAGCCGGAAGTAAAAGCTTTGGGGAACCAAGCTAGGACGACAGTTTTATCACCCTCGAACTGGGAGACGGAATATTGACTGCCGTCAGTTGAGTCCAACATAAAGTCTGGGGCCATATCGCCCACTTCCAGCGCGAACGCTTGATTTAAACTGAAAACAGCAGCGAAGCTCGCTGCTAATAAATAGGTGATGAGTGTCTTCATTTGATAGGCCTCTGGTTTAATTAGTGAAGATTGAGCGAATTATTCAAGTCCCCTTGTAGCTCGCTTTCCAATTGTTGGCAATAAAATTTACTTTTGTTATTGCTACCGGAGTAAATAGATAACTTGACTTGATGCCCCAACCCCTTTAAATTCGTCGCCTCTATTGAGCTAGCTGTCGTATATGCTAGTTCTGGTGGGTGATCCAAATCAGCGTTATGGGCTGGTCTGTGAGTCGCCAATCATAGTGGGCCTAGTGCCCATTTTTTGTTTCTGTAGCTTTTGCTTCTGTATCAGTTGCGTTGGTGCAGGGTGATTCAGAGGTTTTAAGAAATGGGACAGTCCGAGCTTGATGAGCTGATTAGACCTTCAATAGAGAATATGGGGCTTGAGCTCTGGTCTCTAGACTACAAGACTCAAGGTCGGCACGGTCTTCTGCGAATCTTTATAGATCAAGCAGAAAAAGGCGTTAGTCTCGAGGACTGTGAGCGAGTTAGTCGTGAAGTAAGTGCGCTTCTGGATGTTGAAGATCCGTTTGCCGGGGCTTTTACCCTCGAAGTGTCTTCGCCAGGATTGGACAGAACACTGAATACTAAAGTGCAATTTGAGCGCTTTTTAGGAGCCACAATTAAGGTTCGATTGAGAATTGGATATGAAGGACGACGCAATTTTAATGGCGTCCTGATGGGAGTGGAACAAGAGGATGTGGTACTTCGCAATGGCGAAGAAGAATACCTTTTTCCAATAAGTTCTATAGAAAATGCAGCTGTGGTACCGCAGCTGGAACCAAAAGATAAATGAGATAGGAATAATGTCGTCGAAAGAACTACTGCTTGTTGCAGAGGCTGTTTCACATGAGAAGAGTGTAGATCGTGAAGTTATCTTCGAAGCGATGGAAGAAGCCTTGGCTATGGCCACCAAAAAGCGTTATCACAACGAAGAGGTTGATGTGCGGGTAAGTATTGATCCTGAAGATGGGACATACGAGACATTCCGTCGTTGGCAGGTAGTTGATGACAACTTTGAAGAGTTCGAATCTGGCATGCACCTTTATGACGATCAGGCTGAAGAGCGTGGTCTCAAGATCGGTATGGGCGAAATCCACGAAGAAAAAATTGATAATGTGGAGTTTGGACGTATTGCCGCCCAAACTGCCAAACAAGTTATTGTGCAAAAAGTTCGTGACGCTGAACGTGCTCAGGTAGTCGAACAGTATCAAGATCGAGTTGGTGAGCTTCTCTCCGGTTCTGTAAAAAAAGTAACTCGCGACAATATTATTGTTGATCTGGGTGGTAACGCTGAAGCGGTATTACCGCGATCAGAGCTTATCGGCCGTGAAGTGTTTCGGGTTAATGACCGAATTCGCTCAGTACTAACTTCTCTTAGCGCAGAAGGCCGTGGGCCTCAGCTAATGCTCAGCCGGGCCTGTCCTGAAATGCTGATCAGCCTGTTTGAAATTGAAGTGCCTGAAATAGCCGAAGAGGTTATTGAAATCCGTGCTGCGGCGCGTGATCCCGGTGCTCGAGCAAAAATTGCGGTAAAAACAAATGATGGTCGCATGGACCCTGTCGGCGCTTGCGTTGGTATGCGCGGTGCTCGTGTGCAAGCGGTTTCCAACGAGTTAGACGGTGAGCGTGTAGATATTATCCTCTGGGACGATAATCCCGCGCAGCTCGTTATTAATGCATTGGCTCCAGCGGAAGTTGAATCTATTGTAGTAGACGAAGATTCCGGAACTATGGACGTGGCTGTACTGCAAGACAATTTGGCTCAGGCCATTGGCCGCAGCGGTCAGAATGTTCGATTGGCCTCTGAGCTTACGGGCTGGAACATCAACGTAATGAGCGTTGAAGATGCCGAATCCAAGCAAGAAGAAGAGAGCATTTCCTATATCGAGAAATTGATGAATGCGCTCGGCGTAGATCAGGATGTTGCCGAAGTTTTAGTTGAAGAAGGTTTTACCAGCGTCGAAGAGGTGGCTTATGTACCGATCGAAGAGCTGGCTGGCGTTGAAGGTTTTGACGATGAGATTGCCAATGAGCTTCGTTCACGCGCTAAAGATGCGCTGCTGACACAAGCCTTGGCTTCTGAAGAAAGTGTTGACGGCGTAACCGCCGAAGATTTGATAAGTATGGACGGCATGGACTCAGCGCTTGCAGGTGAATTGGCAAAGTTAGGCGTATTCACTATGGAAGATTTGGCCGAGCAGGCCACTGATGAGTTGATGGAAATTGAAGGAATGGAAGAGCAACGGGCAGCAGCATTAATTATGACTGCGCGTGCTCCATGGTTTGAAGAGACCGAATCATAAGATTTGGCTCACAGTTGAGAAGATAAATGGCTGAAGTAACAGTAAGTGAACTAGCGAAAGTTGTAGGCGCCTCTGAAGAGCGATTGCTCGCGCAGATGAAAGAAGCTGGTTTAAAACACAAGAAGACATCGGACAAAGTATCTGATGACGAGAAGCAGACCCTGCTTGCCTATTTGAAAACCCTTCACGGTGGAGGTGGTGAGTCTGGTCAGCCGCGCAAGATTACGCTTAATCGTAAGAAGGTTGAGACGCTCAAAACATCGGGAACCGGTGGTCGTAAGACGGTCAATGTAGAAGTGCGTAAAAAACGCACCTATATACAGCGGTCTCAAGAAGAAATTGATGCGCAAGCTAAGGCAGAAGAAGAGGTTAAGCAATCTCAGATGCGCCCAGGCGGTGTTACTTCAACGGCTACTGATGATGCTGAATCCAAACGTTTGGCAGCTCACGAATCGCGCCGCAAAGCGGTAGAAGATGAAAAAACACGTATTGAAGAAGATGCACGTGTTCGTCGCGAAGAAGAACAAAAACGTCGTGAACAAGCTGAAGCGCGTAAAAAAGATAAAGACGCCCCGGTCGTTCCTGATGTTGCTGCACCCAGCGAACCCGTCGTTGCCTCGGAAAAAGGTGGCAAAGACTCTCGTCGCGGAGCAGAAGATGCCGATCTCGAAGATGGCAAGCCTAAGAAGAAACGTGCAGGCGGAAAGACTAAGCCTCACAACCCTGTTGCCGATTCGGAAGATAAAGATTGGCGCAAGCATTCTCATCGGCCTCAAGATTTTGAACTTCATGAAGATGATGATGAAGAAGAAACCGAGCGCAAGAAGAAGCTAATTGACGCCCAGAAGGTCGTTAAACCAGTTAAGAATACGCATACTTTTAAAAAGCCGACGAGCAAAATTGTTCATGAAGTAGAGCTGTCTGGAAGTATTACCGTTGGTGATTTGGCACAGAAGATGGCAGTTAAGACCTGTCTCTTATACACATCTGACGCTGCCGACGAATAGAGAGGTGTAGATCTCGGTGGTCGCCGTATCATT
>CAJXYP010000014.1 GCA_913063225.1 uncultured Cellvibrionales bacterium
ATGATACGGCGACCACCGAGATCTACACCTCTCTATTCGTCGGCAGCGTCAGATGTGTATAAGAGACAGCCTATAGAATGCCACTCGATTGTTTGTTTGGAGTATTTGTAAGTTGCTCCTTGCTACAACGTCCTAATTACTAGAACTACTAATATGGCCCCCGCATTGTATAAGTTATTTGTTATTTTACTTTCGCTTTTTGTTCCTCTTGTTGTGATTGCACAGCAAGACCGCTCATCTTTAGATATTCACCGGCAAAGCATTTACCAAATCGTGGTGAATGAGAATGAAACCGGAAATAAGAGTGCTCTAGGATCCGGGTTCCAAGTAAGTTCAGATGGCCTAATCGTTACCAACTACCACGTAGTATCCGGGTATGTATTTGAACCAGACCAGCGCTGGCTAGAGTTTGTGGATGCGAATGGTGATACCGGAACGTTGTCCTTGGTAGATTTTGACGTGATCAACGATGTTGCTTTGCTTAAGGCAGACATGACTGTTGGAACTCAGTATTTCGAAATTAGTACGCAGAGTTACCGCAAGGGAGACCGTATATTTGCCATGGGTAATCCGCTCGATTATGGCATGCTGGTAGTGGACGGTGCCTACAATGGCATTGCAGAAAACAGCTATATCCCCAAAATTCTCTTCTCGGGATCTCTTAATTCAGGAATGAGCGGCGGGCCTGCGGTAGATGCAGCGGGCGCTATTGTGGGAGTAAACGTGGCAACGGCTGGCAGTCAGCTGAGCTTTTTAGTACCTGCAGATAAAGTCCTAGACATCATTAATGATCAAAATCGGCCCGAGTCCACAGAAGACTATATGACTCATGCGGGCGACCAGATCCGAGCATTCCAGCAAGGCTACTATGAACAATTGCTGGATATAGATTGGCCGGACCAGCCACTTGGTGAGTACGCCCATGTGATTGCGGAGGTCGCCAGTGACGTTAGCTGTTGGGGTAGTGATAACCAGAATAGGCCCGACGCTGAAGATATAAGGGTATTAGAGCTGTTCTGTAACAACGGCAACCATACCTACCTTCAAAACCGCTTTAATACTGGCAAAATGCACTATTCGTTCTACTACTACGAAACCGATAGCCTGACGCCAAAAGAATTCCATAGTGCTGTCGGCGAGCAGGTTTTTCGTCCCGATAATGCCGCACCAGAACGCTATGTAACGGGTTATGAATGCCAGCAGAACTACGTGGACATTGGTGATAACGCCGAAGATTTGGGTTTTAGGCAGGCGGGTCTTTGTTTTCGGGCTTACCACGAATTTACTGGGCTTTATGACGTTCTGTATTACTTATTCCAAGGGCAGGATACGAAAGCCTTAGTAGGGCACTTCACGCTATCCGCGGTGACTGAAGACATTGCTCTAAGCTTCGCCGAGAAGTTTATGGGAGTTGCAGAATGGAACTAAAAGCGGAATCAGGAGCGGAACTAGGGGCGGAATTAGAAGCTGAGTCTAAAACGGAATTAGCAGTTGAAGTATTTGAGCAGGGACAACATCGCTCATTTGTTGTACACAGCTCCGAATCTATAGTCCACATAGGCCGCGGCTGGAACAATGATGTTGTTATTCGGGATCCGCTAATTGATGCTGAACACTTGGAAATATATACAGATGAAGCTGGCCTTGTCCGTATAAGAGACCTTAAAAGCCTTAATGGCACTCGACTCAAAGGCCGATTGCTTACCAACGACGTCGAATTGCAATTTAACGTTCCAATTCGGATAGGCCACAGCAATATTATTATTCACAAAAGTAGCGAAGCGGTTTCAGCTACAGAGCCAACGCCGCAGTTCGAACCGGTTATTGAACGTATGCAGCAGCCCGTAGTTGCTGGTATTGCTTTGGCGCTCGCTATTTTGGTGGCACTTCTTAGCGGTCAATTCGGTGCAGATATATCTACCGATGGTGACGACCGAATAGGCCGTGCGATGCTCTTTGGACTGGGACTTATTTTTTGGTCGACCATCTGGGGAGTTCTCGCAAGACTGTTACGTCATGAGATGGCATTCTGGGGTCATTTAACCCTTATAAGTGCACTTAGCTGTGTTGTCCTGATAGCAGGCGTAGCTATCGACTGGGCTAGCTTTAACCTGCTATCTCTCGCGCTCAATAGCTATGGCTACGTGGTTCTGTTTGCTGTTGCGCTAATTTGCTGGATGTTTATTGGCTTAGACATGAGTACCAGACTAAAACCCTTGCGCAGGGCAGTTATTTCATTTGGTATTACGGGCTTAGCCATATTAGTGACGTTTGTATTTCCCGTGGGTGGACGCATAGAGCCAGACCCTGCGGCTCCGCCAATGGTCAATCTCACGCAACCACCCTCAAGGCTGGTTGTACAAGATATTAGCGTTGACGAGTTTATTGATCGCTCTTCAAATTTGTTTGCCAGATTACAGGAAGAAGTTGAAGAAGAGCGCCTAGAAGAAGACTAGATATAGGTCTAAAAATAAAGTTCTTGGGGGAACAAAACATGCCTAACCGCACTACAGTATTTCATTCATTTTATTTGGTGACATTCTCACTGCTCCTCTACGGGTGCGGCGACTCTTCAATCGACACTTCAGCACCCGGAATTGAAAGCACGTCTGAATATTGCCAAGGGCAGCGCAACCTCGCCCTGGTTAATGGCCGAATTCATACCATGGATGAAAGCGATACGATCGTTGATTCCGCATTTATCAAAAATGGCGTATTTGCAGCTTTGGGCGATGATGATTATGCCGAACAGAATTGCACAGATCTGATTGATCTCAAAGGCCGCACAGTGATACCTGGTCTAATCGATAATCACGTGCATTTTGTTCGTATCCAAAACCGCCCGGGCTACGACACACGTGAAGTCGAATCCACTTTCTCAGTTTCAGAAGTAACCCAGGCTATCGCGGCAAGAGCAGAAACGGTTCCAGCCGGGGAGCTAATTAGTACCGTGGGCGGCATTAGAAGATGGCAGTGGGCAGAGGGTCGCTTTCCGACAATGCTGGAACTGGATCAAGCCGCGCCTAATCATCCTGTCTATCTATCTGAACATGGGTTCGGCCCCGGGCAAGTAAATACCGCAGGCCGTGATCTGATGCGTTCTCTTGGGGTAAATGTCGCTGACGATGGCTCCATTGCTCAGCGTGATGATACCGCTCGAGCTTACGAGGTATTCGCGGTTGATCTAACAAACGCTGACCGAACCAGACAGCTACAAGATGTAATCGCCTGGGCCAACAAAGTGGGCTTAACCAGTGTTATGGATATGTCTGGCACGGTTCCAGGGGTAGGTTTTCTAGACCAGCGCGTAGGTTATGAACCCATTGTTAATCTAGATCGTAATAACCAGCTAAACCTTAGAACCCGACTGTATTTGCCGGCTCTGGATGAAGATGCAGAACTAAACCAGTTGCAGAGCCGCCTAGATAACTCTTTTCATAACTTTGGTTCAGACATGCTCCAAGTCTCAGGAGTAGGCGAGTGGTCTGTAGGTCGATCATTGTTTAATGAGCAACCCTTGGGAGCGGCAGCAGTCGACGCGCAAGAACGAATGGCTGAGCGCGGATGGACGTACCACCAACATCTGCATTCAGTAGAAGAGATTGATGCTCATTTGGACGTTTGGGAAGCCCTTGACCCCATCTATAATTTGTCGGATTTGCGTTGGACCGCGGGCCATATGAGCGGTGCTACGCCAGAACTGATCGAGAGAGTTATCGATTTGGGTTTGGGAATTGGAGCTCACGGACAACCCTATGCACAACGAGGCAATGGTGGACCTCCCTGGCGCACTATCGTGGAAAGCAATGCGGTAGCTAAGGGTGCCGGTTCTGACGGTGCGCGTATCTCGCCCTTCAATCCCTGGTCGATGATCTACTACATGGTTACGGGTAAAAACTCTGCTGGTGAGCTTACTAATTCAGATGAAACCATTAGCCGGTTTCAGGCAGTTCGGCTGTATTCATCAGCGGAGCAGGGCTGGTTTACTAAAGAAGACGACACCCTTGGCGGCATAGATATAGGCCGCTACGGAGATATCGTTGTACTGAGCCAGAATGTATTTGACGAAAAAGAAGTCCCGGATGAAGACCTCCGTCAAATGACTTCAGCCCTAACCATCGTCGGTGGACGTATTGTTTATTCTGATGGAAGCCTAAGCGCAGCGACCCAGTAAAAAGCGAAGCGACTCAATAGAAAGCGCCGAGACTCAGTGATGAGCCCGGCGACCCAGTAGAAGTTGCTTCTACTGAACCCGCAAATCTTGCTCGGCATTTATGGTCGAGCCGAATATCGCGGGTAATTCCAACAACTGCATGGCTAGATTAGCAGCGTCACCGTTGCGAATTGGCTGCTCCGCATTTTCGTACGTCGGGTAGCCCATACCAGGATTTGTTCTAGATTCTGTATTAAGGGCGTAGATATCTTCACCCTCGGCAACACCAGCGCCCCACACATAAAAGGGAACAGTGTGATTTTGAGAATCTGCTGCATCACTGTGAGCTCTCCCAGCACCACCATGATCTGCAACCAGAATAATCGAGGTATTACCGCTTAGGGCTTGGTTGCCATCAATTAGCGCGAAAATCTTCTGCAAGTAACTGTCTACACGCTTAACCGCATCCATGTAGTCAGGAGTAGTCCAGTTATCTCCGTGTCCTGCGGAATCAGTGTCTACGATATGGATAAAAGAAAAGTTGATTGGCTCATTGGTCATGTCCGCAACAAAGCGATCGGTTAATACATCTGCAGCTCGGTCTTCAACCAGAAAGTGGTAGCTATCAATCTTATCTTCACCATTATCTTCGCCAACTATATCCTTAGCGCCAGTTGCGGAGTTATAGCTCTGCTCAAACAACACAAACTTATCTTTACTCACATAGAGCGCAGTCGACAATCCATGGTCATGGGCGACATCAAATACGCTGTTTACGTAGGCCTCTTCACCGGTATTGTTGTGCAGGGTCATGTCAGCTGGCGGCATAGCGTTCGAAATCTGCCCATGCCCGGCAGGACCGGTAACCCGACGTCCGGTCATCATCGACGAATGATTCGGAAGTGTTCTGGTGTAGTCAAAGTCTGAACGTGCACTGTCAGTCCAGATACCTTCTTCATGAAAACGAAAGAAGCCGGGCAGCTCAGATTCACCCAAAAGGTTAATTGCATCTGGGCGTAAGCCATCTACGGAAATTAGGATCACCTGATCCGCTGCGGATGCAAAACTGGAAATAGAAAAAAGTGTCCCAGTTAACAATAGATTCTTAAGTTTCATATCTCTCTCTTTAGCTCAATTGGCAATCATATAGGCCAATGTGAATTGGCGTCCCGAAGAGGATTCGAACCTCCGACCTAGCGCTTAGGAGGCGCTTGCTCTATCCAGCTGAGCTACCGGGACGTTGTTTAATTTGGCGGTAAGTAAGACTACCTTGCGATTTTTAGACTGCAAGCGCACTTTTTAATCAATCGGCGCTTACTGTTTTAGCCATTCTGACCAAAACGCCAGCACTCACTTTTCTGTCTCGCTTCGAAAAGCATGCTTTTCTCGGGCTTCAAACCCAGCTGAGTTACCTGGACATTGTTTAATTTGGCAGCAAGTAACACTACCTTACGATTTCTGGACTGCAACCACAGTTTCACCCATTTAATTCTTTTAGAAGCATATCTCTGGCCTCATTCAGCTTAGTCGCGAAGTATTCGCTGCCACCTCGGTCAGGGTGCACCTTTTGCATTTGTTTTTTGAAGGCGATTTGCACCTCTTCAACCGTTGCGGATTCTGATACTCCCAAAACCTGTCGAGCTTCGGCAAGGTCCATTGCTGAAGAAGCGACTGGTGTATTGCCTGTGCTTTTTTTCGCACCATAGATTTTTGCCAATGCCGGAAAGAATCTGAACAGCCAGACGAATGCAAACTTAAGTACCGGGAATAGGGCAGCAAATGCAGCCCCTAGCCAGTGTATTCGGCCTGTGGCAGCGAGCAGAAATATCACTCCTAACAGCCCCCACATAATAATTTTCTGCAGGTAACGCCTGCGCTCCAAACCTTCAGGCATTTTTTTCCAGCGCGACCAGACGATCCAAACGGTTATTAGAAGGGCAATTGAAAAGATTCGTAACATTTAGTGAGTACACATGTCTTTAGATTGGTTGATCTTACTATTGAGTAATATTTTTCTATTAAGGAAACCATTATAGTTTTTCTTGTCAAACAAACATCCATATATGGCTCTTATTTATGTTCTTCTCAAAACCAGTAGATGTACCCAGCACCGAGGCCTGTTTACCCGGGCGTGAAATTCCCGTTCAGATCTCTGGAAAACATACCGTCAACGGGCACTCTATGCTGCCTCCTTATGAAAACAATCTCAAAACTCTACGTATCGGCATGGGATGTTTCTGGGGTGTCGAAAGACTGTTCTGGCAACTAGAAGGCGTTTGGGTAACAGCGGCGGGATATGCAGGCGGCACTACTCCTAACCCCAGCTATCAAGAAACTTGCGGGGGCCACACTGGCCATACCGAAATAGTGCAGGTTGTCTATAACCCAGACCAGGTAAGCACCTCTAAGATTCTTGAAACATTCTGGGAAAACCATGACCCCACTCAGGGCATGCGTCAGGGTAACGACAAAGGCACGCAATATCGCAGCGCCTTGTATGTGGATGACGCAGAACAGCTAGAACTAGCTTTGGCTTCGAAAGAGGCCTATCAGGCGCAATTGGGTAAATCTGGTATGGATTTAATAACTACAGAAATACGAATTGAACCTACCTTCTACTTTGCCGAGGAATACCATCAGCAGTATTTAGCTAAAAACCCCGGCGGCTACTGTAATTTACGCGGAACAGGCGTTCATTGTGTTGGTTGATTTTTTACCCTCCATCCCACGGCCGTGCTATCTTTAATCCACGTTCCAAAATAGAAACTTAGGCGTAACTTTTTGATGCTAAATCCCTTAGTAACCACACGTAATTTCCTCCTAATTATTTGCATAACCCTTCTCGCAGCCTGCAGCGGGGGAGGAACCGGTGAAACCAGAGTAGAACAGGGAACAAGGGAAGGAGTGCTTCATTTTGGCAATGGCACAGAAATCCAAGGATTAGATCCCCATATTGTTACTGGGGTACCTGAACACCACGTTATTCAAACTTTATTTGAAGGACTAGTTCTTAAAAATCCGTACACTTTAGAAATTGAGCCCGGCATCGCTGAGCGTTGGGATATTAGTGATGACGGACGTTTTTACCGATTTTACTTGAGGCCAGATGCACTTTGGTCCAATGGTGACAAGATAACGGCTGAAGATTTCCGCTGGTCTTGGCAGCGCGCACTGATGCCTGCCTTAGGCAATCTCTACAACTACATGCTCTTTCCGCTAGTAAATGCAGAGGCTTTTGCGACGGGTGCGATCGAAGATTTCTCTCAGGTAGGTGTGCGTGTAATCGACGAATACACCTTGGAAGTTGAATTAAATGAACCTACCCCCTATATTTTGCAGCTGTTTGACCATTATTCAACCTTCCCTGTGCACAGGGCAACAATCGAGGCATTCGGTACAGCTTCTGACCGTCTGTCCCAATGGGCAAGAGTAGGCAACATTGTCACCAGCGGCGCCTTTGAATTGGTTGAATGGGGCCTTAACTCGCATATTCGTGTTGAAAAGCGCGCCTCATACTGGGACGCCGACAAAATACAGCTAAATGCGATTGTATTTTATCCAACGGAAAACTTGACGACTGAAGAACGCATGTTTCGCGATGGCCAACTTCATCGCACCGAGGATCTCTCGCTAGACAAAATCCCCGTTTATTTGCGTGAAAATCCTGAGTTGATCGAAATAGCGCCATATATCGGTACCTACTACTACATGGTCAATACCATTAGAGCACCCTTTGATGATGTTAGGGTTCGCAAGGCTCTAGCAATGACGGTTGATCGGGACTTACTGGCCGAGACTGTGCTTCAGGGAATAGTCGCACCAGCCTATGCTGTAGTCCCTCCGGGAACTCTCGGCTATAACCCTCCAAAAACTTTTGGATTTGATCCTGCAGCCGCCCGAGAACTATTGGCAGAGGCGGGCTATCCAAACGGTGAAGGATTCCCGGCCTTTGAAATCTTATATAACACTCAAGAATCTCATAGAAAGATAGCCGTAGCTATTCAGCAAATGTGGAACCAGCACCTGGGCGTAGAAGTAAGTCTGATAAATCAAGAATGGAAGGTGTATCTAACCAGCCAAGAAAACTTCGATTACCAAATCGCGCGACGCGGATGGATCGGAGACTACGTCGATCCAAACACATTTCTAGATATGTTTATCACTGATGGTGGGAATAACAAAACAGGATTTTCCGACCCCCTTTACGACCAAATCGTACTCCGCGATGCACCCGCTGCGCAAGATAGAGATGCTCGATATGAATTGTTCCACCAAGCAGAGACCATCTTGTTAGAACAGATGCCCATAATTCCGATATACACCTACCAGAGCAAACATTTGAAGCACCCCAGTCTCAAGGGAATGCCCGCAAATATTATGGACTACTACAATTACAAATACGTTTATCTAGAAGCAGCAGAGTAGAGCTAGCCTATGTGGCGCTTTATTGGTTGGAGGTTCGCACAGTCCATTCCCGTCATCCTGGCGGTAATAACCATTACTTTTTTCTTGGTACGTCTTGCGCCGGGTGGTCCATTTTCCAGTGAGAAAGCGGTTTCCCCGCAGGTACAAGCCGCACTAGAAGCGCAATACAACCTCGATCAGTCAATGCCTCAGCAATACATATCCTATTTAGCTGATCTAGCTCGTGGCGACTTCGGACCTTCCTTCAAATTCCCCGGCCGCTCAGTGAATGAGCTGATTTTCTCTGGCCTACCGATTACTGCCGAACTGGGCTTTTACGCCATGCTGGTTGCGGTCTTTATTGGTGGATTGGCGGGCGTAATTGCCTCCCTCAAACCGAACACTATGCAAGATTACGGACCAATGGGATTGGCTATGGTGGGCATTTGCATGCCGTCCTTCTTGTTGGGCCCGCTTTTGGTATTGGTATTTGGCATTTGGTTGGACTGGTTGCCTGTATCCGGTTGGGGCAGTTCTTCCGGTGACAAAATACTTCCCAGTATCACCTTAGGAGCAATGTATGCGGGCTATATTGCCCGTTTAAGCCGTTCTGGCATGTTGGAGGTGATGTCGCAAGACTATTTGCGTACAGCGCGAGCCAAGGGTCTACCTGAATACCTGGTTATCACTAAACATGCTCTTCGTGGCGGTTTACTCCCAGTCATTACCTATCTAGGGCCTGCATTTGCGGGGCTATTGAGTGGCTCTTTTGTTGTAGAGACGGTTTTTCAGATTCCCGGGTTAGGCCGCTTCTATGTGCAAGCCGCCTTTAATCGTGATTACACCATGATTTTGGGAACAACCACTTTCTTGGCTACGTTAATCATATTTTTCAACCTGCTATCCGACGTATTAGCCGCCTGGCTTAACCCCCGGCTTCGTTACCAATTCAAGAAGAAAACATGACGGAAGCTACTCAAACAGGTCAGCTTATGGAAGTGCCTAAGGGCGTTTCCCTATGGCAAGACGCTGCTACCCGTCTGCGCAAAAACAAATTGGCAATGTTTGGATTGGTGTTTTTGATTTTCATTATATTGCTTTGCTTGATTACGCCCTGGATTGCTCCTTACGGATACGAAGAGCAAAACTTAAGACTGGGAGCGACCAGCCCAAGCGCTGCCCATTGGTTGGGTACAGATATATTTGGTAGAGATATGCTCACGCGTATTCTCTATGGCGGCCGCGTATCTCTTTTTGTCGGCTTTATCGCAACGGCAGTGGCGTTGGTTATAGGCGTTACCTACGGCGCTATTGCCGGCTATGCAGGCGGCAGAACAGACAGCATCATGATGCGATTTGTAGACATTTTGTACGCCATGCCTTTCATGATATTTATTGTGTTATTGATGGTGGTATTTGGCCGAAACATCCTTCTGCTGTTTCTAGCGATTGGCGCGGTTGAGTGGCTCACTATGGCTCGTATTGTGCGCGGACAAATTCAAAACCTGAAACACCAGGAGTTTGTTGAAGCTGCCGTTTCCATCGGTTTATCTTCCTTTGCGATTGTCTGGAAACACCTTATTCCCAATGCGCTTGGCCCCGTGATTGTTTACACCACTCTGACTATTCCCAGCGTAATGCTACTCGAAGCTTTTCTCAGCTTCTTGGGCTTGGGCATTCAACCTCCTAGCTCATCATGGGGATTACTTATCTCCAACGGGGTGGAGAGCATGGAAGAATATCCCTGGTTACTTATCTTTCCCGGTTTAGCCTTAACACTGACACTATTTGCGCTAAATTTTCTGGGTGACGGATTGCGCGATGCGCTCGATCCAAGAAGTTCGGGAGATTAATGAAAAGTCTATTAGAAGTTGACAATCTAGCGGTACATTTCCATACCCGCAATGGTTTGGTTAAAGCAGTCGATGGCATCAGCTTCAAAGTTGAAGCAGGCGAGACTACTGCCATTATTGGTGAGTCAGGTTCTGGTAAATCGGTGGCCTGTTATAGCCTGCTCGGCCTAATACCTAAGCCTCCGGGAAAGATTGAATCTGGTAGCGCGCTATTTGATGGCAAAGACTTGCTAAAGCTTAGCGAGAGAGAACTTCGCAAGGTCCGGGGAAAAGGCATCTCGATAATTTTCCAAGACCCTATGACGTCGTTGAACCCTTTTTTAAAAGTTGGTACGCAGCTAATAGAGCCTTTGCAACTGCATTTTGGCATGGGTAAAAAAGAAGCTTGGGCGAAGGCGACTTCTGTTTTAGAAGAAGTTGGCATCAAGAATGCTGACAAGCGTATGGATTCCTGGCCCTTTGAGTTTTCTGGAGGCATGCGGCAAAGGGTAGTAATTGCTATGGCTCTAATTACCGAGCCAAAGATTATTATCGCTGATGAACCCACAACTGCATTGGATGTAACCGTACAGGCACAAATTCTAAAACTACTTAAAGATCTTCAAGAAAAACGCCAAATCGGTGTGCTATTTATTAGTCACGACCTCAGCGTTGTTGCCGATATCGCTGACGATATAGTGGTTATGAAAGATGGTAAATTTGTAGAGCAGGGCAGTCGTGATGATATCTTTGAGCGGCCTCAGCACGACTATACAAAGAAGCTCTTGAATGCAGTACCCACTGCGCAGAAGCCTCCGTCGGAGAGCAGCGCAAAACCCCTCTTGGTGGTGAATCATCTGTGCACCCAGTTTTCCAGCAATACGCCCGGTGAAATTATTAAGGCCGTACAAGATGTTTCTTTCACCATAGAACGTAACGAAGTTGTCGGATTAGTGGGCGAATCCGGATCTGGTAAATCAACACTAGGCCGATCTATTATGCGTCTGGTGCGGCCACACTCCGGTTCGGTGCTTTTTGATGGCAGAGAAATGACGGAGATCGAGGGCAAAAACCTAAAAGATATGCGTCGGCGTATGCAGATGATTTTTCAAGATCCTTATGCCTCTTTGAATCCGCGAATGTCTGTATATGACACCTTGGCTGAGCCAATACTGCTGCACAAAATCGCAAATAAGAAAGGCTTGGATAAGGAAGTATTCAGGCTAATGGATTCCGTTGGCTTGGCCAGAGAATCCGTACTTCGATATCCCCACGAGTTCTCAGGTGGCCAAAGGCAGCGTATCGCTATAGGCAGGGCGATCTCAACCAAGCCCGAGTTTATCGTCGCAGATGAACCTGTATCGGCTTTGGATGTAACCATTCAAGCGCAAATACTCGATCTATTACTAGATTTAGTGTCCGAGTTCGATTTGACCATGCTGTTTATTTCCCATGATCTCGGAGTCGTTCGATACCTGGCGGATCGAATTTTGGTGATGAACGAAGGGCAGTTGGTGGAATCCGGAACTACGGACGCCGTCCTAAATAACCCCCAACAGCTTTACACCCAGACATTACTGCAGGCCATCCCCGGAAAATCCTTAGTGCAAAACAGTCAAGAATTAAGCTAATCTTCAACTTTAGGGTCAAACAATTATCGATCCGAGAAACAACAGAGCAGGTTAACCTTTTATGGACTATTACCGGGGCCGCAAGCAAGACGGCCTATCCAATACCCTAATACTTACCCTTATTGTCGGCTTAACTTTGGTGGTTGCTTATGCGTGGCTCTCAAGTAGAAACCCGGCACTCGTCATACAACCAAACACACAGCCCGCAGTGGTCGTAGTTCCGGTAGTCCGGCAGCCAATAGCGCTCACGCCCTTACCCGAAACTACGGAAGAGATTGCCAGAAGTTACCAGCTTGAGGGCGATCTACCTATGCTCGGAACTAGTGATGATCCTTTAAAAGCGCATCTTCGATTGTTGGCAGGGGCCTTACCCGTGAGTTGGTTGAGCGGCGACCAGCTTCTGCAAAAAATCGTCCTTCAGGTCGACAATATTTCCCATGGTGACCTTATATACCAACACACACCATTGATTGCGCCTTCAGGGTCGCTTTTGGTAATAGAAACTCAGGAAGAGAATGTTTACCTGTTGGATACTTCTAGCTACTCACGCTACAACCTTTATGCGGATTTTGCCGCCAATGTCGATCAAGAGCTGCTAGTGGCCTTTTATCGCTACTACGAACCTCTGTTAGACCAGGCCTATATTAAGCTGGGCAACGAGCCGGGTAAATTTAGATCCGTGTTAGTCAGTGCTTTAGAACTAATTCAGGGAACACCTGCCGTTGAAGGCGAAATCCGTTTAACCCGACCACTTCTCAGCTACGAATTCGAAGATCAAAACTTGGAAAATTTGAGCATGGCAGAAAAACAAATGCTTAGGATGGGGCCAGAGAATACGAGAAAAATCCAATCAGGATTACAGCCTTTACTGGACGCTATCTCCGGATAACAAACTCATACATCTTCTATACAGGTTTCTTCGATTAGCCTGATATAACATTGCTGATGTTGCTCGTAGATATCTAGCAAGGACTCTGGAACGGGTTCCAGCTTCACTTTTTGTCTCTTCTCAAAGCCTGAGCTTTTGCCCGCCTGAATTTGCCACTTATCTCCAACTGACCAGTCCGTTTGATGCTTAGGCTCCCAACTAAGGGCCTCCGGCAGATGGTCAATATGCAGCGCCTCACAGAGATCGCGAACGGTCATTTCCGGGTCTTCCAGCAACTGGTCAGCGAGTATCAATTTTGGTGTTTTACCAGTCAATTCTCTAATACGATCAAATGTTTCATACAAAGCGATGTATCCGAATTCATGAGACTTAACCTCTGGATTGACCGCTAAATGAGAATGAAAGGTCGCCAAAGGAGAACGCAATACAATTACATGGGTGAAGGCGTTTACAAAGTCTGGAGACCCTACTATAGGCTGAGGCACATGGTGGGCTATGTCTTTCACAAAAACGGGAAGGTCGGAGTTTTGAATATCCTGCAACAAACTATTTTTAGCTGTCTGCGGGTCTGCATCCTGCCAGTAAGTGTCGCCAAAGGGTTCGTGAATAACTGCATAGTCACCGCGTGAGCGAAAGTAAACTTCCATCGCGGTAGAAAGAGATCGTGGGTGACCCCATAGGAAAATATTGTCAGTTGGCATAGTAATAAAACCAAGGTAATAGAGAGAGGGATGCTCTTACTTTTTTTTAGTGGTCAGAACTAGATTAAGAACTGGAATCAGTGCTTGGTTCAGGGTCCGGATTCAGAGTTAGGTTCTTCGAAAAGTATCTCTTTATTTCGGCCTTCATCTTTTGCTTGGTAGAGTGCGTCATCTACCCTTGTGAGCTTTAAGTTCAATACCTTATCCTGTTCAATAACTGCATTTTTACAGGGTCTATTCTGAAATAGACTCTTTACTATCGAACTACAATATAGGGCATATCCACTTGTATCAAGAAACTAGGCTAATTGAGCTATCTATCCCGACTGGACAACATAAAGCCCGCTAGTCTGCTAACCAGATATCTCGCGCCCAATGCCAGATGGAATCCCAAATTTGATCCGCGAGTTCACCATTTTCCCAGAGATGAATTTCACCATCTTGATCTATGGCGTAATAGTCGCCGCCGGTTTCGCAAATGGGAACTAAATCCCGTGGCAGTCCCAAATTCCATGCTTGGGCGGTAACATCAGGAATGTAGGTATGAAGCGCTGAATCAGAAGCGGTGCAGGGCTCAATTGATCCGTAGATAACATCACCAACTTCCAACAAGAACATTTTGAGCTCAGGTGGCAAGTGGATTAGCAAAATCTCTTCAACTTCGATGAGGTCTTCGTGCGTTGGCAGTTCGAGAGGAATAGGAACGGACTGATTCAGTTCTCTAAGTTGTTCAATTACTTCTTCCATTACTAGGTAGCTCTCTAAATTTATCTTGGTTGTGCTCTTGGTATTAGTAGCACTGGCTATTAAATTAAGGCTAATCCCGACGTAAACGGTCGGAGACCGCCAGTGGGTTAGGGTAGTTAAAAATGACGATATAGCTGGATACGAGGAAAGTGATTATGGCCGTTGCCTGAATAAGCATAGAGCCCATTTCAGTGAGCAAGCCTATGTCATAGGCGAGAAAGGCTATCAGTAACGAGAACTCGCTAATTTGACCTAACCGGAAGCCAATATCCCAAGCAAGCTCATCGGTTTCGCTTTGTTTGTGCACCAGAAAGCGAAATACCACAGGCTTCAATATAAGTACCAAAGCGGCGAGAACCAGCGCTGGAATTATTATCTGAGGCAGTAGATTTAGGTTAAAGCCGGCGCCTACAGCAAAGAAAAACAGAATCAGAAAGAAGTCGCGCAGGGGTTTCAGGCTTAGGGCGATAAATTGAGCTATCGGGCTTGTTGCGAGCGTAATACCGGCAATAAAGGCGCCTATCTCTAGGGACAACCCAAAGGCATGCGCCAGTTCCGCAATACCCAGACACCAGCCTATGGTTAGCAAGAAGATGAATTCTTGAATGCGATCAAAGCGTGCAATAAGCTTAAGAATGACAAATTTAGTTAGCAGATAGGCAATACCGCAAACAATAGGCAAGGCAATAAAAGCCTTGCCTAAGGTCAGGTAACTAATGCTGCCGGTTTCGGCGCTGAGTAGCACCAGCAACACAAAGATCGCCAAAAAATCCTGCAGTAGCAGTAAACCAATCATTAACTCGCCGGTGTGTTTATGATGCAACACGGTGGTCGGTAATAATTTAATTCCGATAATGGTGCTCGAAAACATCATGGCCGCGCCAATCACCAACGCTTCTAGTGCCGGGAACCCCCAAAACCAAGCCATCCCAAAACCCGCACCGCAAAACGCAATAGAGCTGAAAGCAGTTACCGCAGTGGCTTTTTTCAGGACATGGAATAGGGCGCTGGGCTGCATATCCAGACCAAGCAAGAACAATAGAAAGATAATGCCGATTTCGGCAGCCTGCTCCATTAGCTCAACGTCTTGGATCCAACCAAGCCCATAAGGCCCTATAATCGCACCCAGTAGGATGTAAACCACTAACAGTGGCTGACGCGTGAACATAGCAATACTGGCCAGAATAGCGGCGCCGGTAAAGATCAGAAAAAAGCTATGGGTTAGTTCCAAGAGAGGCGGTGTTCCCTGCGCAGTGCTGCGGAAAATAGGTATTTTAGGCCAGAAGAGCCTTTAGGTCAGTAACTGAGTTAGGCAGATCTTAATCAGTGACCAGCCGATAAGTTAGGCCTCTAATCGCTTTCTAAAGCTGTCTAATTCTTTCGAATCCTTCTAGCTACTCACCCTAGCCACGTCTTCTAAAAAGCGGCACGGGCTCATCTACGGCGCCCTGATAGGCATCCGAAAAGTCTTTTAGTGAAGCCAGAGCTTGCTCAGGATCATAGTGTTCTGCCAACTGAAAGGCGTTAAAGCCACAGCGCACCAGATAACTTAGCTGATCCCTAATAGGGCTGCCGATTGCCCGAATTTGCCCGGTGTATTGAAACCGTTGGCGTAGTAGTCGACCAATTGAGAACCCACGGCCATCTGCAAAAGCAGGAAAATCAACACCGATAACGGGAATAGACTGAAGGTCACCTTCAATTTGATCAGGTAGTTCGGTACTGGCAATCCAAACACCAACATTCGCTGGCATTTTGTCTGATTCAGCCTGAAGCGCATTCCAGCAATCCAAAGGAACCAAAGTATTAGCTTCTCCTAGCTCAGCCAGAGCGCTCGGTGCGTCCTCTCGAACGACATTCCAGCTATCTTCAACCACACTGCCATCTAAAATAATCTTAGGCATATGCGGCCGCCTTAAATCCATCGTGCCCAACTCGGCGATAGGTTTCCAAAAAGCTCTCTCCTTCGATACGAACTTCCACAAAGCTATTAAGCAGCTTTTCGATAATATCCGGAACTTGCTCGCGAGAGAAAGAGGGCCCCAATACCTTGGCAAGAGAGGCTTGTTTGCCCTGATCTCCACCCAGTTGGATCTGATACCACTCCTCACCCTTCTTATCCACGCCCAGCACGCCGATGTTACCCACATGGTGGTGGCCACAAGCGTTCATACAGCCAGAGATGTTCAGGCTGATGTCCCCCAAATCATAAAGATAATCAAGATCATCAAACTTGCGCTGAATAGCCTCTGCTACGGGAATTGATTTCGCGTTAGCAAGGGAACAGAAATCACCGCCGGGGCAGCAAATCATATCGCTTAGCGTGCCGATAGTGGGCGACGCAAAACCTAAAGGTTTACAGGCCTGCCACAAGTCGAATAGTTGATCTTTAGCCACATCGGCTAAAACAATATTCTGTTCCTTGGTAGTTCTGGCTTCGCCTAGGGAGTATTTATCGGCCAAATCGGCAATGGCATCTAACTGCTCTGCGGTAACATCACCCGGTGGAACCCCAATCGGCTTTAACGAAAGAACTACCGAGATATAACCAGGCTGACGATGCTCACGCGTATTGCGGGTAATCCAACGATCAAACGCCTGGTGCTCTTCACGCTGCTGTACAAGTTGCTGATCAATATTAGAAGCAACTGCATCATCGAGAATGCGATAATCAGGAGTAGGGAAGAAAGACTTCATACGGTCAATTTCTTCCGGAGTTACCGTAGATTCAGAACCTTTAAGGTGCTCCCACTCTTCCTCTACTTTCGCCGCAAAGGCTTCAGGGCCCATCGCACGAACCAGAATCTTGATACGCGCCTTATATTTATTCAGGCGGTTGCCGAACAGGTTATAAACGCGAAGAATCGCTTCCAAGTAGGTCAATATATCTTTCTCGGCAACAAATGGACTTATTAGCGAGCCAATAACCGGCGTACGGCCCATGCCGCCGCCCACAAAGACTTCAAAGCCAATTTCACCGGCATCGTTTGTGGTTAGCATCATGCCAATGTCGTGTACCAAAATAGCCGCACGGTCGGTCTTGCTGCCACATACGGCCATCTTGAACTTACGTGGCAAGAAGGCGAATTCAGGGTGGAAGGTGGCCCACTGGCGCATTACTTCACAGTAGGGCCGCGGGTCCATTACTTCGTCAACCGCGACACCAGCAAAGGGGTCAGCGGTAAAGTTACGAATACAATTACCACTGGTCTGCACAGCGTGCATCTCTACAGTAGCTAGATCAGCAAGAATATCGGGAACATTCTTCAGCGCAGGCCAGTTGTACTGAATGTTCTGGCGCGTAGTGATATGTCCATAGCCTTTGTCATACTTGCGCGCAACATGAGCCAACATACGTATCTGCGCACTAGACAACATGCCGTAAGGAATACATACGCGAAGCATGGGAGCCAGCCGCTGAACATAAAGCCCGTTCTGCAGTCGCAGGGGCAAAAATTCTTCTTCGGTTATATCACCGGCTAAATAACGCTGTGTTTGGTCGCGAAATTGCGCAACACGATCGTCAACAATTTTTTGGTCAATAGAATCGTATCTGTACATCTGCCTAAGCTATATTGGTTTGGCCTTCAAGGGCGCGGACTATAGCATTCCAGCCTATGAACTGGAACGCTTGCGCTATACAAAAATGGTCTTAGCTATGTCCAAAAAGTACTAGGTGGGTGTACCGTTTATTTACTCGGGTTTAGTCGCGATTAATACCGCGCGTCTGGGCCTGGGGTGGCCTTCGAATGTTAGATCAGAATTGTCCGGATCTAAATACTGCTCTAAAGAGTGAAAGCGCATCCAGTCTGTTGTGCGCTGCTCTTCCAAGCTAGTAACCGATTCATCAATACAGTCAATATTGATAAAACCGCTTTTCTTCATCCAGAGCGTAAGCGCCGCAACACTGGGTAAAAACCACACATTGGGCATCTTGGCGTAACGGCCTTCAGGCACCAATACATCGGTCTCACCGCCTTCAATTACCAAGGTCTCCAATAGTAACTGCCCACCGGGCTTCAGCTGGTTCATCAGATCAACTAAATGATCCATCGGCGACTTACGGTGATACAACACCCCCATAGAAAGTACCGTATCGAATAGCGCTTTGCCCGGAAGGTCTTGAATGCCTATGGGCAATAGATCAATAGGTATCGCTCCGCCGTAGTATTTTTTCAGCATATAGAACTGCACAACAAAGCGCGGAGAGGGGTCTATACCCAATACTCGTGCTGGTTCTGAAGCCAAAGCACGCCACATGTGATATCCATTGCCGCAGCCAACATCCAGAACCGTCTTTCCCTTCAGGTCCAAATGCTGCTGCACACGATCCCACTTCCAATCTGAACGCCACTCGGTATCAATAAACTGATCAAACAGCGTAATAGGGCCCTTACGCCAAGGGATTAGCCCTTCAAGGGCGGTGCACAAAGCGGTTAGATCATCTGGTGATAAGTCAGATGCTGCACCTATACGCATTTCTGATTGGAGTTCAGTTATAGACGGGCTGACTTTGGGAAGCTTATTAAAGTGCACCATCCACGCGGGCAGATCGCCATAGCGTTCAGGAGAGAGCCTTGAATTGACTTGTTCGACTAGTGATTGCATGCCTGTAGAAGCATCTTCTTGGCTTAGCCAGTTAAGGCTTTCTTGCCAGTCGAATTGGATAGTTTTGGTCAAAGTAGGTCGCAGTTAGGGTTGATTGGAAAGGTGGGCTATTTTAAACCTATTTAATCTAATTAATATTTGGCTCGGAAGTAGTATTTGGAATTGTTACTCTGAGTCTAATAAAAATAAGTGAAATAAGTGGGGTCAGATCACACTTGTTACGAAAGTCTTATCTGGCCCCATTTATCTCTGTAACCTAGTACTGCTCGAAAGTATAAATTTCCATAAACCACTTAGGCAAGCATGAACCGTCGTAAAAAAGGCAATCAGAAAATAAGAGCGCGGAACAAGAAGGCTAATGCCAAATTGGCGCCCAAGAATAAGCCTAAGTACATCAGTAAGGCCGACCGAGCCGAATTGGCCCTAGAGTCCGACCCACTAGAACCTTACACAGTGCAGCCTGACCAAGAAATCCCAACCAAAGGAAACCTAATTTAAGTATGCAAGTATCGATTTATGCCGAACACAAAGACCTGGAAGCAATTGCAGAACCTGTTTCAAGGGCCATTAAGGTCTGTATAAAAGCAACGGGAAGTGTCATGACCTTTGAAGATAATCGCGACGAGGAGGGCAATGGAAACTTTGGGATAAAAATCAATATTCGTAAAAAAGGCGAGCTTCGAGATCCGTTAAAAAAACTCTATGGAATAGCTAATACGCATAAGCTTGAATTTGCCGTTGGTATTGTCGATGAGAAGACAGGCAAATCAGAAGCAATTTGTTATTTCGGTAAAGAAGAAGGCATGCCCGACCTGTTTGAGATCGCAAATTATCTTGGGCTTAAATAAAACCGGAACCTAGTCCGGTTTTATTTACCCTGTAAGCGTCCTCTCTGGATGCTTTTCCGAAGAAAATGGAACGGTTATGTCCGCACCATATCTAAGAAATGGCGATGCTTTTCATAATGATCCAGCACATCATTAATGATCTGTTCTTTGCTGTAATCCATGATGCAGTAGTTCTGCCCACCTTCTCTGAGGTAGACCTCCGGCCGGTAGTAGTGCTCTTGATTCTTGGCATTTGTGCCAGTGGGCGTGAAATCAGGTCTCTGTAGTCGGCGCTTACGAATGCTGTAGATGAAGTTGATCTCGTCGCCGTGCATGATTTCCAGTTCTAGACTGTCTTCACCTTGCTTGATCCGCGTCTGATAGCCACGTTCTTCCATTGCCAGGGAAACTGCTTCTATAGCGATACGCGCGGTACCAGAAATAAATTCTCTTACACGCTGGGCTTGCGGCAGACTGGCGATCATGTCGATACGGTCCAGCCAGTTTTCATTGCCTTCGCTAGTGATTGAGGGTGGCGTCGTATTCATGCTGTCCAGCAGGCTCTGTTTTTTCTGATAATCGAGCTTGAGAGATCGAAATAAGGCCGCAATCATCATCAGCAGAATGAAGCAAAACGGTAGAGCGCTAAGAATAGTAACGGTTTGCAACGCCCCTAAGCCCCCTCTAGCCAATAGAATCGCTGCGGATATACCAATAGTGCTTGTCCAGTAGACACGCTGCCATACAGGCGTGTCATCTTTTCCGCCGGTGGCGAGCATATTCACCACGAGGGCACCGGAATCAGCAGAGGTAACAAAAAAGATAACGATCATCACAATGGTGACAGTTGAGATAACCGCGCTAAAAGGGAAGTACTCGAGGAATTTGAACAGTGCGACAGCATTGTTGGACTGCACATCGGTTGCCAAGGCCATGCCCTCGTTGGATATGATGTCAAAGGCACTGTTGCCAAACACCGTCATCCACAAGAAGGTAAACCCGGCAGGCACAAACAGAACGCCCATGATAAATTCACGGATGGTTCTGCCTCGAGAAATACGCGCAATAAACATGCCTACGAAAGGCGACCAGGCAATCCACCAGCCCCAGTAAAATATGGTCCAGCCACCCAGCCAATCCGTTGGATCATAGGCATATAGATTGAATGTTTTGCCGACAAAATCGGATAAGTAGTTGCCGGTATTTTGAATTAGGGCCTGAAGCAAATAGATGGTTGGCCCTGCAAATAGAATGAACAACAGCAGTAGCAACGCCAGAACCATATTGATTTCTGACAGCCGCTTGATACCTTTATCGAGACCAGATAAAACCGATGCAGTCGCAAAGATGGTGATGACCACGACGATCGTAAACTGAACCCCAAGTGTTTCCGGCACGTTGATCAGATAGCCAAGCCCGGCGCTAATCTGAGTTACGCCATAACCCAGCGACGTAGCGACGCCCATTATGGTGCCGATGATGGCGAAGATATCGACCGCGTTACCCCAGCCGCCATGAATCTTCTCACCTAGCAGTGGATATAGCGCGGAACGAAGTGTCAGCGGTAAGTTGTGCCGATAGCCGTAATAGGCTAGTGCTAAGCCAACGAGGGCATATATTGCCCATGCATGAAGGCCCCAGTGAAAGAACGTCAGTTTCATCGCTTCCCGGGCCGCCTCGACGTCACCACCCGCGCCATGAGGGGGCGACATCAGATGCATAACCGGTTCTGCCACACCGAAAAACAGTAACCCTATACCGATGCCTGCTGAAAACAGCATGGCAAACCAAGAGGCTGCGCTGTAATCCGGTTGTGAGTGATCTGGCCCGAGCTTAATATCACTGTATCGACCCAGACCAAAATAAAGCACGCTGACCAGAACGATGGCGACAACCGTCACATAGAACCAACCCGCGAATTCAACGACCTGCGCCTGCAGGCTCTGGAAAAAGCTAGTAGATGCTTCTGGCATGGCTGCGGCGATCGCAACCAGTAATAGAACGATTCCGCTTGAAATCATAAAAACCGGTTTGTTAATAGTGGCGGACTTGTCGGTCATAAGGTTCTCAGTTCGTTGGTGCTGAATTGGGATTGGGATTGGGATTGGGATTATGAGCAGAAGCAGATTGGAGGCCTAACTTACTAGGCATAAAATCTTCCAAAACCGGCCCTAATGCAATTTTTAGTGGCTCCAGCCAAAGCTCAAAGTTCTGCCATTGGTCAAGGCCACCTTTGTATATTGGCTGACGAACCTGTTCAGAGCTAGCCGTTCGAACGGCGCGCTTTGTTTCATAGAAGCTTAGGCAAGCTTCTTCGAACGGCAGGCCACAGTAATCCAGTAATCGTCGCACCTGAAGCTCGACGTCCTCAACTAGGTCTTCGTACTGCATAGATAAAATTTGGCCGGGCATTAGGCCATGCCAATGGTCCATAAGACCTACATAGTCACGGTAATAGCGCCCGATGTCTGCCTGATCATAAGTAAATTCCTGCCCTTCAGCAAAAAGTTGTTTGTAGCCGCTAAAGCAACAAGCTAGTGGATGCCTGCGAGCATCAATGATCTTGGCATTGGGAAGAATGAGCTTGATAAGCCCAAGGTGTCGGAAATTGTTGGGCATCTTGTCAATAAAAAATGGCGCGCCATCGCGGTGGATACGTGTATCGCGAATGTAGGTCTCACCAAACTCCCGATACTGTTCGGGTTTGAGGTCTTCAAGGATTTTTGGGTAATGACTCTCGCCGGTAAGGCGCTCCCCGCGACGCAGGCGGTGAGCTAAAGCGGGTATATTTGGAAGCTCCAGCGTGCCATCTACTTGGGAATGGGAAGACAGTATTTGCTCAAGTAACGTAGAGCCCGCTCGAGGTAGGCCAACAATAAATATAGGATCTGGGGCAGGGCATCCTGCACCGGCGTTTCTTGCTAGTAAGGATGGCGAGCAGACTTCTATTTGCTGTTGGAATTCTCCCGCAATGCTGTCTGCGCTATAGCGGCTCTGCACTTTCTTTAGCTGGTTGCCCTGAGCGTAGTAGTTGAACGACTTCTCAAAATCGCCCTTGTCTTCTAGTGCTTTGCCAAGGGCAAAGGCCAAATGCACTCGTTGAGAGGCAGCTAGACTGTCGTTTTCATCCAGTAGCTGTTGCATCGTCTGGATATCTTCATCTTCGAATACGAAGGTTTTTAGATTGGCTAAGGAATACCAGGCTTCACCGTGATGCGGCAGAGCTGTCACAGCGGCACGATAGGACGTAATAGCTTCCTGCTGCTTGCCGCAGGTTTTGAGAGCATGTGCTCTTGATGTAAGGGTCATGGGATCATTGGGCAGTGTTACCAAGACCTCATCAAGTAGTTGTATTGCTTGCTCGTAGTCACCCACTTGCATCAGCTCAATGGCATACAACGAACGGCATTGTGCATTACTAGGGTAGGTATCAAGAAGGCCCTTGGACTCTGCTAACGCCTGCTGGTGTTTTTGCCTTTTTCTAAGTGTCTGAATATAGTCAATACGCACCCTAAGGTTATCTGGCTGCAATCTGGCAGCAGCAGCCAGCAGGATCTCTGCGTCATCCAATGCACCAATACGAATGCCGATGTCGGCCAAAAGGCGCATAGCTTCGACATGGTGGGGGGCCTGTTTGAGAAATTCCCTGCACAGGGTTTCTGCTTTAACCAATTTGCCCTGAGCAACCAAGTCCATAGCACCCAGAATGGGTTTGGGTAAGTTTTGAAGATATTCGAGTTGTGATCTAACCAGGCTAATTTGCTGCTCGTCCTGATTGATACCAGCCTTACTTTGCTGCAGCAATAAACCTAATTGCTCACGCCAGCAGACGTCCAGTGCAGGGTTAAGCTGAACCGCCATCCGGTAGGACTGCAAGGCATCTTCGATACGACCTGCATCACGGTGCAAATGACCGAGTTCCTGCATCGCCCTACTATGGCCGGGCGCAATTTCCATTAATCGTTTGAGTCGGACTAGTGCATCGTCAAATTGGCCGCGATAGCGAGCTGCGACTGCCCCCATGTAGAGGGTATCGGGATGGGCAGATTCCTGGAGGAGAAGCGGGCCGAGTATAGTCTCGGCCCGATCATGTTCTCCCGTCTGCAACAGGCTTTGTGCCTGCTTTAAAACCTTGTCCAATTCAGTCTATTCGCGCTGGATTTCTAGGGGTCTAAAAATCGTAGCTGAAACGCAGACCGGCTGTCCGTGGTTGAGCGTAGGTAACCCGCATTCTGTCGTAAACAAAGTTATTCGCCAGCTCTGCATTTTGGTTGGTGACATTGTCTACATAAAGTTCAGCCGACCAATTGTCCGCTGTTACGCCGGCGGTTAAACCGATTAAATGCCAGCTATCAATGCGAGCACGGTTAATAGTAATAATGTCACTGTAACTTTCATCGGAATACGACAGATGAGGCATGACATGGGCAAGTAAACCGTTACCAAGCTCCCATTCATAGCGTGCTTGCATGCTGAGCTGAAACTCAGGTGCGAAGGCAAGGGAATCGCCCTTTTGAACGTCATTGGTTGGGGTCAGCACTTCAGTGATTTCGGTATCCAATAACGAAACAGCGCCCGTAATCATCAGTCCTGAGATGGCCTGGGGAACCCAAACAACGTCTGCTTCGAGCCCTTTGACTTCTGCATTGGCTGCATTGTCCGAGAAGAACAGGTTTGTAATGCTGGGATCAAAGATCGTAGTTTGCAGGTTTTGGATATCGACCCAGAATACAGCGCCGTTAAATCTCAGACTGTAATCTAATAGGTCAGTCTTCCAACCAAGTTCATAATTAGTCACCTCATCTGTTTCCAAGGCGTATGGCACAGTGAAGGTTCCTGCCCCGTTTTGGGCGCCGCCTGGGCGGTTGAGTAGGCCGGGGCGGAATCCTTCAGATATGGTCGCATATAGAAGCGCATCGCTGTTAGGAGTCCAGTTGCCAGTGACTTTGAAGATAGTGCCACTTGCCTCGGCCATATCCGGTGCACCTAAAGCAGAAACCACTTTGGCTGGTGTTGCGGGATCGTCTATATCATCAAGTGTATAGGTGGTGCCGGGGCCTGCTCCGCAGGTGCGCAGGGTATATTCGCCGTCACCGTTGTACAAATCACTAATATCGGTACCGCCATATTGAGAGTCTTCGTCAAAGAAAGCTGCACGGTTACAGAAATTGCTGTTTGAGCTACCTTCAAAATCTGATTCGATATCGTAGTAGCGAGCACCTAAAACGAGGCCAAATTGGTCGTTCAAAGCAAAGGTAACCTCACCAAAAAGCCCAATTTGCTGATCCGTTCTCAAAACATCGTTGCGCCAGCCTACGTCTGCAGGAAATGGTGTGCTTCCTGATGAATAGCCAGTGTCATAAGGATATCCGTCAACGAATCCTTGTCCACCATCGACGAGTTGCAAAGCTCCAGCGCCATTTCCGTAAAGGTAATCTACGCGTTCGGCTAACTCGAAATCACTGTAAAAGATGCCCGCTGTGCCGCTTATTCGCGCATTTGCATCTGTGCTGAAACGCAGTTCGTGAGTCTGTGTCTTGGCACGAGTGTCACTAGTTAGTTCTGACGCAGGTCCATAGCAAATACCGTTTTGACTGCTGTACACAGTGTAGTCGCATATGTAGTAAGGCAGATATTGGCCGACAAACAGATAATCTGTGTAGTCGCCTCTTTGCTCAGTTTCGCGGTCAGTGTAGGCTCCCGCATAAACTACTTCTAGATCGCCAAGCATTCCTTCGAGGGTCAGGCTTGTATTGCTAAAATCGTCTTGCATTCGATCTTGACTGTATCTTTGAATTTCCTGCGGATTCAGATCAGGGTCAGAGAAGAATACGCCGTCACTTTTTATACTTTGCTGCGCATGGGATAAAACCAAACGCCAGTCATCATTGATATCCACTAAAGCGCTGATACGCGCTCCGGTATAACTTGTGTCATTAATGTTTTCTTCTACGAAGTTGGCGTTATCGCTGGTTAAAAAAGTGACACCGCTGAGGTCCTCTCCACCCCGGAATCCTTTGCGCCCTCCAATCGGTACGCCATTTGCACGAACCTCAGTTGCTTCTCGAAACCGGCCGCTTTCTGATGCGTCGATGGTGCCAGCAACGTTGTCAACGTAGCCGCCTTGATCATCTCGATAGAAAACACCGCGGACAGCAATATTATCGGACAGGGGCGTATTAAACATGACCTCTGCGTTATAGCTTAGCTCGCCATCCTTAATAGCGGCAGTGCCTGCTTTAATTTGGCCATAGGTCGCGCCAAGTTCTGGTTTGTTGGTGATAAGGCGCACCAACCCTGCCTGTGAGCTAGCTCCAAAAAGCGTGCCCTGAGGACCCGAGAGAACCTCAACACGATTGATGTCGGCGGCATACACATCGAGATTTCGGCCGGGTTGTGCGAGAGGCTGCTCATCGAGATAAATAGCTACATTGGGCGCCAGGCCTGCGGCTCCCGCCGTTCCAAGATTTGGCGTGGTTGAGGCTATGCCTCTAATATATATAGTGTTCTGGCCTGGGCCGCTACCGCCAGCAGTAACGCCGGGCATAGCCACCATGATGTCGCTGAAGTTACTCACCCCTAGATTGTCGAGACTTTCTTGTGTAATAGCAGACACGCGCACCGGAACATCCTGAGTTGATGCGCTACGCTTGGTCGCGGTAACAAGAATTTCCTCAATTTGTTGGGCTTGTAGCCCAGTAGTTGCTGCCACAGCTGCTATTGCGATACAGATTTTCTTCTTGCGAAACATATTGACCTCTAATGAAATTTTCGGCCCGTATTGTATAGAGATCTATGTAATATAGAACCCGTTCTTTGCCTTTTAAGGCGTTAATTTCACCAAAAACCACTATATTTATTTAGTTCTCTATTGATATATTTTTGCCAAAAGAATAGATATCTATATATTATATTTTGTTACTTACTTCTAAACTCATCAAAATCGCTTGATAATGTTGTCTATCATTGAAAGTTTTTATTCGAGGAAAAAAGTTGAATCAGACAGATCAAGTTCTTGTTGCTATCCGGAGAGTTATTCGCGCAACAGATATTTATTCAAAGCAACTGGTTAAGGCCAGTGGCCTCACAGCGCCGCAGTTATTACTTCTTCAAACGGTTAAAAATGGCAGGGCAAGTTCAGTTGGAGAAATTGCCACGAAGATGAGCTTGAGCCAGGCAACGGTAACGACTATTGTCGACAGGTTGGAGAAGCGAAACTTGGTTACACGCGAGCGTTCTGAGCAGGATCGTCGTAAGGTCATGATCAATCCGACGCCTGATGCATTGCTCGCTCTTGAGTCAGCGCCAGCGCCTCTGCAAGAACAGTTTTCCAATCAGTTTGACGGGCTCAAGGAATGGGAGAAGTCGATGATTGTTTCGGCATTGGAACGGGTTGCTGAAATGATGGACGCTAAGGATATTGACGCATCACCGGTGCTGGATATAGGCACAATAGATAGAGAGGTAGAGGTTACCCCAACAAAACGGACGGCTTAGTTACTGATTTGCTCTGTTCGATTCCGGCCCAAATGAATGTGTATCCACAACGGGAAATATTGAATGCCTGAGCCCCTGGCACCGACTCATACCATCGTTGACGACTTTGTGGCGCCCGCATGTAACGATTTATTGGAAATTTTGTATCAGGACAACGATATATTATTGATCAACAAACCCAGTGGCCTGCTCAGCCTATCGGGTAAAAACCCACTCAACTCGGATTCGGTACACCACCGTTTGATGCAGGGCCAGGAGGGAGGGACCATTGCGCTTCCTGAAGCAAAATTACCACATCGGCTAGATTTTGGAACCTCGGGCTTAATGGTCGTGGGGCTCAATGCGACGGCCTCGCGAAATCTAAATAAACAGTTTCAAACTCGCACCATTCAAAAGCGCTATATAGCCGTTCTGGAGGGCTGGGTTGCCGAGGACACAGGGCAGATTACAGCCGCTATCTCGAAGGATAAAAAGCATTTCCCCCGGGTAATGCTTTGCGAAGCGACTGGTAAGACCGCTATGACTGAATACAGGGTTCTACAACGGTTAGAACACCCGCGCCGGACCGCAGTGGAGCTTACCCCGCATACCGGGCGTACTCACCAATTACGGGTCCACAGCCAGTCCATAGGCCATCCCATTCTTGGCTGTGATCTTTATAAAAGCATTAGTAGCGAAGGGATGGCAGACCGCTTGCTGCTGCACGCCAGTGACTTATATTTTGAGCATCCTGGCAGCGGAGAAAAAACACATGGGCATTGCCCTTGTCCGTTTTTCCTAAAATCAGCCTTACTTTAGAGTGATTAAAAAGTGCCTAAAAAGTGCGTCTAGATAAATTCGTTTGTAAAAGTACCGAGCTAGCTAAAAGTGAAGCTATCCAACGGATTAATGCTGGAAAGGTTAGCGTTAATGATGCGATTACAACGGATGAAGCTACTCAGGTTCATGGAAATAACAGCGTGCTGTTAGGCGGAGCCAGGCTGAAGGCTCGAGACTTCCGCTATATTCTTATGCATAAATCTGCGGATACCATTTGTTCAAATATCGATGAAGCCTATCCATCGCTGTTCCATCATCTGGATGTCGGCAGGGTTTCAGAGCTGCACATCGCAGGACGTCTGGACGCCGATACAACCGGTTTGGTGTTGATCACTGATGACGGGCGTTGGTCATTTAATATTACCGCGCCAACTAACCAATGCAGCAAGGTTTATCGTGTGGGACTTGCACATGAATTGACCAGTGAGATTGCCGAGGATGTAGCTTTAAAGTTTGAAAAAGGCGTTCAATTACAAGGCGAGCAGCAATTAACATTACCGGCTACATTGCAGGTAGTTACCCCCAAAGAAGTACTATTGACCCTTACTGAAGGCAAGTTCCATCAGGTAAAGCGTATGTTCGCTGCGGTGGGCAATCGTGCGGTCTCACTTCACCGAGAGCAAATCGGAGATATTTGTCTTGATGTTGAGGTCGGGCAATGGCGTTACTTAACCAATGATGAAGTACAGTCCTTTAGTTTACCCTTGTGAGGAACGCCGCAAGCGTAAAAAAGCCGCCCAATAGGCGGCTTTCCAATTCATAAGGTAGATGTCTATATGCTACTCATACCTAAGTGCATCAATTGGCTGTAACCGCGACGCCTTAAGGGCAGGGTAATAGCCAAAGAACACACCTATTAGCGCCGAGAAACCCAAGCTGATAAATACGATCTCAGGATTGATAACTGTGACCATGTCAAAATAGGTTTCCATGGAATAGGTCACACCAAAGGCAATTCCAATGCCGATCAAACCTCCTACGCCGCATAGCGTAATAGCTTCAACCAAAAATTGATTCAGGATGTCATCTGGCTTTGCGCCAATAGCCATGCGCAAACCGATCTCGCGAGTTCGCTCAGTAACGGAAACCATCATGATGTTCATAATCCCAATACCGCCGACCACAAGACTTACCGAGGCAACAGCCGCGAGCAGGGTGTTGAATATCGCTTGTGTTTCGGCACGTGATTCAACGGTTTCGGCCAAGTCACGTATACGGAAGGGGTCTTCCTTATCGTCTGCTACTTTCATCGTCTGGCGCAGCAAACTGGTAATTTCTTCTTCCACATAAGCCATGCTTACGGTGTCGGAACCCTTCACCTCAAGATAGCTAACGGAATTGGGGCTGCTCTTGCTGATACCGGTAATCTTGGTTCGAACCGTTTTCAGTGGCATAACCGCGACATCGTCCTGATCATCGCCACGTGTATCCGGTCCTTTCGCTTTGAGCACGCCAATAATCATTGCATTAAAGGTTCCAACCCGAACACTTTGACCAATAGGGTCAGAGGCACCAAAGAGCTCATCTTTAATGATGGATCCGATTATCACTACTTTTTCACCGGAGTTCATTTCAGCAGCGGTGAAACCACGGCCAGATTCAAGATCCCAGTTTTTGGTAACAAAAAAGTCATTTGTAGTGCCCATGATGTCTGCGGACCAATTGAGGTTTCCGTAGATAAGTTGGGATTTACCTAGTACATAGGGTGTGGCGGCTTCAACACCGTAAACCTGCTCGAGCATTAGGTTCGCATGGCCGTCTTCTAGCGTGGCAACCGCAGCGGTACCTCCGCCACCTCTATTGTTCCAACCACCAAAGATGATTAGTACGTTGCCGCCCATAGCCTCTAGCTGAGCGTCCACTTCTTGTTGCGCACCGGCGCCAATGGAAACCATAATTATTACGGCGGATACCCCAATGATTATGCCTAACATAGTCAAAATACTGCGCATCACATTAAGGGTGAGGGCGGTAAGCGCGATCTTAAAAAGTTTAAATATATTCATTTAATAATACTCGCGTTATTGCTCGTTACTAACAAGTGAAGAATTATCAATATCCAGAGAGACACGGTTGGCTGTGAGCTCATCCGATACCAAATGTCCGTCTCTAAAAATAAGCTGCCGTTTTGCGTAGGCAGCTACTTCAGGCTCATGAGTCACCAATATAATAGTGGTGCCTTTCTCGTTGAGCTCTTGAAACAAAGCCATAATTTCTTCGGTGGTATGAGTATCCAATGCACCGGTTGGTTCATCGGCAAGAATCATTACCGGGTCGTTTACCAGCGCACGAGCAATAGCTACCCGTTGCTGTTGACCACCGGAAAGCTGAGAAGGTTGATGATCGGCTCGTGGACCCAAATCCACCTGTTCCAAACATTTTAGTGTGCGTTCGGACCATTCGCTCTCGGGAATCTGCGAGTAGAGCAGAGGTAACTTAACGTTTTCTTCTGCTGTAGTTCGCGCTAACAAATTGAATTGCTGGAAGACGAAACCAATTTTTTCATTGCGAATAGTCGCGAGCTCATCGGGCTGAAAGGAAGAGACTTCACTTCCGTCTATATATACCTGTCCCTCGGTAACAACATCGAGACAACCAATCATATTCATATAGGTAGACTTGCCAGACCCAGAAGGGCCCATTACTGCCACAAACTCACCGGGCTCGATTATTGTGTCGATGCCGTCCAGGGCCCAAAGCGTCTGCTCACCCATGTGGTAAGCCTTCTTTATGCCAGCTGTACGTATTACTGGCTCAGTCATTTAGTAGTACTACCGCGCGAACTATTACTTCGTCGCCATCGACCAGTTCGTTGGATTGAATCTCGGTATATTGGGTGTCAGCCAGTCCGGTGCGAACCGCTATAGAGACAGGTTCACCATCTCGCATAACCCATATAGTTCCAGTGCCCGTCAGGCCATCTGTATTTCGACCACCTCCGCCACCAGCACTACGACCACCACCAAAAGCGTCTCCAGTAGCCGCCTGATAAGCCGCAAATTGTTCGTCTGTCAGTATTAGCTGTAGCTCGCTGGTTAGCTTTCTCGCCATATTAGTAAGGGAGTTTCGGTCAAATCCACCGCCACCAAATCCGCCACCACCGCCAGCTGCGGCTTCTCTTGCCGCTGTAAGAGAATCCCGAATCTCCTCCTGATTGCGTGTGACTGTTGCAACAAATTGCTCCAACTTATCGCCTTCAAGCCCGATGTCTTTAGCCATCTGCTCGGTTGCAGCAGAGGTGTCTCTATCTCCACCAAAACCACCACGTTCTTCCGCGGCATCCTCTTCGGTACCTGGAGGACGAAATCTAAGGGCTGCATTGGGCGCGCGCAGAACATCGCTTTTACTCCCCAATACGATATCAACGTTAGCTGTCATACCCGGTAGCAATGATTCACGAGGGTTGGCTGCATCAATAATGATGGTATAGGTAACTACATTGTTGGATGAACCTGCTGCTTTACGCACCTGAGAAACATTCCCTACAAAGTCTTGCCCTGAGTAGGCATCTACTGTAAATCGCACATCTAGGCCTTCAGAAATTTTACCAATATCCGCTTCACCAACATCTGCCTCAATTAACATCTCAGACAAATCTTGAGCCACTTCGAAAAGGGTAGGAATATTCTGATTTGCTGATACTGCTTGGCCGAGATCCACCAGCCGATTAATAACTACCCCGTCTACCGGCGAGGTAATTTGCGTGCGCTCCAAATCGATTTGAGTTTGTTCCAGCTGCGCTTCGCGCTGAAGAATATTGGCGTTGGCAGAAATAATTGAAGCCTTGGCAGATTCCAAATTCGCTTCCGCCGATCTCACTGTGCTCAAGGCGTTTTCATAATCGGTTTCACTTATTAGTTGACGCTCAAGCAATGATTCAGAGCGAACTAACTGGTTTTTTGCAAACTCATCATCCGTTTCAGCTCTTAGTAGTGCCGCTTTTTCCTGAACCAGATTCGCTTTCGACACTGACAGGTCTGCCTCTCGCTGTCGCAATGCCACTCTTACATCTCGATCATCGATTCGAGCCAAGAGCTGTCCGGCCTGAACCAGAGAGTTAAAATCAACATTGAGCTCGACAATTAGGCCAGAGACTTCTGAGCCTACTTCTACAATACTCAATGGGCTTAAAGTACCAGCAGTATTTACAATACTCTCAACATCACCGGTCGAAAGAGGACCAGTTTGAAACTCAACCGAAGTGGTCGATTCATCGCCCTGAAAATACCAAACAGCAGCGCCCGCAATTAGAACGCCGAACACCCATTTTTTCTTAAATACTTTTTTCATTTTTTGATCCATGAAGCTAGGGCTACATTTTAGGCAGTGCCTGTATGTGAATGTACCCGCTAGGTGTAAAGATTGGTTAATAAAACCGGCGTAATGTTACCTATTGAGTACGCATTTAGGAGTTTATTTAGCAAGATTGTTAAAGTTGTATAAACGGCCCATCTAGACAAGCCCAGCAGCCTAGTCCAAGCTTGTCATTTAGCTGAAGTAATATATCAAAAACTTCAGAAAACTCTGTATTCCTGAACCCGAATTCCTCGACCTGAATTCCACGACATAGATATTAGTTCGCACATGGAACTCCACCCCCAACTCAAGAAAGACTGCCACCAACTATTGGTGAGCAACGATATCTGCGTTTTGCTGCATAGAAATGCCTCGGTACCTTGGTTCATTTTAGTACCGTTATCCAATGCTGCTGAGTTTCGGGAGTTATTCGAGCTACCCGCTCAAATGCGCGCGAACTTGGATTTGCTTGCAGATCAGCTCAGCCAATATCTTCTGAACGAGCATAGCGCAGACAAGATCAATACCGCAGCGATAGGCAATCTAGCGAGTCAGTTACATTTGCATGTTATCGGTCGTTTTAAAACTGATGCCTGTTGGCCACAGCCGGTATGGGGTAATTTACAAACTTCTGATGAGTACCCAAACAGCCAGCTGCTCAAAATAAAATCTGATCTAAATACTTTGATCAACTCCTTAGCAACCATCTAACCGGGCCACATCTCTCTACATGAGTAAATCAGTGGTACCCGAGCCTCTTCGCCTTTCTATACAAACTTCCTATAGCGCCTTGCTGGAAGACCAGGGATTTAAGGCGCGAGGGGGCCAAAAGCAAATGATAGCGGCCATATCTCGCTCTCTCTGTGATGCGGAAAATAGCGGACTGTCTTTGATGGAAGCGGGCACCGGCGTCGGTAAGAGTGTGGGATATCTCATTCCAGCCAGCAATATAGCGCTGGCGAAAAATAAAAAACTGGTGATCTCAACAGCTACCGCGGCACTGCAAGACCAACTGGTTAACCAGGACTTACCTAATATTAAAAAAGTGCTCGACACTCCCTTTAGTTATGGATTGGTGAAAGGACGCAAAAGATACCTGTGCCAAGCGAATTTGGACAAAAGCCTGCACGGCGGCACTAGTGGAATGGCAGTTGTCGATTACTTTGAAGGCGGGCAAGCCCTGAGCCAAGATAGCCTCAAACTGTTTTCCACCCTTGAAAGCGCAAGAACTTCAGACCAGTGGGACGGTGATAGAGACCATTGGCCAGACACCATAAATGATGCCGATTGGAATTTGATAACCAGTGATCGCCACAGCTGTATGGGTGGGCGCTGCGCGTTTTTTAGCAACTGTTCTTTTTATGAAGCGAGAGAGTCTGTAGAAGAATTAGACGCCCTGGTAGTCAATCATGATTTGCTTCTAGCAGATCTAATGCTGGGAGGCGGAGTCATTCTTCCCGCTCCTGAAGATAGTATTTATGTATTGGATGAAGCACATCACTTAATAGAAAAAACACGCAACCACCTATCAGCCAGAATGAGTACGGGCGCCTCGGCCGGTGCTTTAGGTGAAATAATTACCTCCCTTAGCAAAATGTCTGAGCATTTCCATGCATCTCTGGATAAAGGCGGCCTCGCTACCATAATTCTGGATCTCAGATCCCAAGCAGAAGCCTTTCTTACCTCTATTGGTCAATTGGAAGTTGCCGCTGAGCCTATCGCCGAAAATAGATCGGATCAGACGGTTCGTTTTGAACACGGTAAGGTGCCTGAACTGTTGTTGGCAGCGAGCGACTCTGCTTTGCCCCTGAGCAAGAAAATTCGAACTAGCATAGAGCAGCTTGGCTATGAGCTAGAGAAGCTAGCTGATTCCGACTCTGCGGATTCAAAAGAAATAGGACAAAGCTGGTTTCCTATAGTCGGCGAATGGCTAGCTAGAGCAGAAAGCTGGCATGAACTCTTAAACAGATATTCCCAGCCCGATTCAGATGATCAATACTTTGCACGTTGGATACGCCGCAATGCGCGCGGCGGCGGATTTGATTTTTTTGCTGCGCCTATAGATATCAGTACTCAACTGTGTGAATTGCTCTGGCATAGGGCTGCTGGCGCCGTATTAACTTCGGCAACGCTGTCGGTTAAAGGCAACTTTGATCGCCTACTAGATCAACTCGGGCTTCCTGAAACTACAACCAGCGAGTCAATTCAAAGCCCTTTCGATTACCCAAATATAGCAACTCTTGAACTTTGTCCTAGGGCCGCAGACCCTCGCAATGACGTCGAATACGACCGCTACATTACCGAGTTTCTGGAAAAAGCTGTGGACGCTGACAAAGCGACTCTGGTTCTATTCTCAAGCAACCGGCAAATGGAAAGGGTCTACGAAAACTTTGAGGCGAGCTGGAAACCAGCGATTCTTATGCAGGGCCAAGTTCCTAGAATGGAAATCGTCAGGCAGCACAAATCCAAGATTGATGATGGAAAAGGCAGTGTGATATTTGGTTTGAGGAGCTTTGCTGAGGGAATAGATTTACCTGGTGATTACTGTACGCACTTAGTAATCACCCGAATACCCTTTGCGGTTCCCGATGATCCTATAGAAGCGACCATTAGTGAGCGAATAAGTGCAGGGGGAGGCAACTCGTTCAGAGAGCTATCGCTTCCCAATGCTGCCATAAGATTGACACAGGCAGTCGGCCGGTTAATCCGTTCCGAAACCGACTATGGCACTGTTACAATCACTGATCCGAGATTGAAAAATAGCGGGTATTCTCGGTACCTACTATCTGCCTTACCGCCTTTTAGGGTTATCGAAAGGCCGGATTAGATACCCACTACCAAAGGGATTGTGACTCAATGACGGAATTTAACTTTCAAATCAATGTCGATAGAGAGGCAAATCTTCTGCGAATAAAGGCGGAGGGAGCTCTCGATAAAGGTCGTTTTATGAGTATGATCAAACAGGCTCGGGAAACTGCACATCAGGACCAGCTAAACCTACTCTACGATATGCGCGACCTCAATCTACCCGCCGGCATACTGCTCAGCGATGTATTGACCTTTGTGCGCACACACAGCAGCTTGAATGATGAGAAAGCCTCTAGTCTAAGAAGCGCATCTTTGATAGGTGAAGAGCTATTAGGTGATGAAGTTTGGGAGGTCTATAAGTATGCCTCCCAAAACGCTGGGCTAGACTGGCAATTCTTTACGGATGAGGCCGAGGCTTTGATCTGGCTTAGCTGAGCAGGAGAGGGCCGAAGAGTTTAGAAGAGTGCAGAAACTACTTATAAAGATGACGCTATTTGCGTAGAATTCGCGGCCTATTAATGATCGGATAATAAACTAGAAAATATGGAAACCGGGGCTCTCATAAACAACTTAAAAGATATCCAATCTCGCACTCAAGTGCTGAGGGGGTATCTTTGACTACGTCAACAAAAAAGACCGATTGGCGGAAGTCGAATTAGAGCTCGCCGAACCCGCGGTTTGGGATGATCCCCAACGGGCCCAGGACCTCGGCAAGGACCGATCAGCCCTAGAAACTATTGTAACCACCATAGAAACCCTAGAAGAAGGAGTCTCGGACGCCTTCGAATTTCTGGAAATGATTCAGGAGGAAAATGACGAAGACGGTTTCATAGACCTCGTGACTGAAAGCGAAAGAATGACGGCCGAATTGGAGATATTAGAATTTCGGCGCATGTTTAGCAGCGCAATGGACAGCAACAACGCATTTCTGGATATACAAGCTGGCTCCGGTGGCACAGAGGCTCAGGATTGGGCTGAAATGATGTTACGTATGTATTTACGTTGGGCTGATAGCAAGGGCTTTAAAGCCACTCTTACTGAGTGTTCCGCCGGCGATGTAGCCGGTATTAAGAGCGCCACCATTTCTATCGAGGGTGAATTTTCCTTTGGCTGGTTCCGCACAGAAACCGGCGTGCACCGTTTAGTACGTAAATCGCCTTTTGATTCAAGTAATCGGCGCCACACATCTTTTGCATCCGTCTTTGTATCTCCGGAGATTGACGACGATATTGAGATTGAAATCAATCCTTCGGATGTACGTACGGATACCTATCGGGCCAGTGGCGCCGGTGGGCAGCACGTTAACAAGACCGATTCAGCGGTTCGTCTAACGCATGAACCCACAAATACGGTAGTTCAATGCCAAAATCAGCGGTCACAGCATGCCAATAGGGATTCAGCCTGGAAGCAGCTAAAAGCAAAGCTCTATGAATTGGAGATGCAGAAACGGCAGGCTCAGCAGCAGACTCTTGAAGATGGGAAATCCGATATTGGCTGGGGTAGTCAAATTCGCTCCTATGTATTGGATGATGCGCGCATTAAAGATTTGAGAACAAACATCGAAACGCGTAATACTCAGGCCGTTCTAGACGGTGATTTAGACAATTTTATTGAAGCCTCTCTTAAAGCCGGCCTGTAGTTCGGGCTAATAAACAAAGAAAAAACTATGACAGAGCAAAATTCAAATCAATCAGCTGACGCCAACCAGGGCGAGAATCGCCTAATTGCAGAGCGCAGAGAGAAACTCGATAGCATCAGAGAGAAAGGCAATGCCTTTCCAAACACTTGGCGTAGAGAGCATCTAGCTGCAAATCTCGACGAAAAATATAGTGATCAGGACAAACCAACGCTCGAAGCAGCCAATGAGTTAGCCAGTGTTGCCGGACGAATTATGGCCAAACGCGGGCCTTTTATCGTGATTCAAGATGTGAGCGGTCGTATTCAGCTATATGCAAATAAGCCTGTACAGCAAGACATAAAGGATCGCTGGGGCCAGTGGGATATCGGAGATATCGTTGGTTCTAGCGGGGCTATTAGGCGCTCTGGAAAGGGTGACCTGTACGTTGAAATGCAGGAATACGAGCTACTAACCAAGTCGCTGCGGCCGTTGCCTGAAAAACACGCCGGTTTAACGGATATGGAGCAGAGGTATCGTCAACGATATGTAGACCTTATCGTTAATGAAGAGTCTCGTGACACTCTAAGGAAAAGATCACAAATTATTGAATTTATTAGGAATTATTTTTCTAATTTGAATTTCCTGGAAGTTGAAACACCAATGCTTCAGGTTATTCCTGGTGGCGCCACTGCCAGACCCTTTGTGACCCACCACAACGCTCTTGATCAGGAGATGTATTTACGTATCGCACCAGAGCTCTACCTAAAACGATTGGTAGTTGGCGGCGTAGAGCGGGTTTTTGAGATTAATCGCAACTTCCGCAACGAAGGACTATCAACCCGTCATAATCCAGAATTCACTATGCTGGAGTTTTATCAGGCCTATGCTGACTACCAGGACCTGATGAACCTGACAGAAGATCTACTGCGCAAGCTTGTTGACGCTATCTTTGGCGGAAGCACCATTTTGAATCATCGCCGGGATGCAGACGGCGAAGTACAGGAAGTTTATGAATACGATTTTTCAAAGGCGTTTGAACGCATCAGCGTATTTGACTCCATTCTTAAATATAACCCTGAAATGGACCCGGACAAGCTAGCCACAGAAGAGGGCGCCAGAGCTATAGCAGAAGCCTTACATGTACCTCTTAAAGTAAGCTATGGCCTAGGCAAAGTGCAAATCGAGATATTTGAAAAAACGGTTGAGCATTTGCTGATTCAGCCGACATTTATTACCGAGTATCCGGCGGAGGTTTCGCCTCTAGCTAGGCGCAATGATGACAATTCCTTTATTACAGACCGCTTCGAGTTTTTTGTAGGCGGCAGAGAAATTGCCAATGGCTTTTCCGAGTTAAATGACTCAGAAGACCAGGCCGAGCGTTTTAACGCTCAGGTGGCTGATAAAGATGCTGGAGACAACGAAGCCATGCATTTTGATACGGATTACATTCGTGCACTTGAATACGGCTTGCCTCCAACAGCGGGTGAGGGCATCGGCATTGATAGATTGGTCATGATGCTTACCGATCAACCTTCCATACGAGACGTTATTCTGTTTCCGGCAATGCGGCCAGAATAGAGGTCAGAGTAAAAACTAAAGTAGAACCTTTCGGTTAAACGGAGAAGATGACGGACATTCAACTAGAACCCTCTTGGTTAGCGCAGTTGGAAGACCAGTTTGAACTGCTGTATATGCAAGATTTGAAGGCATTTCTAGCTTCGGAAAAATCCCAGGGGAAAGTTCTGTACCCTCCGGCAAACCTTTGGTTTAACGCCCTTAACTCAACTCCCTTCGCGCAGGTCAGGGTAGTAATGCTTGGACAGGACCCATACCACGGGCCTGATCAAGCTCATGGTCTCTGTTTCTCTGTGCCTTCGGGCGTGGATATACCTCCATCCCTGCGCAATATCTATAAAGAACTCAAGTCTGATTTAGCAATTGCTCCGGCGAGCCAAGGCTGTCTGGAAAAATGGGCGCATCAAGGGGTACTGTTACTCAACGCCACGCTGACAGTCGAAGCGCGGCAAGCAGGATCTCACCAGAATCAAGGTTGGGAAGAATTTACAGATCGTATTGTCGAGCGTCTTAATGCGGAGCGAGAGAACCTAGTATTTGTATTGTGGGGAACCTATGCGCAGAAGAAGGGAGCCAATATCGATCGGGACAAACACTTAGTATTAGCTGCGCCTCATCCTTCGCCGCTATCTTCCTACCGAGGCTTCTTCGGCAGCAAACCCTTTTCGCAAATCAATAACTACTTATCCGCGGCCGGCATTGACCCGATCGACTGGCAACTTGAAGATTAGGATCTAATACTGCGACAAAGGTTAGTGGACTTCTAGGGGCTCGGCACCGCCTATTTTTCGTAGCCAATTAAGCCCATCCAAAACAGGTTTCTTATTTATCAACCAGCGTTGAAACCGATATTTTCCGGGGTATTCAAGCAGTAAAGATCCGATAAGAATTCCCAAGATACCCTGTCCCGGGGTTAGCAGTAGCAGCAATCCACCGAGAACAAACAATAGACCAATAAGGTTTTTTAATACCTTATAAATAATGTAGAGGCCTAGGTTTTTTGGCGCATAGGGTTTCTTCTGTTCAGCGCCAAAATAATCTATCGGAATCTTTGAGGCGATAAAGGGCATCAGCAATAGAAAGGCTAGTAGATAGACAAATGAGCCGAATACTATCCACCCGAGAATAGCTGGATTATTTGTTATGTAGTCGATCAGCTCAAAAACTGAATCAATCATCCAGAGACCAGGGAAGCGGTAACCGGCTATATGCCACTATGTTGTCCTCCAGCATCAGCTGCCCGACATCCTCAATATCAATACTGGCCGTAGCAAGTATTTCCGAACCACCCTTATCTGAATCGCTAGCTGCCGAGACAACCACGGTGCCGATACTCTTTCCTTCCACGCTCTTTAAATCGCTGCCGGGCAATACCGGTTCAATATCGACCTGTAGCAGCGTCAAACGTTTTTTTGATTTCCCTCTATAGTGGGTTCTGGCAACAATTTCCTGGCCGGTGTAACAGCCCTTGATGAAGCTGATCCCTTCAGATAGGTCCAAACTAAGTGCGTGGGGTAAAAAGGCTTCAGCAGTCTCCGGAAATATCTCTGGCCATCCCAATCGCAGTTTGGCTAGTTTCCACCCATGCTCGGAACTTTGAACGCCAGATTGCGCCAGCAAAGACCAACAATCTTGCCACTGATTTTGTTCAATCCAATATTCCTGAATTTCAGGACCATGCTTAAGTAGCAGAGCTTTATCAGATAAGCCTTTTGGCAGTGTGTCCTGCAAGCCCTTTGATAACAGGACAGCAATCCCCATATCTTCACGCAGCGTCACTTCGACCTTATAAAAGACTCCATACTTCTTGAGCGTCGCTATTAACGGTTCGGCATTGTCTGCAGGTAACCGGCAATAGAAACTCTGGCCTGCACGCAGAATATGAAAGGTAGATACAACTCTACCTTTATTGGTACAGAGCGCCGCTTGGCAAAATTCTCCATCAGCTAACTGATTCACATCAGCGGTTATCTGCCCCTGTAATAACTTAGCGGCATCTGCACCAGCTACCTCCACGATCACGTCTTCAGCAACCGGCACAAATCCAGTATCACTGGAAACCCCTTCGCTGTGTTCCTGAATAAAATTAGTCCAATTTGACATAAATTCCTTTACCTGTGAGTTGGGCTATCAGAGTGCGATTCAGTTTATGATTAAGGGTACAATTGCGCATCAATAGACCATAACAATGCAACATTCTAATGGATATCAATCGACTTAAGTGGGCAACTCGACGCGGAATGCTCGAATTAGATTTAGTTCTGCTGCCTTTTCTTGAAAACTGCTTCGAATCTCTTTCTGATGACGACCAAATCAGGTTCGAAAAACTACTGACATGCCAAGACCCGGATATATTTGATTGGTTTATGGGCAAAGCCGTGCCTTCTGATCCAGAAGTGAAAATCATTGTAGATAAAATCAATCAATACAGCCGACCTGAAGGTTAGAACTAACAAGTGATTGCACTTTCGACACAAGGTTTTTCAATTTAGACTTTAACGATGAATTCTGCCTCATACGTGACCGTCACTTTCTTGGTATAGCTTCTCATGTATTCTGACGAGTGGACAGATTAGAAAGTCTGGAATTCAAGGAATGAAGCATAGAGCGGCATATACAGACAGCTATATGCACAAGAGTAGAGAATTGTGAAAATCAAATTAACTCGCTATTTAGCTCTTCACGTAGCATGAACCACCTGCCACGAGGACATTCATCCTCGTGGCGAGCCCTAACATGAGCAAACTTAGGAAGAAAATAGAGCATTATGGACGATGCTATCTACATCAAAAAATCTGTACTGGGATTTAGCCTGAACCTTTTTGGTATTTGCTTGGCGACCTATTGGATCGCGATTGCAGATGCTTCTTTGTTCGCAAAGATCAGTGCTTGTTTTTGTATTTTTTCTTGCCTGATTTATATTTGGTATAGAAACCGGGCTGCCGGAAACCTTGTGGGGAAAGTCTCTCTGACGTCAGTAGGGTTTTTGCCTTTGAAAAAGGGTACCAATACTCCTTACCAAGCATCACTCCATCAAATGCTTCCTTGGTGCCTTCATATTAAACTTGTCAGCCAAGAAACCAGGTTTGAGAAACTAATCTGGAGAGACGCGTTGTGCCGGGATGATTGGCGAAAACTGCGCGTCTACTTGCTCGAGGGCGACAACAAAAACAAAAGTACAGCCGCAAATAAACCTAAGCTTGATCGCGGCTGACTATCATGTCCTGCCCGGCAAAATTGATTGGTACCATGATGGTATCTTGAGCAATGGGTAACAGGTCAGGGTAGTCCAAAGAATAATGCAGGCCACGACTCTCCCGTCTTTGCAGCGCAGACAAAATAATACGCTCCGCAACCACTACCAGATTACGCAGCTCAATAAGATCATTGCTAATACGGTAATTTGAGTAGTAATCTTGAATTTCTTTTTGCAGAAGCTGAACACGGTGGAGGGCTCGCTGCAAACGCTTATCCGTTCGTACAATTCCGACGTAATCCCACATAAAGCGACGTAACTCATCCCAGTTATGAGAAATAACCACGTCTTCATCAGAATGCGTTACCTGGCTCGCATCCCAAGGTTTAGCGTAATCCGGGGCAGGGATGTCCCGTACGCGCTTAGATATATGGTTAGCAGCGAGCCGGGCGTAAACAATGCATTCCAAAAGTGAATTACTCGCTAATCTATTTGCTCCATGCATACCGGTAAAGGAGACCTCACCGATTGCGTACAGGTTATTCAAATCCGTTTGGCCATTCTCGTCCACCAAAACACCTCCGCAGGTGTAATGCGCCGCTGGCACAACGGGGATAGCTTCCTTGGTTATATCTATGCCCAGTTCCATGCAAGATTCATAGATAGTAGGAAAATGCTCCTTAACGAAATCCGCAGGGCGATGGCTAATATCCAGATAGACGTTGTCACAACCAAGACGCTTCATCTCGTGATCAATGGCGCGCGCAACCACATCTCTCGGAGCCAACTCAGCACGCTCGTCAAACTTTTCCATAAAGGTATCGCCATTTGGCAATTTCAATATAGCTCCTTCGCCTCTCAAAGCTTCTGAAAGCAGAAAGGACCGCGCTTTAGGATGATGCAAACAAGTAGGGTGGAACTGATTGAACTCCATATTGGCCACTCGACAGCCTGCCCTCCAGGCCATTGCGATACCATCGCCTGATGCGCCATCTGGTGACGTTGAATAGAGGTAAACCTTGGATGCTCCACCTGTGGCTAGAATAACTACTCGCGCTTGATGCAGTTCCACTTCGGTATTATTCAAATCCAACGCGTACGCGCCGTTGCATCGTATTTTGCTAGAATTTGAGTCCGCCTGTTTTAGTAGATCAATAGCAATACGGTTTTCGTAGACCTCTATGCCTTTGTGCTCAAGAACTCTGTCTGAGAGTGAGCTACTCACTGCTCTGCCAGTGCGATCCTTATGATGGATAACGCGCCTATGGCTATGTCCGCCTTCACGCGTGAGGTGTAGATCATTTTCTCCCTTTTTTCCGGCTGCTGGAGTGAACTCAACACCCATGTCTTGCAGCCACTGAATCGAATCTTTGCCATTTTCCGCTATGCGCTGCACGATATCTGCATGACATAGCCCCGCACCTGCAATCAAAGTATCTTGCAGATGCGACTCCACAGAATCTTCATTATCCAAGACAGCAGCTATTCCTCCCTGAGCCAACCAGGTGGAGCCGGACTTTATTGCCGTCTTACTTAAGATGGCGACGCTCATATGCTCCGCTAAAGTGAGAGCTGCAGCCAATCCGGCGGCTCCGCTGCCGATAATCAGTGCGTCGTGATAATGGTTTTGCGTCATTCAATCGTCTCAGTAGGAGGGCTTGACCAAAAGCCCTCAGGTTAAATAATCTTCAGTAATGCCACTGCGGTTGTGTGTGAGCGGGCAGTAAAGCCTGTAGTATAAAGCGCAATTAGCTTGGGTCACTTATTAATCAGAAATAGAACTTCTGAGTTTTACAGCGGTCTCTTATCAAGAATTTTGACGGATAGTTATAGATGAGTACAAACGGATCCGAAGAATCCGACAACCAATTAGTGCTGCGAGTACAAAAGGGCGACAAAAAGGCGTTTGATTTACTTGTTCTTAAATACCAGTACAAAGTGCAGGCGCTGGTAGGACGATTCGTGCGCGACCCTCATGAATCTCAGGACGTTTCGCAAGAAGCGTTTATAAAAGCGTACCGCGCATTAGGTAATTTCCGCGGAGACAGCCAGTTTTATACCTGGTTATATCGTATTGCAGTGAATACCGCCAAAAACCATTTAGTTTCGCGCAGCCGTCGACCACCAGCAAACGATGTAGATATTAACGATGCAGAGTTTCATTCCGGAAGTGAGGCCTTAAGAGAAAACGATACTCCTGATGGCGAATTCTTTCGAAACGAGCTTGAACAAGTTGTTTTCGCAACGATGGAAGCCCTTCCGGAAGACCTTAAATCCGCTATTTCATTGCGAGAGCTAGAGGGGTTGAGTTACGAGGAAATTGCGGAAGTTATGAACTGCCCGGTTGGAACCGTAAGATCACGAATATTCCGGGCTAGAGAGGCGATTAACGAAAAAATTCGCCCTTTGATGGCTCCAGATTAAGCAGATGATAATTCTTTGCAGAAATGGGGTAAAATACCTCAACAAAAAAATACGATTGTTTCTGTGAACCTTTTAAAAAACAGGCTGTCACAGGATCAAGCAATTTTTTTAACTAATATGAACGGTACTCTATGAACCAATCAGAGCAGCCCAATTTAAGCGAAAGCCTATCCGCGTTAGTTGACGGAGAAGCCAGCGAATGGGAGTTTAAGCGTGTTCTTGCTGAGTTAGAAAAAGACGATAGCCTGAGAACAGATTGGCACTTGCATCAACTAAGCAGTGCCTCTCTTAATAAATCTGCTCTTGGTGGCATCGATCTGTCTTCGCGCATTAGCGCCGCTCTTGAGTCCGAGTCTAAACCCGATCAAAAATACTTTTTCTTCAAGCCTATATCTCAGTTTGCCGTTGCAGCTTCAGTAGCCGTTCTTGCTCTTGTTGGCATACAGCAACTGCCGCTCAATACAGATGCAGAGAGCACTCTATCAAACACGCAAGCAGCTGCAGAGCAGTCCACAAATTATCAGCCGGTGGTTATTATCCCTGATGGGTTTGAATTACCTCCACTGCAAGCACAAACGGTTAGCTCAACCATTCCTGTACAAGTTAACCATGTATCTGAAAGCGTTGATGTGCCAAGCTTTGACAAAGCTGAGCTCGATAAACATATTCAGGATGCCATCTCTACTCATGTCGAAAACACTTCCGACAGCCTCAATTCAGTACTTCCTCTTGCGCGACAGATCAGCGCGGAGCAGCAGTAAGCCAAATCCACTCAGAAAGCCCGTGCTGAAAACAACAGCAGCCAGAATTGGGCTATTCGCAATAGTGTCTTCTAACTTTGCCTTTGCGCAAGACCCTATGGATTCACCTCTGGATCCGAAACAACTCTTTATGAAAATGGTACAAGCAACTACCACTGAAGCCTATCAAGGCTCCATGGCATTCGAACGCGCGGGGCAATTGACTACATATTGGGTGGATAACCTTTCCGCAACGAGCGGGCAACAGAGCTTACTAGCACTGAATAGCAGAATGCCTTTGCGGACCCATCAGATTAATTGCGTTGCGCCAGATGCGGGACCGATGATTGATATTGATAATCTTTCGGGTCTCTACAATTTTTACCGTCCCGAAGACAGCATCGTGGCGGGCAGAGCAGCAAGCGAACTACTTTTATTGCCCGTAGATAGCTTTAGATACGGGTACGGCTTTTCTTTGGATGCAGAGAACTACCTGACGCTTCGCACCGTAGTCCTGACACCGCAACGAACGCCTATTGAACGGTACGAGTTCGTTAGCATCGAGTTTCCAGACGCGCCTGCAGAAGCACCTGATGCCGACGCGGCAGTAGATTGCACGCAACCCGAAGGATTAGGCTCGATCGACTCAGAGGTTACATGGGCTGCCGCTCGCTTGCCTGACGGCTTTAAGACTATCCACTCAACTTACCTGTCAGAACTGGATCAAAGCGAACTGGTGCTAACCGATGGCCTTGCAACCATAAGCGTGACACTTGTACCAGTAGACGCGCCGAGATTTCCACCGGTAAATACCAATCTGGGAGCAACCAATATCTTGCTTAGCTACCTATCTGTGGAGCAAGATGTATATCTAGCCACTCTCGTTGGCGAGGTGCCCTTACTAAGCTTAGAGTTAATTGCTTCTGGCTTAATTCCTATCGCAGATATTGCTATCCAATAAAGCCCATGATCACTGAATACGCAGAAGTTATAGATATTGAGCCCCAGCGAGTCAAAGTTTCGATTCGCAGCTCGAGTGGATGCGGTTCTTGTTCGGCAAAGGCAGGTTGTGGCAACGGAATCCTTGATAAATGGCTCAATCCAACACGCCTGATGTGGATAGAAACTGAAAAAAGAATTTCTGAATCTGTCTCACCGGGAGACCAGGTTCAGATTGGAGTTGAAGAGGGTGCTTTCGTTCGCAATGCGCTTTCGCTGTATCTCATTCCGATTCTAGTTTTTCTTCTGGGGGCTGGCCTAGGCTATCAACTGCAAGGCGAGCTTATCTCCATTGTGGGCGGAGTAGCTGGTCTACTTGTCGGCTCATCTTTGGTTCGCTACCTGGTTAAACGATCTCCCTATGCTGCAGACTTTGCTCCGCGCATTTTGGAGAACACCACTCCAATCCTTGTCAATCCGGCCGGCGCAAATTCAGCGCTGTTCTAGCTTCTGTTACAAAATCATAATTTTTGATAGATATTGAATTATTTTCAACAATCTGCATCTAAAAACACAACTCCAATACAAATGCATCTAACGGATATTTCTATGCATAAAAAAACTAAACGGTTCTCCTCGATCATTCTCTTCAGTACGAGCTTAATGTTCTGCGCCAGTACTTCAGCACTGGAGCTGCCTGATTTTACGGATCTAATTAATGCGACTTCGCCCGCCGTAGTCAAAATCAATGTTAGATCAGTAAATAGCCGAGCTAACGACAGCTCTGAAATACCGGAAGCATACCGAGACTTTTTCGGTTTCGATCGAGGACCCGCTCTACAGTCATCCGTAGGTTCAGGGTTCATAATTTCCGCTGATGGCTATGTACTTACCAATAATCATGTAATAGATGGTGCCGACGAGATCTTGATTCGCCTTAATAACCGTCAGGAATATATGGCCGAGGTGCTGGGTACTGACGAACAATCTGATTTGGCTTTACTAAAAATAGATGGGGCAGACCTGCCAACAGTTACCTTTGCTCAACCTGAGACGCTGGAAGTAGGTGATTGGGTATTGGCGATTGGATCGCCCTTCGATTTGGACTACTCAGCTAGCGTCGGTATTGTAAGCGCCATCGGTCGAAACCTGCCTAATAACAGCGGGCAAAATTATGTTCCCTTTATCCAAACAGACGTAGCCATCAATCCAGGTAACTCGGGAGGCCCGCTATTTAACCTTAAGGGAGAAGTGGTTGGTGTGAACTCTCAGATCTACACAAGGTCCGGCGGCTTCATGGGTTTGTCATTTGCCATTCCATCAGCGGTTGCACAAGACGTAATTGAACAATTACTCGATGGCGGAGAAGTTTTACGTGGCTGGCTAGGCGTAGTCATTCAAGATATAGACCAGGATTTAGCAACCTCCTTCGGATTGGATCGCCCTCACGGCGCGTTGATCAATCAGGTAGTCGATCAGAGTCCAGCGCAGCGATCAGGATTTCTAGCTGGGGATATTGTCATTGAATTTGATGATCATCAAATCGAATACTCCCATGATTTACCGCACGTTGTTGGTCTAATCGATCCCGGATCAATGGTACAAGCAGTTATATATCGTGAGGGCGCACGCGAAACCATCGACGTTGAACTAGGAACTTTACCTAGCCAAGTGAGTGTCAGGACACCCGCTAAAGACTCAGGAAAATCCTTTAGACCTTCTTCAAATGCAATCTTTGGCATGGAGTTATCGGACATAGATGAGGTTATAGCAAGGGAGCTGGGAATTTCCGGCGGCGTATTAATTGAATCAATTCAACCTGGCTCTCCCGCTGCCGATGCAGGGCTTCTAGCAGGTGACATCCTGGTCCAGCTAGGGTTCAGCGAAGTTGCAAACATAGATGAAATTTCCGCAGTAGCCGCAAATATGCGAACAGGCAAAGTACAGCCAATTCGATTTTATCGTGATGGCGCCCCCATTTTCCGCACTATTGATATCGACTAGCCACATTGCTCTGACCAGACAAATTCTATCTCCTATATTCAGAAGGCCGCTGAACCTTTAGACTGCGCGCCCTAATAGCCCTGATGCCGCCTTTGGAAATTTGGCGGCATCTTTATTTTCAATTCAGAGAAACTGTTTTTTAGTGTCCGATCTCAGCCATATCAGAAATTTTTCCATCATTGCCCATATCGATCATGGCAAATCGACCTTGGCCGACCGTTTTATCCAGATGTGTGGAGGCCTAAGCGAAAGAGAAATGGAAAATCAGGTTCTCGATTCGATGGATATTGAGAGAGAGCGCGGCATCACTATCAAAGCCCAGAGCGTTACGCTTTCTTACACGGCAAACAATGGGCGGGTTTATCAACTCAACTTTATTGATACGCCAGGTCATGTTGATTTTAGTTATGAGGTTTCCCGCTCGTTGGCGGCCTGCGAAGGCGCACTCTTGGTGGTAGACGCCGCTCAAGGAGTGGAAGCTCAATCTGTTGCCAACTGCTATACGGCGATAGAACAAAACTTAGAAGTTATTCCGGTACTCAATAAAATTGATTTACCTCAGTCCGAGCCAGAGCAAGTATGTGAGGAAATAGAAGAGATCATTGGGCTGGATACTAGTCAAACCATATATTGCAGTGCTAAAACCGGCAAAAATGTAGATGCGGTTCTCGAGCAATTAGTCGAGCTTGTGCCGCCTCCAATAGGCGATATTGACGCACCTCTGCAGGCACTAATAATTGATTCCTGGTTTGATAACTACCAAGGCGTCGTTTCTCTAGTGAGAGTGATGCAGGGCACCATCAAGAAAAAAGATAAGTTAGTTGCCAAGTCGCTCAACCGCCCTCATATGGTGGACACCGTCGGTGTGTTTACGCCCAAGCAAACCCCCCAAGACGAATTAAGAGCTGGCGAAGTGGGCTTTATCATAGCCGGTATTAAAGATATTCAGGGCGCTCCTGTCGGTGATACTTTCACTCACGCCAGCACCTCTGACACACCCGCACTGCCGGGATTTAAAAAAGTAAGTCCACAGGTATATTCTGGACTTTTTCCGACCAGCTCAGACGATTATGAAAAACTGCGCGAAGCGCTAGCGAAGCTTTCGTTGAACGATGCGTCCCTTATGTATGAACCGGAATCATCCGACGCCCTAGGTTTCGGTTTTCGATGCGGCTTCTTAGGAATGCTGCATATGGAAATTATTCAGGAACGGCTGGAGCGAGAGTACGACTTAGACCTCATTACAACCGCCCCATCAGTAATCTATCAAGTACTGTCATCCAAGGGCGAAGTGCTATTGGTGGATAACCCGTCAAAAATGCCAGACCCTGGCACCGTAGATGAAATCCGCGAACCCATTGCAGAAGTTAATATCTTGGTACCAAAGGAACATATCGGCAACGTGATAAGCCTTTGCGTAGAGCGTCGAGGTATCCAGAAAGGCATGCAGTTTGCAGGCCATCAAGTTTCCCTTAGTTATGAAATCCCCATGAGCGAAGTAGTTATGGATTTCTTTGATAGGCTGAAATCCGTGAGTCGCGGTTTTGCCTCTCTAGAATATAACTTCAAACGATTTGAAGCCGCTCCATTGGTAAAACTGGACATAATCATCAATGGTGACAAAGTGGATGCGCTCGCCCTTATTTTGCATCGCGATAATTCCCAGGGCCGAGGCCGCCAAATCACAGAAAAGATGAGTGAGCTAATCCCACGGCAAATGTTTGACGTAGCGATTCAGGCCGCAATAGGCGGACAGGTAGTTGCCCGTTCTACAGTCAAAGCATTGCGCAAAAATGTATTGGCAAAATGTTACGGTGGCGATATTTCCAGAAAGAAAAAGTTGTTGGAAAAGCAGAAAAAAGGTAAAAAGCGCATGAAGCAGTTGGGCAACGTAGAAGTTCCTCAGGATGCCTTTTTGGCAGTTTTGCGTTCAGACGACTAAATATTTGAGCTAATAGAGAAAGATATGGATTTTGATTTTGATTTTGCGGTAATTCTTTTTGTGCTGGTACTTTTTACCAGTGTATTTTGGATTCTGGACAAATTTGTATTTAAGGGCGCCGGACACGGTGCAATCGAATACACAGGCTCATTTTTCCCGATTTTGCTTATCGTATTCTTCTTGCGTTCATTTCTATTCGAGCCCTTTCAAATTCCCTCAGGCTCGATGATACCTACACTGGAAGTGGGAGACTTCATAGTAGTCAATAAATTTAGCTACGGCGTACGACTGCCCATAATTGGCACTAAAATCATCCCAACTGGCGATCCAGAAAGGGGTGACGTAATTGTATTTATTCCCCCGCACGATGAGAGATACTTCATTAAGCGTCTAGTAGGGATGCCAGGTGACCATATTCAGGTAATCCAAAATCAGGTTTATGTAAACGATCTACCACTTGATCAAAACTTTGTTGCCCGTTTGGGCGCAAATGCTTACGGCTACATCGATTTAATCGAGGAAACTGATGGCGACGTCGTGCATGAAATTCAGGTTAAGGTGCCGGCCACTCGACTTGGCGTTGATTTCGAAACAGTGGTGCAAGACGGGCATTACTTTATGATGGGTGACAACAGAGATAACAGTTTGGACAGCCGGGAGTGGGGTTCAGTGCCAGAATCCAATATAGTAGGCAAAGCGGTAGCAGTGTGGATGCACTGGGAGCCCTGGTCCATTCCTTCATTTGGTACTGCCGGAAGTATTAAATAGAGGTTTGATATGAACAGAAAATCACAAAGTTTGGGTATGTCTAGTTTAGCGCTGCTTTCATTGTTGGTGGTGATCGTCTTTTTTGCCCTCTGCGCTTTTAAGGTAACGCCTCTCTACTACAAAAATATCATGCTGCTCTCTACTATAGAAGGCCTCGACAGCCCGATTGGTTCTATTAACAATCAGACCAATGCAGAAATACGCGATTCCATGGTTAAAGCATTTACCATCAATTCTATCGAAGTAAATGCGAGAGATATTATTATTAATAGAGATAATAACCAAACCTCTTTTGTCTATGACTATGACGCTCAAGTTGACCTGTTCTATAACATCAGTGTGGTGGTCAGCTTCGAGGCCCGTTATCCCGAAGCCCCCTAATTTGCACCTCCTTTTCTTATGCCTGACTCACTGAGTCGATTTCAAGAAAGACTCGGCTATCAGTTCTCTGATAGCCGAACGCTTAAGCATGCGCTCAAACATCGCAGCGCCGGCGCAAACAACAACGAACGTCTGGAATTTCTAGGCGACAGCCTCATAAACCTTTTTGCAGCAGAATCTATGTTTCATACCCACCCGGAGTCCCCTGAGGGCGATTTAAGCTCAATGCGCTCTCACTTGGTACGCAAGGAGTCTCTCGCAGATATAGCCCGTTTTTTGCACTTAGAGGAGGTTATCGAACTCGGTCAATCTGCTCTTAGTTCTGGCGGGCACCGACGAGATTCAATTTTGGCAGATGCGGTTGAAGCAGTTATTGCCGCGGTTTATCTGGATGGTGGTTGGCAGGCAGCTTCTGATGTGTCAGCGAAACTATTGGAAATTCCGGCAAAGGCAATCAGCAGTGTTGAATCAGTCCGCGATGCAAAATCCCTTTTACAGGAGTGGCTGCAGGGACGGGGGCACCCACTGCCAATATACGAAACTGTCGAGGTAAGTGGGCCAGGCCACGCGCGACAATTTGCTATTGGCTGCACCATTGAAGGTCAGGATCAGCAATTTGTCGGCGAGGGTCCTAATAGACGTTCAGCTGAGCAAGAGGCCGCGAATAGAGCCCTGGCCGCTGTCGGAGTTAATATCGATGAGTAGTAAGTTTAAGTGTGGATATGTCGCTGTTATTGGCCGGCCGAACGTTGGTAAATCCACTCTGGTAAACCACCTGATTGGTCAAAAACTTAATATCACCTCGCGCAAGCCTCAAACCACAAGGCACGCAATATTGGGAATCCGCACGGATGCCGATCAACAAGTGATTTTTGTAGATACGCCCGGGCAGCATATAGACCAGCCTAAAGCTATCAATCGTTACATGAATAAAGTAGCTAGAGCGGCAATGCGTGACGTTGAATTAGTGGTGTTTGTGATTGATCGACTCAAGTGGACCAAAGAAGACGAACAAATTTTACACCGACTTGAAGGGCTAAAGGCTCCTTTGATCGTAGCCATAAACAAGACCGATAAACTTGCCGGAAAAGACCTATTACTGCCGCATGTACAAGAACTAGCGGTTAAGTTGCCGGATGCGGAGTTTATGCCCATATCCGCACTTCAGGGCGACAATCTTGAAGAGCTCTACAAACTGATCAGTACACATTTACCCGAGAGCGAAGCCCATTTTTCTGAAGACCAGATAACTGACCGCAGTACCAGGTTTGTAGTGGCCGAGATTGTTCGAGAAAAGATCTTGAGACAGCTTGGCGAAGAAGTACCTTATGCCTCAACCGTTGAAATTGAAAAATTTGAACAGCAGGGCTCTTTAGTTGAAATCCATGCATTGATATTAGTTGAGAGAGAAGGCCAGAAGCGCATTGTTATCGGAGATGCAGGAACAAGACTGAAGTCTGTAGGCACTGACGCGCGTCTCGATATTGAAAAGCTCCTGGATAGCAAAGTACTACTAAAGCTTTGGGTCAAAGTTAAATCTAACTGGTCAGACGACGAACGCGCCCTGCAAAGTCTCGGCTACCAGGAATCGAATTGAGTTGCGCGAAGCAAATATAGAAGGCTTTGTCCTGCATGCCCGCGACTACCGGGATACTAGTCAGCTTGTAGATATTTTCACCCAAGCCCATGGCCGCGTTAGATTAGTGGCTCGCGGCAGCAGGTCACATAAAAAAAATAGTGTTAGATTAAGCCCATTCTGTAAAGCATATTTCAGCTGGACCGGCAGAGGCGAGCTGAAAACGCTCACCGACTGTGAACCGGTGGTTAACTACCAACTTAAGGGCGAGTTCTTAATCAGCGGTTTTTATATAAATGAACTGCTATGGCACTTGCTGCTTCCTGAGGACAGTCATCCGCGACTCTATCACCACTATTCAGAATCCCTGATTGCATTAGATTCCAAGGCGGACTTAGAAGCTTTACTTAGAAGTTTCGAACTCAGCTTACTGGAAGAAGTTGGTTACGGAATCTCTTTTGACCACGATTATGAAGGCAATGTCATCGATCCTGCCCAACATTACAATCTGTCTTCGGAGCTTGGCTGGCAGCCCATAGTTGTCGCAGAGTCCAGATCATTGACCGGTGCTCAAATCATGGCTATTTCTCAAAGCGACTTCTCCGATAAGGCCGTTAGAAATGCCTGCAAGTATATTAATCGTGTGGCCATTGATGAGATGCTGGACGGAAAGAAACTAAATAGCCGAGAGCTAATAGCGCAAACTAGAAGCTAAAAGTCAGGGACAATAACAATATGAACATCGCGCACCCATTTATCATTCTAATGCTGTGGAGTTCAGCAACATTTGCCCATCACTCCGTGGGGGCCTGTTTGACCAAAGCGGGCTTGTCAGCATGGAAGTGGTCGAATACAAATTTATCTATCCACACCCCTCATGATGGCGATACAGCTTGATGGAACCGATGAGCTACTTACTTTGGACATGGACAATGCACGGGAATTTGACCGACTTGGGCTTGATCAATCCACCTTTCTACCTGGTGGCAAGCTTCGGGTGATTCTTAATCCAAGCCATAGCATTTCAACGTCATTTTATGTACATACAATCGAGCACCCACGGTTGGGTTTTAGATATGTAACCAATGTTAGAACGTTAGACCGTCTTTAATCACTAACTTCGCATCGCCTAAAAACCTTTAGGCAAAGCCCGATCAAAGGTAATATTGGGCTGCTCCATCTATATCAACTTATTATCCACTAGGACCGAACATTGGCCATCGAAACTTCTAATATACCTACCCTCGAAAACCTGGTCGGTGGCACTCCGCTAATTCGCTTACAGCGCATGCTCAAAAATAGCAGCAGCCTGGTTTGCGCCAAGCTCGAAGGAAACAATCCAGCTGGGTCTGTAAAGGACCGGCCAGCCCTAAGCATGATTCGACGCGCTGAAGAGCGCGGTGAAATTAAGCCGGGCGACACCCTAATCGAGGCTACCAGCGGTAACACAGGCATTGCATTGGCCATGGTCGCAGCGATGCGTGGCTATAAAATGATTTTGATAATGCCGGAAAGCGCTACGGAAGAACGCAAAGCAAGCATGTTGGCCTATGGCGCAGAATTGATCGAAGTGTCCAAGGAAGCCAGCATGGAAGGTGCTAGAGATTTGGCCCTGGAAATGCAAAACCAAGGCAAGGGCAAGGTTTTGGACCAGTTTGGAAATAGTGATAACCCACGTATGCACTACGAAACCACCGGCCCTGAAATCTGGGAACAAACAGCAGGAAAAATCACACACTTTGTTAGCTCTATGGGGACTACGGGAACCATAATGGGCGTATCTGAATACCTAAAAGAAAAAAATCCTGATATCCAAATTATCGGGCTACAACCAACCGACGGCGCAAAAATACCAGGCATTCGTAAATGGCCCACCGAGTACCTGCCTAGTATATTTAGCTCCTCCAGAGTAGATCAAATTGTCGAGATGACGCAGGCGCGTGCAGAAGACACCACTAGGAAACTAGCTCAACTGGAAGGCCTATGCGCCGGCGTTTCATCTGGTGGAGCGATAGCTGCCGCTCTCGATATAGCTGAGGCTCAGGACAATGCACTAGTGGTAGCTATAGCCTGTGATCGGGGCGATAGGTATCTGTCCTCGGGTATCTTTAGCGATCAATAGCACGGATACACCACCGGGCCAGAGCCACCCGGAATACGACCTTGATGACCTTATAGAGCTGATGTCTCGCCTGCGCGATCCGCAAGACGGGTGCCCTTGGGATTTAAAACAGAATTATGAATCGATAGTTTCATCTACCATAGAAGAAGCCTACGAAGTGGCTGACAGCATCGAGCGTGGAAACTATAACGATCTTCGTGAAGAGCTGGGCGATTTGCTGTTCCAGACGGTATTTTATTCACAGCTAGCAACGGAAGAGGGGCGCTTCAGTTTAAAGGAGGTAATTTCCGACCTCGTCGCGAAACTGGTTCGCCGGCATCCGCACGTTTTTCCGGATGGGACTCTTGAGTCCAGAAGGGGCGCTGCGAGTAACACTGAGTTTGATGTGAACCGCAGCTGGGCTGAAATTAAAAAGAAAGAACGTCTAGATAAAGGGCAATCTTCGGTAATGGACAATATTCCCTTGAATCTGCCCGCGCTGACGAGAGGGCAAAAGATTCAAGAAAGGGCCGCAAACCTTGGGTTCGACTGGGAAAATGCCGAACAGGTTCTACCCAAGATAGATGAAGAACTCGCTGAATTGCGCGAGGCCTTAGCAAGCGGAGATCGAACCCATATAGAAGAAGAGTTGGGAGATTTAATGTTCAGCTGCCTAAACCTGAGTAGAAAGCTAAAAATGGACGCAGAGCAAGTCCTAAGAAAATCAGAAAATAAGTTCGCTAATCGCTTTAGAAAGATTGAGTATATTGTTGATAATAAAGGACTATATATTTCAGGTATGTCCATGGAAGAATTAGCATCATATTGGAAGGAAGCAAAAAAAGTGGATTCGGATTGAGTTAGTCTATTTAGCTGTGTATGTTTCCCAGTCGATTTTGTAGCAGTAACAAACACCTTTTATAGGAATTTTTAATGCGAGTAATACTTTTAGGACCCCCCGGAGCCGGTAAAGGCACGCAAGCGGCGGCTATTACCCAAGCCTACAACATTCCACAAATATCGACGGGTGACATGCTGCGCGCAGCTGTCAGCTCAGGGTCCGAGTTAGGTCTAAAAGCCAAAAGCGTCATGGATGCCGGCGCTTTGGTATCTGACAAGCTTATTATTGACTTGGTAAAGCAACGTATCACAGAGCCTGATTGCCAGAACGGATTTTTACTTGATGGCTTCCCACGCACTATTCCGCAAGCAGAAGCATTGGTCGAAGCGAAAGTCGATATCGATAGTGTGATTGAGATTCGTGTTCCCGGTGAAGAAATAGTTTCTCGCATGAGTGGCAGGCGAGTGCACGGCCCATCAGGACGGGTCTATCACGTACAACACAATCCTCCGCAGCGGGAAGGGCTAGACGACGTAACCGGTGAGACATTAAGCCAGAGAGAAGATGACAAAGAAGATACGGTTAGGCATCGTTTAGAGGTTTACGCCAACCAAACCCAGCCTCTAGTCGCTTTTTACCAAAACCTCGGAGGCTCCGCGCAAAACACGCCTAGCTACCACCCTATAGAAGGCGTTGGCAGCGTAGAGTCGATCAGCGCTAAAGTATTAGCTGCTCTTGGCTCATAGCCTCGGCACATAGAAAAAATGAAAGGCACTCGAACTAAAGCAGCTGTAGTACTAGTTAACCTAGGCACTCCTAAAGAACTGACGGTTCCTGCAATAAGATCCTTCTTAAGGGATTTTTTGTGGGATCGCAGAGTAGTGGAAATACCCAGGCCAATTTGGTGGATCATTCTCAACTGCTTTGTCTTGACCTTAAGACCGCGCAAGATAATAGAGACCTATAGCAAAGTTTGGACAGAGGAGGGCTCTCCACTTCGAGTTATAACCGAGCGCCAAGTTAAAGCCCTGCAGGCAAAGTTAGTAGACAGCCTAGGCGACTATGCCCCCAATGTTGTTCATGCGATGACCTATGGCGACCCCAAAATTGCCGACACCCTGGACCTGGCCTATAAGAGCGGAAGTCGGCGAATTATAGTGTTGCCTATGTACCCACAGTATTCAGGCTCCACCACGGGTGCAATATATGATCAGGTTGCTAAGTATATGCAGTCGAATCGCGCCTTACCTAGTCTCAACATCATCAATAGCTACTTTTACGAAAGTGCCTACACAGGAGCCATAAGCAAAAGTATTGAAGGTTTTTGGCAACAGCATGGTAGAGCCGATTACCTACTCTTCTCCTATCACGGCATTCCTATCTCTTATGTTGACAAAGGAGATCCATATGCCGGCCACTGTGAGTGCACGACTGGAGCCGTATCAGCCCAATTACAGCTAGATCCAGAGCGATCAAGCATGTCCTACCAATCTCTGTTTGGAAAGGCTGAGTGGCTAAAGCCATATACAGCAGTCAAATTGGTGGAACTCGCAAAAGCTGGCGTTAAGCGCATTGACGTTGTCTGTCCGGCTTTCGCAGCGGATTGCATTGAAACACTTGAAGAGATAGCGATGGAGAACGCTGAAATATTTATCGAGGCTGGAGGTGAGGAGCTGCGGCTAATTCCCTGCCTAAATGACTCGGCGTTACATATAGATGCTTTAGAACAAATTTTGATGCCGCATATTCTTGCGATCACTGATACTGCTGGGACCATTTCCTCCTAATGTATCCCGCTCTCGCTATAGATTGTAGTGATCATGTTTGCTCGGTCGCCATTTCTGACGGCACTAAGTTTTGGCAAATTGAAGAGGAAGGCACCCGGCGTCAGGCTCGCCTGATACTGGGTTTAGTAGAAAACTGCCTGATCAAAGCGGATATCGAGAAAGAACAACTTCAAAGCATATGTTGGGCAGCAGGCCCCGGATCTTTCACAGGCCTGCGAATCGCCACTGCAGTAGCTCAGGGTATAGCTTACGCCTTAGACCTTCCCTTGACCCCAATTTCTAGCCTTGAAGCAATGGCAGCTGCTGCTAGCTCAACCAAGCCTCTGGAGGAGGGTGGCACACTCCTCACCATCACCGATGCGCGCATGGGAGAGTTCTATTGGGCTCTGTTCGAATATTCCAGTAAGAAAAACGCGTTATCTAGGCTCTGCGAGGACAGTTTAAGCAGCCTTGATCAAATTGATCTGCCCGCGGATCTAGCCCTTATACTTGGCAGCGGTGCTGAAGCGGTTGAAGCAAACTCGCCTAAAATCAACCAAACACCAGCAAGAGCCTCAGACTTATTCGCATTGGCGGAAAAACGTATCACTGAAGGTGGTCAAATAACCGCCATGCAAGCTGAACCGGTCTATCTTCGATCTAAATCAGCTTGGAAAACTCTTGAACAACAAAAGTCGTAAGAAATAGGGAACGAAGCAAAATACAAAATGGATATTTTCCAGACAATTATTCTAGCGATTATTCAGGGTATTACGGAATTTCTTCCCATATCGAGTTCTGCACACCTTATTTTACCAAAGGAAGTATTAGGCTGGGCCGATCAGGGCTTAGCCTTTGACGTTGCCGTGCATGTAGGTAGCCTGGTTGCAGTTATTCTCTACTTTCGACGTGATGTGGGGGCAATTGCCTTAGGTGGCTTAGACAGCCTTAGGGGCCGCTGGTCCGATCAGGGGCAACTAGCCTGGTTTCTGGTTTTAGCGACCATTCCGGCTGCAGTTGCCGGGTTAATATTTAAAGACTTTATCGAGACCGAGCTACGCAGTGCTCAGGTTATTGCCTACACCACGCTAATCGGCGCCGGGTTGCTGCTGATTGCGGACCGCATGGGCAAGGGTGGCAAACAAATAGCTGACCTAAGCTGGAAGCTGGTGCTGATAATTGGCATCGCTCAGGCCACCGCATTGGTCCCGGGAACCTCGCGCTCAGGGATAACTATCACAGCCGCGCTATTACTCGGACTATCGCCAACTTCTTCGGCTAAATTTTCTTTCCTGATGTCAATTCCCATAATCGCGCTCAGCGGAGCCTGGCAAGCATTGGAGCTTCTGGGAAGTAATGGCACAGACTGGTCGGTAATAGCCATAGCTACCCTGATATCAGGCGTATCAGCATATATCTGTATCCATTACTTTCTGAAACTGATCCAATCAATCGGCCTGATGCCTTTTGTCATATACCGGGTGCTTTTGGGGTTAGCGCTGTTTCTATTTATCTAACATGCGTACGTTTATTGATTCAAAAAGTAACAGGCCGTCCTTTTCTGCAAGAAGCCTAGACAGAAAGTATCCCTGACCCAAATCACAGCCCGCATCTACCAGCCATTTGTATTGATAGGCGCTTTCAATACCCTCAGCAAATACCTGAATACCCAGACGATGGGCCAGATCTATAGTGGCGGAAATCAACAAGCCATTGCGTGGGTTAGTCTCGATATTCTGAAGCAGGGAACGATCCAACTTTAATTTCTCAAAAGGGTATGAAGACAGGTAATTCAGATTCGAATAACCAGATCCAAAATCATCCAAAGCGGTTCCAATATCTGCGTTTAGTAACCGCTTCATGCCATGATTCAGACTTTGGTCATCGGAAATTAAGGCATTCTCGGTAATTTCAACTTCAAGAGACACCCAACTGGGTAGCTGCTTAGATAGAGCAATCAGCTGATCCAAGTATCCAGAGTCCAAAAGACTCGAAGGAGATGCATTTACCGACAGGCATATACCATCCTGGAACAGGGGTAACTGATTGCAGAAAACCACCACTGTCTTTAACAATCCAAGGTCTAGGGGTGCAAGCAAGTTCATTTCGCTCTGCAACATCAATAAAAGTTCGGGAGACACATGGCCAAGATCTCTGCTATGCCATCTAGACAGCGCCTCGCAGCCGACCAAGCAACCCCTTTTCAGGTCATACTGAGGTTGGTAGTGCGCCGTAAACTCTTGTACTCGTAGCGCTTCAGCCAATGAACCTCCTATACTGAGCTTCTGCTGATGAGCCTCCATAATAGAACCGAAGTAGCGGGTCACCTTAGGTGGGTTAATTGATTTGGCATGTGCCAGAGCTATTTCTACTCTGGACAAAAAATCTGAGCCCTCAATTTGATCGGTACTACTGCGGACCGAATAGCCTGCTGACAGAAAGCAGGCTACCCTGTGGGCTTTCAGATGGTAGATTCCAGAGAGTTTTTGTAGCCACCTAGATATTGACGCATCGCTCAGCGCTGCCTCGCTATCACGACGAATGACTATCAAAGCAAATACATCGGCATTGAGCCTGTAGCAATCTCCAACCTCAAGGCTCAGCAAAGCTAATGAAAGCTTTTTAATCAATAAATCCGCCGTGCCAGATCCATAACATTGGTTGATACTTCTAAAATTATCTATATCCAACAATACTAGAAAGCACTGCGCGCCTTGCTCGCTTTTGCGTTCCAGATACCGCATCAAGGAAGTCCGATTTTTCAGCCCCGTTAGATCATCAAAATAGGCTTTACGGACCAGCTGTTTCTGAAGTGACTTCCTGGACGTTATATCCTCTGCTGTAATGGAGAGCTGATTCTCGCCAATGGGCACTACTTCATGCCGGTACCATCTGGTTTCGCCAAATAGCTGCAATGGAAATTCTTCCATTGCAGCTTGTCCGGATGCATAAGCCTGGAAATACCGATCGCACTGAACCCAGTTATCTGAAAATGGGTAAACCTTGCTAAGGCGACTACCCAGTATCTGATCCCGATCCATCTGTAACAATTTAGCCAGTTTTTGATTTGCGAAGAGCACAACAAAATCTTTTTGGCCAGGCTCTACCTCTATCAACTGAAGCAAGCAAAAGCAGTGCAGATTCGATTCTGCAGCTGCTTCAAAAATCCGAGAGGGCGTTACTTTGCTGGTCGCAGAAGTGCGCAGTGAAGGTAATAGGGGCTTATGCGGTGCGTGGGTATCCATACTCTGTCATCCTTGACGTCAGTTACTTGAATCGCGTTTAGTTAAAGGTTCGGAAAGACTATTCGACTAATTTCATCCAGGTTCCTGGCTGAGCTTCACCCGCCGGGTAGTAGCCATTGATCAAGCGCAGATAGGCTTCAGCCTCTTGGCCAAGCACAGAGGTTCTGGCCAAATCCAAGAAGGTCTCGCCGGGCTCAAGCCTCTGGTAATAGACCTGAAGCTCTCGGTCTGGAGGCAAGTCTTGTTGAGACGCCTGCCTAAAGCTAGCCATAATCTCCAATTGAAGCTGATCTGTTTCGTCATCGGCGTTACCCGGTAAAACAGTCGAAAAGTAATAGGCGTTGCTTCCGAGTTTAGTCGCAGCCACTCTTTGCACTAACGCACCAAACTGAATAAAGCCCGTAATCGCTGTCTCTTCTTCGTAAATTGGACTATGTTCGCTAGCATTAAGTAGTTCATCTACGGAATAGCGCGCCAACAGCATTTCTTCAGCGGTTAACTCGTTGTCGGCAATGGTCGCGACTTCCAGTTTTAGCTCGATATCACCAGACCGGGAGGCCACACTAATAGTAGATCCGGAAGTAGTTCTATTCCAGTCATCAGGGTAGGTAAAGGTGACCGCCAGCCCCTTATGAACGTAGCGGGCTTTCCCCGGAGGCGCATTGCTGTTTGAACTTCGTCCAAAAACTACGCCGTCCACAGTAGTTCTATAGTCATCACGACCTTGAAATTCTTCCCCAGGTAATAGCAGTCCCGCCTGGGCGACAACCTCTTTAAGACGAGCATCTCCGCGCGGATGGCTAGCAAAGACACCGTGATAGGTGGATTGACCACCCGCGTTTCGAGCTTCACGGTTCATAAAGGTTTCGTGATCTTTAAGAATACCTAGCACTTCGATCATAGCTTCAGGGTCATAACCAGTTCGATACAGATATTCAGCACCGTACTTATCGGCCTCTAACTCCATATCCCGACCGAATCCACTCACACGAGCGTTGTTCCAGATGCTCACCGCATCGCCAACACCGGAATTCATGGTGATAAGAGAAGCCATAAAAGCGGCAACATTACCCATAGTATTAGTGCTGTCGCGCCTATCGTGATGATGCCGGGTTACATGGGCGATTTCGTGAGCCAGTACCCCAGCTAGCTGAGCTTCCGACGTGAGGTAGTTGATAAGCCCCCGGTTCACATAAATATATCCGCCAGGTAACGCAAAGGCATTGATATCACCGCTATCGACTACAAAAAAGTGATAGTCAATTTCCGGCCAATCGCTATTGGCAGCGAGTTTCTGGCCTATTTCGTTGACATAGGCACTCAGTGCTTCGTCCTGGTAAAAACGCTCTGTAAGAAGTAGTTCTTCGTGGAGTTTCTGGCCAGCCTCTACTTCGCTATCTGCGTAAGCGAAAACCCCAGCGCATAATAAGAGCGCTGTAGCTATGCATTGAAATGATTTAAATCGAGCTGAGCCCTTCATCGATTAACCCTGAACAATAAAGGACTGAATTTGCTTGCCTAACCCCTTACAAGAGTTGGTTTGAACGCGCGCAAGGAAGGGAATAGGGATAATTACTGCTGGTAAATAGGATGTACCGTGGCTATCTACACTGATACGCCCTGATTCTGTCATGGCGTGAAAATCCCAGACACTAGCTTCGTAGGTAGCTTCATCTTCCCACATCCCCAGACCTAAACAGCCGCCTCCTGCGGGGGATATTGTGCAGCTCAATCCACCACTAGAGTCAGTAGTTTCGGTATTTCCCTCTATCCAGATAATGTAGCGTATTTCAAAGTCATCAATTGCTTTTTGCAATATCTGCTGTTCCAACAGCGTCTCTAAACGGGCCAAACTCAGAGGCGCGGTCCGGGGTTCAAACCAAGGGTAAAGGGCATCAACAAATTGTCCGTCCGGAATAACTTCCATACCCATAGCGCCTTGACCAAGCTCGCGGGCAACGCAGGTTACCAAGTCCGCCTCAGCCTCGTAGGCCGGGGAGTGCTGACGTCCCAAAACTACCACAGTGTCTGAACCCAAATCTATATTGGTCTCAGTTAAACGCATTTGATCCACGGTTACCGTGCTACAAGCAGCTAGCAGCCATAGGCTGGATACATGGACAATCGACTTAATCATTGCTGCATCTCTGCATTTAACCAATTCTCTATATCCGCCTGCTGAGCGAACCCGAGGGTTAGCTGAGTACCTATATCTCTCAGCGCTTCCTCTGCGGCTCCATTTATGCCGGTGCCCTCGGATTGGAGTCTCTCATCCGTAGCTCTTCCGTATCCCGTAATTAGCCAATCGGCTATTTCAACGCCGTCAGCATCCGTAGCTTGCAAGCGGTACTTTAGCCAAACTTCATAAAAGGTGGAGCCTGTTTCCTTTGGCAACGCGTATTGAAAAGCGTTCACTTCCGGTCTCAACGTTATATCGGCGGTCTCAGGAGAAAGGCTAAGGTCGGTAAATAGCGCTGAAACAACACTGCTAAAAAGGTTTTTATGGGCCTGACCAAGAATTATGGTGATGTCACCGCGATCTTCTTCATCTTGAATAAACTGATAAGTCGTAAACTCCTCCGGTAAATCGAGGAAGGCTGTTTTCTGTAGAGGGTCAACGAGGGGAGTAGGGAACTCGGCATTGATGGTATGCACCGACGAGCAGCCTGCAACAAAAGCCAGAGATACAAACATAATGGAATGTCTAAAATTCATAAATTACCTAAAGTCATTTAATCCTACAAAAGAACCCATATTCTGTTGAGCTATCTCCCGCATCAGAGCGGCAAATCTTGCTGCAGCATCAGCTTCTCCAACGGCAAGCATCAATGGGAAACCAATAGCGTGTATTCGCACCATTGGCTCACTTGATCCGGATTGCCGATTCAAGTTGTACACTGTATCAAGCACAGCTTCCAGTGACCTGCCCGTATAGTCATCTCCAAACACATAAATACTAATCTTATGGTCAGATTGATAAAAGGTCTGTATCGCAGCTTGTATGCCTTCAACCGGACTACTGTTACTGAACGGATGCCAGTTTCTCAGCTGACTGACGATAATTTCCCTGCGGTCAGCGGTATCGGGAATCCACTGCCCACGAAAACTGGTAAACATGTATTGGCCCATATCATTCATTATCTGAATGCCTTTCACACTAGGGTAGACGTCCAATATATCTACAAGCTCTTGAATCATTCGCGGCCATGAATAGGTAAACATACTGCCGGACGTATCGATCACAAAAATGATGTACTCAGAATCAACCGGTATACCGCCGATGTAGTTGGTCTCATTTTGATAATTACTATAAAGACGACGCATCTCATCCGTAAGACTTTGTAGCGCAAGCTGGAGCTCTCCGCGCGGCCCTTCAGCAGCGGTATTTTCTTCATCTAGCGCAAACAATCTTTTCTCAGATACTTCTAGCTGATCAAGCAGAATGGCGACTAGCTCATCTTCTATGCCTAGCTGTTCATGCTTTGCGTTCAATTCCCGATCGAGAATGTCAATTTCACCCCGTAAGGTGAACAACTCCTCTTGCAGGGCGCGAACAGAGCCGACCTGATCTGTTTCAGTCTCTTCAATCACTTCGGGCGACTGAGTTTGTACGATAACCAACAGCAGAACGATGGCACCAAAGCCACAACTAATGACATCCAAAAAAGCGATGTTGGTATCGTCACTCCCACGGCGTCTAATCATGGCCAATCCTCCGAGGGAGTTAAAAAGGCCCCTCTAGTTTTTACCGCCATGGACCAAAATGCCGAAGCAGCGTAGTAATCCCCCTCCATTGGAAGCAAGAGTACATTGATCGGAATACCGCTTCCTACTTCATCCAAGGCTTCATTAAAGTATTGCAGACGTTCCCGACCACTTACGGAACCGCCCGTCTGAAGAACCCGGCCCTGAGTTGGTAACCCGTCCGTCACCAAAAAGATATTGTCTGGTTGAGGGTTCAGAGAAGCGATAGTAGAAAGCATATTAATCAGACTGGTTCCCCCGGCAGGTATGGTGCTTTTTAGCCCCTCTACGGCACCATTGAGCTGCGCCTGACTTGAAGCATCAAGCCAAGTTCCGGTTGTTCCATCAACGGTCGACTGAGCCGAAACATTAAAGTCATACAGTTGAAACCGGGTCTCGGGTTCAAGATTGGTAATTATCCAGTCCGCAATAGACAAAGTTTGCTGCCATTTGGGTGATTGCATCTTAATTTCATCGCTCTGATTTCGTCGCCGAACCACGTTAATAATTGTGGTATCCAACATACTCGCAGAAGAATCGATCAATATTAGCGTTCGATTACCGCTCATTTTGATGCCCGTAAGGTATTGGCGTTGCCCTTCACCAACAAACTGTCTTACCCGGTCACCGCCGGCTTGCTGCAGCACAGCCTTTTGCGATTCAAGCTCCGCCAATCGACGTTCCAACTCTGCGAGAGTTTCTACCGAGTTAGGATCTAGCTGTTCAATTTCTCTCTGAAGATCTTCTATTTCCGCTTGAATACGACGGGCCAGCCCTTGCGCCTCAGCCATCTGCTCATCAACATCGGAAATAGTATTGCGGATACGTACTAGGTTTTCCTCGCCCAAACGAATCTCTTCCTGGAGTAGGGTGGTTTCGGACCGCAAATTTATCGAGACGGTTGGATCCGGATCGATATTGTGGCGAACGATCAAGAACAGCAATATTGTGGCTCCCAGACCACAGGACATAATGTCCAGAAAAGACAGGCTGAACGTTGATTGAATTCGCCTTGTTTTAGCCATAATGGAGACAGAATCTAGGCGAAAGCCTAGAGACCAACCTCATCGACCACCGAAATAGCTACCAGCGTACCGGCAATATCATCGTGGCTAATTACATCATCAGGGTGCAATATCTGAGCATCCGCAGCTGACTTGCCATTGACCCTAAGTTGACCAGCAGAACTAAGCAGCAAACCCTCATCACTGAGTGAAAAGCTACCTAGTGCTTCATCACTAGTTTGGGGACTCCAGCTCAAACGATTACCGGAGTTCACTACAACCAATCCCTCTGCTCTCACCGCATTGCCTTTTGCCAATAGATGGGTAGCTACCGCCAAGACCGACTGAATATCCAGATTTGGCTGAATAGGTTGCTCTTCTACTTCAACTATCAATTTCTCGGCTGTTTGCGTTTCGCTTACCTGAACATCGTCAGTCGAATCGTCTTTTCCCCCCGTTGAGGTTGAAGCCGAGCCCGTTGCTTTCAGGACGGTTAACTCCGCAAAACCGGTGTCAGAATTGACCTCAGACAGCAAAGATATCGATGCTTTGGAGAATTGTTCATCTAGCACATAGCGTGCATTTCCTTCGGTTAACTGCAGAGGTAAGTTACTAAAAATCGAGTCCGCGACAAATACACCGGAAGGCAATACTTGCTGAATTTTTTGAAGGTATTCTCCTGCAGCATCAATTAGGTGCTTTTCGGATAGCTCTATGGAATTACTCTGGTCGCCCATTTCCACCTTGAGATCCAAACGATTCCAAGGCCGCTTAAATAGCCCGTCCGTTAATTGATTGAATAGCTGCTGCTCTGTTTCTGCGTGATGCAACGGGTCAAACCGCGTCTTATCTATAAATCTAGTCTGAATACCCTTTAGTAAGTCGTCACAACATCCGAGCAAGCCGAGCCCTGGATATTCGGTCATTTCACCGCAACTCAACTCACCATTAGACCGTTCAATTTTAGTAACTACCAGTTGGTGCAACTGGTAGTCAACTTGATATTCGACTTCCGGATATAGGCTCGCCATAAGCAACGATCGCTTACACAAAAGCGAAGATCCCACCCCCACCGACTGCAATATTCCTGATAGCAGCGCTATTTGGTCTTTGCCGTAATGCGAGGGAACCGTTACCAGATCAATATTGCCGATCTCGAAGCTATCGAAGTGCTTCAAATGATTCCAAACCAAATCCGCCTGATGTCTAACACCAGGAAAATTCGCCGCCACTTTCTGCGTATTTAGATCACGCCAGAATTGATTTGCAGATTGACCCGGGTGTAGACGAAAAACCGCTCTAGCGGAATCGCCAAAAATTAACTCTTTGCCTTCAAGAGATGCATAGCCTGGTGATCGAATATGCTGATCGGGTCCAATTAAACCAATGCCCAAATCGTGAATGTCTAACATTTTCTGCATATCAGACCTTTATATGCCGGAGCAGATTTTTGTCGCAATAGCGCTGTGTGGCTAAAACCAAACGCTCCTGTTGTAACGTAAGCTGATGGGACAAGAACATAATAAATATACTGATAAGCAGAGCGATAAGTGTGGAATTAAATGCAACTCCCAGACTAGCCGTAACCCCGACAATATTACCGGCAATCGCTTCGTGAGCATTGCCCAAAGCGGCGCCGATACCGCGCACCGTTCCGATAAACCCGATGGAAGGAATTGCCCAAGCGATATACCGAATCATCGCTAACTCTGTATCCAGCCGCTGGGATTCAATCTCGCATTCGTCCCGTATAGAGGTCGATATTTCCTGAATTGAGGAACCAGACCCCAATCGCTGGAGAGCCGTGGATAGGATGCGTGGCAGCAAATAGTCGCGGTCGGGCTCCGGCAGTGCTTCTAGTGGGCGAGCTAATTGTCGAGCATCTTCTGCCAATATCTTGGATCCGTCAGTAATAGGAACCAGAGGCTCTTCAAATAATTTACGCTCTGCCGCTATCCGCGCGCCTTTGAGCCCCATAATTGCCAGTGCCCAAAACATCAATATAAAACAGGTTTCCTGCTCATAGTCTTTGATTACTACCCATGGAGATCGCTCGTCTACGGGCGTTTCTTGTTCGAGCATCTGCGCTTCAAAAAGTAGTGCCTCTTCCGCATTGGGTCGCACTATTGCCACGTAAAGCGAATGAACCACCACGAAGGACAACAGCAATGCAATTATCTGAAAGAGGAACTCGCGCTCGAGTATGTTTTTCATATTTATGGCCTAACCTGGATATTTCATGAAGGATTTAGATTTTAGGGGAAATTTGGCTAAGCATTTTGAGTTATCGTCCGCAGCGCCATAGTCTCCACTATGGCTCAAGGGGGATAGTTCAAAATGCTTAGCCAAATTTTTCGTAAAACTAAATAGGACTGGCTGCAAGGATGCCTTCGGTAGGCAAAAATAATATAACGTTTTGATTTTTAGAATATAATTTTTCATATGCTGCCCGTCTTTATGTGATATCCGCGTCAAATATCTACAGGAAAGGGGACGGAATAATCTTCGGAAATATCTTCACTGGGAACAAAGGGATTAAAGTCCCCTTGCTCAATTACACCGGCATCAACAATTATTGGTTCGGGTTCTGCATTTTGAATCTGATCTTCTTCTGCTAGTGGGGCTTCGAGTTCAGTCGCCTCAATATCTGTTTCTGCATCGACATCTGGATTATCAAATGTCTGGCTATGAGCAACAGACCCGATCAGAAGCATGCTTAGTAGAATGCTTTTTAAGGTTACGGGCATCACATTATTTTGCATATCGCGCCACCCGAAAGCCGACATCGTTGCGTGCAGTGGATCCGGAATCCCGATAAGCTAGCCGTAATTGAGGCAGGTAACCTCTTGCCCAGTTGGCCCCACGAATCAAATGGAACTCGCCAATTTCCGGGCCAAGAGGATCCATTTGTATTTGATCGCCGGGGTAGGGCTGTGGCATAAACCAATCGTGCAACCACTCCGATGCATTTCCATTAATATCCATTAGTCCGCGATGATTCGCTGGAAAGCTGCCTACCGGCGCACTAACTTCGTATCGGTCCTGAACGTCAGCCAAATAGAAATTCACCATGCCCGCGGCTTCTCGGCCGGCAATATTCTCCACCGCCTCACCGGCATCCGAATTTCCCCAGCTATATTTTTGTATTAATCCCGAATCTGTTGTTCGCGCTAACCAAGACCACTCGGCCTCTGTTAACAGCCGGAACCCTAGAGCGCCTTCGTTTACCCCGCCAACAAAACCGCGCGTAATCGTATAGAAAGGATCTAAACCTTCTTGCTCGCTCAACCAATTGCAGTAAAGCGCTGCTTCTTGCCATGTAAGGCTCACAACCGGCTGATTAGGCCCGTCTAGACTTTTGGCATCCTGATTGCCCGAGCTGTGATCAGCGTCGTAGGCCCGGAATTGAGAGTTTGTGACCTGTGTCTTAGCAACGTAAAAGGCTCTTTCCAGATAGGCTTCCCAGCGAGCTTCGTTGGCCCGACGTTCAGTCTCAATCCGCTCGGAGCCCAGCTGCACTTCACCTGCGTCGCGAAACAACAACAACTCTTGATCAAAGGAAGTGCTATATCTGACGGGAATGGAGGCCCATTCAGACTGCTCCGCTGTGAGGAGCCTAAAACTCAGATGCAGCGGAATATTCCTGGTTGGCAATATCTCTTGAACCTGCGTCTCGTATCCATCTCTGCGCACGGTAACCTGCAGCGTCTTGGTCATTAGCTGAAGATCCTGATTCCCCGAACCGAGAGAAGAGCCATCTATCAATATTTCGGCGTTTTCGGGGAATACAGAGAAACTAACACTCGCCAGATCACGCTGCAGTCCAATTTGCACCTCTCGATTTTCCAAATGTTGCATAACAATCGACTCGGACTGACTTATATAGCCCGCTTTAAATAGCGCTATTTCGTGTTCTAGGTTAGGCGATAGCTCGATCTCAATTGGTGTTTCGCCCTGGTAAATATCATTCACTGTGACGGTAGCCGCCTCGGGGTCTGAAGTTACCAGTAGTACAGACTCTAAAGCGGTAAGTGTTAAATCATCTAAAGACTGGCTTACACCTTTTTCCACACTGAACTGACGCGCTAAATCTCTATACCCGTGCAAAGAAAGTAGAATCTCCCGCTCACCAGATTCTACTTTTGTTTCAAGCGGTGAAATGCCCATTACCATGCCGTCAATTTGCACTTCGGCCCCCAAGGGGCGAGTAGTAATGGTTACATCCGACCAGTTAGGAACAAGCTCGACGTCCAAATCTAGCGTCTGCCCCAATCCCGGAACCAGTATTTCTTGCTGCCAGCTTTCGTAGAGCCAAGCGTCCAGGCTTAGCAGGTGAGACCCAGCAGAGACGTTGGAGAGCAGCGGTTGGCTTAAAAGGCCCTGATCCTGCCCATCGAGACCTACCTGCACGGCAATATCCGGATTAACAACTATGCGCAGATCACCCGGCAGTGGCTGTAAATCAAATTCCACCGCACTTGAACGACCGGCTTCAACGTATATCAGAACCTCTTCCGACTGAAAGCCCTCGGCTTCAGCTCGAACTTTGAATTCTCCCGGTAATAGAAGGTATCTATCGCCGATAGCAAAAGACTGGCCGCCGGTAATACTAATGTCGGCTTGCGGCGTCATACGCACCTGCAAGCTAGAGGCAGATACGACGAAATAGAGCAGGTAACCAGCGAGAAGAACTAAAGGCAGGACAATTGAAAGAAGCTTTATTGGCAGCTTTTTGTGGGTACTCTCGTCCGGCGGACGAAAATCCGTTGGCGCTAAGCTTTCTGTTTTATGATTTTGAGTCACAGTGTCCCCAACGAGCGTAACGGTACAACAAGAACATCCATTCTTGGCTCATCACCGGTTATTATTACTTCTTCTCGAATATCCTGAAATCCACTTTTCTTTCCTAGGACCACATATTTTCCAGGGTTTAGATCCAAAGGATGACTTCTTATCAACCCCAAATCCGAAATACCCAAAACACTAATTTGAGTAAGACCATCCGAACTAATAGTTAACCGGACGGGGGTCCTGGCTTTCCGGATAGTTTCTGCTAGCTGTTCAACCTGGTGCATCAAAATTGGGCCGCTATTTCTTACCGCTTTCGCTTGGCCTAGGGTTTCTTCAGCCTGCTGCCAGCTTCGTTCCTCTTTCAGTAACAGGGGATTAGCTATAATTCCCACTATCTGATTATCAAGATTTAACCGAGCTTCTACCGTTACTAGCGCAACTCGGGCTTCAACTCTATTCGGGTTTTCCGCCAATAGCTGCTGATAAGCCTGTTGAGCTTCTAGCCATTGTTCTGCATTCGCAGAAGACTGGGCCTGCTGCATTAAACCAGCGCCTCGATCAGCTTCTCTAGATGCGCCCAATTGATCCAATGCGTCAGCTACAGCAGAGTTTTCCGGGATTAAGTCTTGAGCCTCACCAAATGCACGCTCAGCATTGTCAAAATCAGAGTTAGAGAGCGCCTGATAGCCCTCCGACATAAATCGCTGGAAATCGTCAACCAGAATACTCTGTTCAATTTCTATTAGCAGGTCGGTCGCTGGACCATGCTCTGAATCCAATGCAAGCGCACTTTCAATTTTTAGCTTGGCCTGAACTAAGGCCGACTCTTGCAAAAGGTCTGTTGCCTGTGCGGTAAGGGCCAACACTTCTTCGAGGTTGTTTACCCTATCCAAGCCATTTTTCCCGGACTCATTATCGGGCTCTATTAAATTTGCTAACGTAAATTTTTCGAAAGCGGTTGTGGCATCCAACGAATCCAGCGAAGTAAAAGCTTCTGAACGCATTTTTTCTGCAAAGGCAGCCGTCTGGCTGTCGATATCTTGAGCGATAACCAACGCTTCCTGATAGGTCAAAACAGCCTGCCCAAACTCCCTGGCTTGATAAAGCTCATCTCCATTCTCGCCTAATAATTCCAGTCCCAAAAATTGTTCATTAGCCCAGTTCGGCGCTCCCTTCTCCTCAAGGCTGGTTCTTAATGGTAGTAATTCTGATAGTACTTCCTGCGCGTCTAGTCGCGCCTGAGCAAGCAGTGCGTCGGAAAAGGGCGAATCCTCAGGAGCTGCAGCCTGATCCTCTACTCCACTTTCAGTTACCAAGGCGTCTTGGGGCCCAACCACAATCAAATCCTCAGAGGGGCCAAGTAATTCGAATAATTTAAACAGGATAGGAACCAGGAATAGAGCAACTAGCAATACACCTAGGTAGGGTAATTTTTTAGACTTGAATAGAGATGTCGTCTGGTTGGTTTTTTTGGGTGGCTCAAAAGGTTGGAATTCAACCTCTCGCGCTGAGCTGTTATCCGCCATCTTGCCCCGCAGATATGTCACCAGTTTCTCTTATATAGATTTCTCGCAGTATTTCCCGCCACTCCGCATATTGGTCACGGGTAGTGCCGGCGAGAGTCACCGTTCGATCTTGAAGCTCTATAACACTGGGCTCCAATTCGTATTCCAACGATTCACCCAACTCAGAGAGCGTCTGTATATGCAGCATAGCCTCATCCTGAGCCAAATAGCCTGCGCGAATATTTTCCACACCGCCATAAACCGCTGAGGTGCCCGCCAATCTAACGAGATAGTCATCACTGAACTGGGCTCCAACGCCCACCGCAATGGCTAGCCAGCCGCCAAGTTTACGAGCAGAGGCGGAGCTATCAAGCTGACGGATAATAGTAGTCTCGGTGAAGCTTTGCTCTCTCCACGCATCGTAGGGTTGCTCCATCTTCGAAACAAACCCGCGGTAATAGTCTTGCAACACGTCAACAAACATCTGATCCCGCAGACGAATACTGTTTACTCGCTCAAGCATAGGATCATTGTCTGCAGGCAAACGTTCCAGTTGGTAATAGTTATTGTCATCCATAACCAAATATTCGGAAAAAGCCTCGGGCGAGAATAGAGCGGCGAAGCGCATATCCGTAATCTTGCGGAGGTTCTTGCGATCAGCAGGTTCAATTTCGGTCATCAAGGCTAGTAAGTCATTGGCGATCTGGTTGTATATGCCCTGAAATGGCTCAGCGGCTCGCTGCTCAGACGAATAGGCGTAATGGCTAATTACCTGCTCATATACCTTATCCAACCAGACTCGCTTGCTTGAATCGTAAACAACCACATCAAAACGACTGGTTTCCCCGTCGGACTGCAATATGCGGCCATCTATATGCAAATCAGTGATCACTTGTTCGTCAGGTATAACTCTTACATAGCCCCATGCTCCGGTGGAATCCAACGTCGCTTTTAGCCTATCCGCGACCCAAATGCTTTCAGCTTCACGCACGCCAACAAAATCGAGAGCCTCATCGGGAATATCTTCTACATCCGGAGTGAAAACCGTAATTCCGACATCTAAAAGTGTATCGAACGCCACTTCTATTTGTAGATTTTGAACTGGTGTGTAATCGGTCGTGCGCACCTCAATCGACGAACAGGAAGCAAGAAAGACGCAGCTGGTAATCAGCAGGTGTAAATAGTTAGACCTCATTGAGCACCTGTATAGCGGTTGTATTCTTCCCAAAGCCTTTGTTTAAGCTCCAGGTCAGTTTCTGCAATTGCAGCCTCTCTCAGCTGTCTCGCGACGATGTCATCGTCAGGGTTTGGCGGTGGAATATTTGCTTCCTGAACCGCAACGGAAACATTGCCTTCTCCGCCACCGCCACCGCCACCTGTACCTTCTCCGCCACCGCTACCGGAACCACCACCAGATCCACCAGTAGATTCACCTTCTCCAGGGTAATCTTCAAAAACGATAACTGGGACAGGACCGCCAGTAGGTTCACTGGATTGCTCCTCGGCGTTACGTTGTTCTCTATTTATACTGGAATCAAAAGTACCCAGTTCCTGCTCAAGTACGCGCTCGAGCACCTCCAGAGTTTGCTGGTCAAGACCGCCTCGGGAAGCAGCCGTATTGCTTGCAGCAGACTCCTCGAAAGTAGGCTCTTCAAAAGTAGGTTCGGCTTCACTGTCTGAGTTTGAGTCCTCAAGAGAAACATCCTCAGATTCGGTTTCGCCTTCTCCTGCACCTGTTCCAGGATCTGAAGCAGAACCTGAGTCAGCTTCCTCACCTGATTCTTGCCCTTCATCTCCAGGTTCTTCTGATGCTACTTGTCCGTCCTCTCCCTCACCCTCAGGGGCTTGTTCTCCGGATTCACCGGATTCGCCGTCACTAGGCGAGGGGGATGGAGGCGATGGCATTCCGCTACTAGGCGAGGGTACCGAAGGACTATCACTACTAGGTGAAGGTAACCCGGGGATAGATGGAGGCGACGGAATCGGCGAGGGTACAGAGGGGCTGGGGATAGTTGCAGGCGCAGGCACGCAGCCGATCAAATATAACGTAGGTAGGATACAAATTATTTTGACTAATCTAATCATTATGCTCAATCAATATAGAACTTTCTTAGTAACCGAATGGGCAACCATAGCTATAGGAAGCCCTTCTCGCAATATTGGCCGATATCTGGACATCGATATCTCAGCAGTTAATCTAGCTAAGACCTCCGCATCCGCAATATTGGACTGAATAACTTCTATTCGTTCAACTTTTCCCTGAATGTTAATAATTAATGCAAAATCGGCAACGCCTTCATTATTTCCAGACCCCAGTAGCGGGAATTCTTCAACAAGACCGTTTATTGATAAAGGCAGAGGTGACAACATCTGCATTTGATCCGTCATATTCTCTCGCTCGGCATAGGTCCAAGCGGTGGCATATATTCCTTCAGCGGTTTCTTGGTATCCGAAGAGCAAGTACCAGTCGGCAAGATTGAGTAGTGCCTGAAGCGTATTAGTACTGTCTCCAGTAACCCTCCAAGCCGCAAACTGAGACATCAAAAGGTCTCGGCCTCTGGTATAACTGCGAGAAAAAAACAGTTGCGCTGGATCGTAATCGTATTCAACGCTGTTATCGATTGGCTCTGGGACGCTAGTCAAAGATTCTAAATAGGCCTTGAGTACAGGCTGCTGGGTATTGGAAAGGCTTTGGTTCTCAGAAACGCCATAGTTGAGTTCACGAGTTTTGGATCGAATCTCACGTTCTCCTGCCCTCGCACAATTATTGGCTTGCTCCAAGTCCACAGGATGCTGCTGTTGGCAGCTTCTGGACAGAACGACTACTTGTCGATAAGCCTCAACTTCAGAGTCCATTCTTCCTATGTTGGGTGTTAGCTCATCTCTCAGCGCCATTCGATGATTCAATGCGATAGCTAGCTCTGCCGTCTTAGTATCAATAGGCTGTTCATTGTTCTCATATATCGCATAAATATCTTCCAGGTCGTCGTGGGCAGACAATAGATGATTGGTTTCGCGGTAGCTTGACTGGTAGTAATCAATAGCGAGATTCCAAGCGATCATTTCCTGTAAAGGGGCAACATAATCGAGGGACTGAGTATCGTAATTACGCGCCTTTATCCAAGCGAGCATCTCCAGGGACTGCTCCGCAGCCTCCCAATTCTGCATTTCAATATGCTGTTCCTGAATTTTACGAAGAAAGATTTCGCGATTTTCAGAGTACAAGCCTTGGTTAATCTTCATATTCTGATCTGACCGATGAAACGCCGCTAAAGCTTCTTCGGTTAGACCGATCGCTGATAACTGAAGTCCCAATTCAAAGCTCAATTCACCAAGCTTAAGGTCGAAGCTGTCTTGCGACTGTTCTACTTCAGAAATCTGCGCCATCAGCATAGTTACCGAATCTGGAACTGATATTTCTGAGTTTAGGTTTGGGAGGGGGAGAGGAGAGGATTCCTGAGCAAAGGTTGCCGCGGACCAAATAATTGATAGAAGCACCGCAGGCTGTAGACGTGACTTGATAAACATATTCACACCCCTTTAGAGCCATTCTCCATTATTAATTGATGCATACCACTTGAAACAGAAAAATCCACAATAAATCCTTAGTAAATAAAGTTGGGGCGATCGATTCTTTAGTTTTGACCTAGTAAAAGATCTTTCGGCTAACCCTGTGGGCAACATCCGCAACAGGGAAGCCATCGCGCAATATTGGGCGATATTTGGACATCGACATCTCGGCAATCAATCGGGCCAATGCATCCTGGTCTTCAACATCAGTTTCCAATAACTCAATTCTCTCGACATGGCCATAAGCATTTATTGTCAGAGAAAATATTGCTTCACCTTGGTTCCGATTCATGGTGACAGGAGCGAGAGAGTCGACAATGCCGGCTGTAGAAATCGGTTTTGGCGAAAGCATGTGCATGGAACCAGTTATGTCATTTTCTTCAGCAAAATCCCATGCAGAAGAGTAGATTTCCATAGCATCCTCGTCAAATCCAAACAGAAGATACCAATCGGCTAAATTTAGCATTGAATCCAGGGTATTGTGGATATCGTCCGTCGCTGACCAAGCGTCCATCTGTTCGACTAATACTTCCTTGCCACGAGAATAGCTGCGAGCAAAATACATTTGGTCAGGATTAATATCGTATTGGATTTCATTACCTGTCTGACCAGCTTGAGGCAGGCGACTTATGGATTGAAGATAGCGCGCTAAGATTGGTGGCGCCGTACTGGTTATACTCTGATTTTCAGAAACTCCGTAATTCAGTTCTCGTGTATTTGCTTCAATTTCCCTAGTGCCCGCGCGAACACAATCACGCGCCAAATATTGCTCCGGCACCTGGTCTTGATCTTGTACCTGATCCAAAGCTGGAGATCGATTATCAGGGTATGAGCGGTGGCATGCCCTTTCTGTTGTCAGTATCTGACTTGCGGCTATTGCGTCAGTATTTAGCGCTCCAATCTTTTCTGTTAGCTCGTCTCGAAGCGCTGCGCGGTGATTGAAAGCAATAGTTAAATTCGCAGTTTCATTGTCAATGGGTAAACCTTGAGCAGTGTAGATCTCATATATTTTTTCCAGATCCTTTGCGGCCAAAATTAGAGGTCGCGTATCATCGAGGCTTTCACGATAGTAATCCTGGGCCAAGTCCCAAAGCACCATCTCTTGCAATATCCCGACAAACTCGAGGGATTTTGAATCAAAATTCCGCGCCTTAAGCCAAGCAATGTTTTCCAATGAACTGCCTGCCGACTCCCAGTCTTTGAGCTCGATGTGTTGTTCATATATTTTTCTAATCAAGGGTTCACGATTCTCTGAGTACAGACCTTCGCGAACCTTCATATTCTGATCCGAACGCTGAAACGCCGATAAAGCGTCTTCATTTAGACTGAGCTCTGATAATTGGAGGCCCAACTCAAAGCTTAATTCACCGAGCTTAGGGTCAAAGCTGTCTTGCGAATGTTCCACTTCAGCAATTTGCGCCATCAGTAAATTCACCGCTTCGGTATTCGATATCTTTGGGTTTAGGCTGGAGAGGGGAGAGGCTTCTTGAGCAAAGACTACCGATGACCAAATAATTGATAGAAATACCACAGGCTGAAGACGTGATTTTCTGAACATATTCACAGCCTTCTAGAGCCACTCTTCATTTCGAATTGATTTAAATCACTTGATTGCGAAAAATTCACAATACATCCTTAGTAAAAGAGCTGCGCATCAACTAAATAGCCATCTGCGGATATGGGAACACCTTGCTGTAATGCCGGGCGGTATCTGTAATTTGAAAATTCTGCCGCCAATAGGGCGATTGCAGCCTCATCTTCGATATTAGTATCAGCAAACTCAATTTTTACCACTTCTCCATTTGCGCCGATGTCGACGGCAAATTCAGCGTCACCCTGCCGATTACCCACTCTAAGCTCGGGTAAACCTCGAATAACACCAGCAATAGATATCGGCTGCGGTCTGGACATCGCCAGTAACCCTCCCAGCTGTTCTTGCGCAGCATAATTCCAAGCCGTGGCATAAGTTTCCTCGGCGCTATTTATATGTCCAAAAAGCAGATACCAATCCGCTAAATTCAAGATTGCCTGAAGCGCACTCGGTTTATCTTGCGTTTCTTGAAATCCGGCAAGCTGATTGACAATTACATCTTTACCGCGAAAATAACTTCGGGAGAAGAATAGGTCGGCTTGATTATATTCGTCGACACCTGAGGTAGCCCAAGGATCAAAAACCACGATCTCAGGCTCTTGAGAGCGGACATGCATTGCGGCCAGGCTAACGCAGTGATCACTAATTTCTTGAAGCTCAGGATCGGGGTATTGGCTCCGACAAGCGCTTTCAACGACTTCGTACCTGAGGCTAAGTCGTCTCGATGAAAAGATGCCTGCGTTGCGTCTATCGCCAATCGCCACCAAGTTCACCTTCATCGCCATTCGATGATTTACCGCAGAAGACAACTCCACTGTTCTGTTATCGAATGGCAGCCCCTTGGAATAATAAATATCATAAATTTTTTCTAGATCAGAGTGCGCACGACGTAAAGAGATAGATGTGTCGTCATCCTCATCCAGCTGGTAATAATCTCGAGCTAAATTCCACTCCACCAGCTCTTGCAGCACCTGTACATAGTCGACCGACATAGCATCGAGATTTCTGGCCTTTACCCAAGCAAGGTTTTCCAGCGCAACTTCCGCGTCATCCCAGTCCTTGAGGGCGATATGCTGCTCATATATTTTCCGTACAATTATTTCTCTGGTATCGGAATACAGGCCATCACGCACTTTCATATTCTGATCGGCCCGCAGAAAGGCGCCTAGCGCTTCTTCGTTTAGCCCTAGAGTTTCAAGCTGAACTCCCAGATCAAAACTGAGCTCTCCTAGCCTGGGAGAAAAGGTATTCTCGGCTGCCTCAACTAATTCGATTTGCTGCATTATTAAGGCTACGGAATCAGTGGCCGACAGCTGTAAATTCGGGATACCTTCGTCGGCAATTTGTTGCGCATATACGGCCGATTGAACAGCCGCAAATAGGCATGCGCATATGCCGACCAATTTGACCTGAACTAAAACCACTTTAATCATTTGCATTTACAAACTCCAGACCGCTTAGAGAGCGGATCTGCATTAAGGTTCCGTTTCACAAAATAGTTAAAATTTACACGCTCTGAAGTCAAATTCAATAGTTAAATTAACGCAATCAAAGCAGGCAACTCTCAACTGAATAACAATTCCAAATTAACCATACTAGTTTGAGTATAGGCTTTGTTACGAAAACAAGCTCATTGCTTTGTTTGGCGATAAAGTACAAAAATGTGAGTTTGATCAACCTCCTTTTGCACAATTGTTGGCAATTTGGCTAACACCACAAAATAGAAATGAGCAAAAACAGATAGGAAAGACGAGCAGCTTCAAAGCAGGTCGCTCTGCTTACCCTCTTGATACTGAAGCTTACAAGGTGCTTATACACCCTTATTTTTGTGTCTTTTTATTAACAGTCTTCTCCATGCTCTAGCCATGGCATACTCTAGAGATCCGTCGACTATGCGGGCGTCAAAAACCCACATATAAACCGTATAAATGAGATTACAAAAGATATGCATCTAGCTGAATTAAAAAGATTAATCATATCGACGGCCTTAGTAGTCTGTATGCCGATCTGGGCGCAGGATGCAACTCAGGAACTCGGTCGTAGCGAACTTTTAGAAGCCCCGAATATGCAGGTCGAATTGATCTCCTCGGTACAAATTATTGCGCCCGGAGATAGTTTCACAGTCGCATTACGCCTGGTTCCAGAACAGGACTGGCATTTTTACTGGAAAAACCCCGGCGATACCGGCCTGCCTACCAAGCTAGCGTGGCAAGAAACAGAATCCATCGAATTTTCAGAATTGCTCTGGCCAGCACCGGAACGTGCTGATTACCAGGGTTTCATCAATTACGGCTACTACGGCGAAACACTGCTTATAACCGAGGTAACAACATCTGAAGGCCTTCAGACTGGCGAAACGCTGCAACTGCAAGCACAGACAGACTGGCTAGTTTGCGAAGAGGTATGCATTCCGGGCCGCGCCACACTGAACTTCGAGGTTATGGTAGGTGAATCAACCTTACTTTCACCATGGGTAGATGATGTTCAGCAGGCCCAAAACCTCATACCCAATGCTCTTGGTATGGTTGATGGCGAATATAGTATCGATACCGGCTTTCGAGTTTCAGTAAAACTACCTGAAAGCATTGCCTCAATGCAGCCAGTTGAGTTCTTTCCTATTAGTACAAAACTGGTAGACAACCTTCCGGTTCCGAGCTTTTTCGAGGGAGTGGGTGCTGAAGAGGGCAACCTGCTAGTGCAATCACAGAATGCGGCTAGGGTTTCGTCCTACCCCGAGATCTTCGAGGGCCTCGTAATCTTTGAAGACCAAGCCGGCCAGCAGGTCGCTTACAGCTTTGAAGTAGCCGCCTCCCTAGGCACCCTGGCTCAAAACACAACTACTGCGCCGGCAAATCTATCCTACCTGGCCATTTTACTATTCGCTCTAGTAGGCGGCCTGATCCTAAACTTAATGCCATGCGTACTGCCGGTGCTGTCCTTAAAGGTAATGCACCTCGTTGAAGAGCGAGATCCCGCTAACCGCAAGATACAAGGAATAGCCTATACCGCAGGTGTTGTAGTCAGCTTTATGCTGATCGCTGCCCTTATGCTTGGTCTTAGATCTGCTGGTGAAAGCATCGGTTGGGGCTTCCAATTACAGTCCCCCATATTCGTAGCCATACTGATATACGTGATTTTCATTCTTGGTCTATCGCTCTCTGGCTTTTTAGAGCTGGGTGCGTCTTTAACCCGAATGGGAAATATCGGCGCCAATATTAGCGGCCCGGTGAGCGGTTCATTTATGACTGGAGCACTAGCGACCCTGGTAGCCACGCCTTGTACCGCACCGTTCATGGGTGCTGCCATGGGTGCGGCAATAACGATGAGCATGCCACTAGCGCTGCTAGTATTTGCCACTCTAGGCTTAGGGCTAGCACTTCCTTTCCTTATTATTGCGTTTGTTCCGGCCTTTGCGAATGCATTGCCAAGGCCCGGGCAATGGATGGTTACCCTCAAGGAATTGCTGGCCTTTCCGTTATACCTAACGGCGATCTGGCTGCTATGGGTATTCGCTAATCAAACCAATGTTGATCAGCTAGCCATGCTGATGTCCGGCTTAGTCCTTATCGTATTTGGCATTTGGCTGATGCGCATAAATCGAATGACCAACCGTCGCTGGATTTATGCAACTGCTGCGATTGTTTGGATACTAGCCCTAGGCATACTGCCCAAGATCGAAAGTGGCGGGGCTAATGCCGGTGGCACTCCAAAAATTGCCTATAGCGAACAAGCTTTAGCTTCGGCGAGAGCTAACAACCAAGCCGTTTTTGTAAATATGACCGCTGACTGGTGCATAACCTGCAAGGTTAACGAGCGTGTAGCCCTGAGAAACGATGATGTTGAACAACTCTTTGTAGACCAGAACATTCTCTACCTTGAAGGCGACTGGACTAATGTGGATGACGTTATCACTGAGGTCCTAGAGCGCTTTGATCGAAACGGTGTGCCGCTTTACCTAGCCTATCGTCCCGGGTCAGCTCAGCCAAAGGTACTGCCGCAAATCCTCACCCCATCGATAATGCTAGACGCCTTTGGCGGCTAGCTTGGGCCTCTGTAAACGCAGCCGCTGGTGCAGGTCTCTTTAATCTCGATGCGAGACAATAAGGGCAGGGTAGGCTTCAACGCTTTCCATATCCACAGAGCTAGGTTTTCGCTCGTAGGATTCTCTAGGCCCTCTATGTCGTTCAGATAATTGTGATCGAGCTGAGCAAAAATCGGCTGGAAAACTTCTTTGATTTCTGAAAAATCCAATATCCAGCCTGATTCATCGCCCGGCTCCCCAGAAACAACAATGCGGACCAAAAAGGAATGACCATGCAAACGGGCGCATTTATGACCATCGGGAACATTGGGCAGCCGATGAGCGGCCTCTATCGAAAAGTCTTTATAAATTTCCATGTTCATTGCTATAAAAATTGGCCTCGCATACTACTGCCGACAGGTTATTTTATCCAACATCAACATTGGTTATTGACAAGAAAAAGTCATTGGTTAGAATGCACGCCTTCTTATCGGGTGGTTAGCTCAGCTGGTAGAGCATCGCCCTTACAAGGCGAGGGTCACAGGTTCAATCCCTGTACCACCCACCCTGTCTCTTATACACATCTCCGAGCCCACGAGACCGTACTAGATCTCGTATGCCGTCTTCTGCTTG
>CAJXYP010000015.1 GCA_913063225.1 uncultured Cellvibrionales bacterium
ATTCAATATCATCCACAAAGTGGAAGAAGCCGCTTGTCTGGGTGAAGTGGAGATAGTCTTCAGTTTCTTCGACTAATTTGACCCTTGGTAGTGATGCCATAACTTCCGCTATTAGATGCCACTTACTGCCTTCTGTATCTTCAATAGCTTCAATTTGAAATCGCTCTTGCGGGTCATCGCTATTCCGGCAGTTTTGACGATCTGGACAAGGTTTTAGCCGGCCGCCTTCTATTCCCAAGTTTTTAGCCAAAGCGGTTTCTCCATTAGATTTCAAAACTATTGTCGTTATCCCAAGCGCTGCAGCCATCAAGAGCGCCACTAGTATCTTTTTTTTCAATTGACCTAACTCTGCCCAGCGTCTCTTACAGCCCATTCGATAATCAGCCCTTCACAGACCTTCCATGCGCTGTAGAAGAACACGCTGCATAGGGCACTTAGCATTACCGAAATAAATTGTATGGCGGCACCATCAGCTAAAGCACGCCATCCGAATCGATTAATTAGATCGATATTTGCCTCAAGGATCACAAAGATATTTATCGAAAAATAACCAAATGACAGAAAACAAAGAGTCATGACCACCAGGGTGGCACTTGGATGTCGTGCCAAAAATTTGATTATAGGTTTTCGCATGCTCACCCTTATATCCAGTTTTTTAGTTTAGCTGGGAGTCATTATTAAGCAGTGGCCGTTCTGGTTCCACTCCTGCCGCCTGCCAGCGGGCCTGATATCGGTGGCCCGCAATACTGTTTAAGGCATCTGCAGAGGCCAATCGTTCCAAATCAGCTTTACTCAGTTTTGCTCGCCGTGCCAACTCTTCAGTTGAAGCATAGGGCCTATCCCCCCTAGCCCGCTCAACTCGGGTGCCAATTTCTTCGGATAGCCCTTTAATTCTAGATAAGCCCAAACGAAAACCTGAGGGATTTTGGTTGCCCTGGACATTTATCTCAAGGCGGTTTTCCCAAGCGCTGCTTTGTACATCCACGGGCAGTACCTTGATGCCGTGCCTTTGGGCGTCCTGCACCAGCTGCGATACGGAATAGAACCCCATAGGCAGGCTGTTCAACAAAGCGCAGTAGAAGGCCGCTGGGTGGTGACATTTAAGCCAGGAAGAAACATAGCAAAGCAATGCAAAACTTGCGGAGTGCGCTTCGGGAAAACCGTAACCACCAAACCCTTTTATTTGCTCAAATATACGACTGGCGTACTCCTGCGAATAACCTCTTTCCAACATGCCATGGATAAGTTTTTGTTCAAACTTCATCAAATTACCGTTTTTACCCCAACTCGCCATTGCCCTCCTTAGCTGATCTGCGTCGCCACCGCTGAAGCCAGCAGCTACCATGGCCATGCGGATGACCTGTTCCTGAAAAATAGGCACACCCAGGGTTGGTTCCAAGACCTCTCTTATGGCTTCACTGGGATAAGTTACTTTTTCTATGCCATCACGTCGGCGCAAAAATGGATGCACCATATCTCCCTGTATAGGACCGGGACGCACAATGGCTATCTCTATTACCAGATCATAAAACGTCTTTGGCTTTAAGCGCGGCAGCATGGACATCTGGGCGCGAGATTCCACTTGAAATACACCTATGCTGTCACCGCGGCTAAGCATCGCGTAAGTTGCTGGATCTTCTTTAGGGATATCGGATAATCCGGAAATACTAGGCTGGTAGCTGGATACCAGCTCTAATGCTCTGCGTATGGCTGACAACATTCCTAAAGCCAATACATCGATCTTCAACAAGCCCATGGATTCAATATCTTCTTTATCCCACTGGATAAGGGTGCGATCAGGCATAGCCGCATTTTCCAAAGGTACTAAATCACTAATCTGACCTTGGGTAATAATAAAGCCGCCTACATGCTGCGAAAGATGGCGAGGAAACCCTAGTATCTGGTGCACCAGATCAAAAAACAGCTGCATGATATGTTGCTGCGGCTGCATACCGATTTCAGCGATACGCGCCTGTAGATCTTTGGATCTATCCCACCAGGCTAGTGATTTAGCCAGTTCATCAACTAATAGCGGATCCATTCCCAAAGCCTTGCCAACATCACGAATAGCGCTACGAAACCTATAGGTAATCACCGTAGCGGCCAAAGCCGCACGTTTACGACTGTATTTTTTGTAAATATATTGAATAACCTCTTCGCGGCGCTGGTGTTCAAAATCGATATCTATGTCTGGTGGCTCGTCGCGCTCTTTGGAGATAAAACGCTCAAACAACATATTAATCATTTCCGGTGATATCTCTGTGACCTGCAGGCAATAACAAACCACCGAATTTGCCGCCGATCCCCGACCTTGGCAGAGAATACCGCGTCCTCGGGCAAAACGAACCAGATCGTGCACCGTTAAGAAGTAGTATTCGTAGCGCATCTCCTCAATAAGCTGAAGTTCATGTTCAAGGGTGCCTTTTACCTTTTCAGGAACACCCCGAGGCCAACGTACAGCAGCACCTTCTGCGGTTAACTGGCGTAAGTACTGAATAGGTGTATGGCCTTTGGGGACCAGCTCTTGCGGATACTGATACTTAAGCTCATCCAAACTGAAATTACATTGATCGGCTATACGCATGCTTTCTTGTAAAAGCTCTGGCGCATAACGTATTTTCAAAATACGTATCGACTTTAAACAGCATTCGGCATTCGCACTAAGCTGATTACCCAACTGCTGAATCGGATGCTTCAAACGAATACCGGTTAAAACATCTAACAAAGGCTTACAGGAACGATGATGCATTCGTATTTGAGGGCAGGCCAAAAGGGGAATGCCGTAAATGGCAGCTAGTTTTTCGAGTTGACCTATATCTTCAGATTCACCGCTCTCAAGCTGCCTATTGCAACCTATCCAGAGTCGCTCCTGAAACATACGACCTAATTGATCTGCCCAGTTATTAGACTGCTCATCTCGAACATCCGCTAACCAGATCAATAAACAGTTTTTTAAGCGGAACGGCAGGTCCTTTAGTTCTAATTGATATTGGCCTTTAGGCATACGCCGCCGAGCTAGCGTAATTAGGCCAGAGAGTTCCTGATAAGCCTGGCGATTTGGCGCTAAAGCCACTACATGACAGCCATCACGCAAATAGAACTCACTGCCGATAATTAGCTTTATACCTAATTCCTTGGCTCGCACATGGGCTTTAACAATACCAGCAAAGGAACACTCATCCGTTATGGCTATTGCCCTGTAACCAAGTAAGTAGGCTTGTTCAACGAGCTCTTGCGGGTGTGCGGTACTTCTTAGGAAGGAAAAATTACTAAGGCTATGGAGTTGGGCATATTGCATGGAGTTGTTTTGCTGAGATTAAGCAAGGCCTTCTATTTTTTACTGTAGTTTTGATCCTAGCGTTAAGATGCCCCAACGCTGGGTTGGACGTCGCCATTGGCGAGGCTTTTTGCTTCGCATGCTATTTCTCTGTACACCCAATCCCCATAAATCACTTTCCAGTCGGCAATCTTCGACAGGGCCCAAATACAAATCCTGCTGTTTGTTATACCAAAATCGTATTAATCGTCGCATGGGAACCTCAAAATGGTCAGGGGGCTAGTCAGGGAGTTCTGACGATGGACAAGTATGGCCTGGGGATAGAGTGCAAGGCGTCCCGCAGGGTGTTTCGCAGGCATATCGAATAAGGTAGGCAAGGAACAACCGAGGACACAGCGCAGCAATCGGCCTCAGGGCGTGCTTGTTACGCAAATACACCTTGGGCATACCAGTTCTGATGTTCATTCAATTCCCTATATACCCAGCAATGTACTGAATCATCACGCCGTGCAATAAAATAATCCCGGGCCTCTGGCTGACTCCACCAGTAACCTTCAATACGTTCCGGGCCATCAATAATCTTAAGCGTCTTATTAATCTGCTTATCATTCCAATAAAGTAGATTGCCACTGCGTTTTAGCGGTTGCGGTTTGGGTAATAACCAACAAGGGCGAGCGCCGCGCGGAACAGCCTCTTCCACAGTTTCTTCCGTATCAAAGGGCAACTCCATGGTCTGCGCCAGTTCGGGTAAGTGCTCTGCCCTAACCTGAACTTGGTAAAGTTGTTTACGCCCCATACGGGTTTGTAACCTAGCCACCAAGGATTCGACATTGCCTTGAATTCGCGCCGACTCCCAGGCAAAGAGACTTTCGCTACCCAGATCTACCGGTGAGGTTTTAGGACACTCAAGCTCCAGCATCTCTACTTCAAAATTCAATTGCAGTTGCTCAAGCCGGATGCGTGTTAGGTCAAACAATAGCTCCCAATGTCTATGTACCCGCTCACAGCCAATTTCAATACTGTGCTTTTCGCCTTGAGGCGAATAAAAATGCCAGTAAATTTCCTGACACTGCAGTTGTTGTCGTACCAAATAATCCACCAACTGCTGTAATAACTGCTTAGCAGGCAACTCCAATAAATCCGTACGTACTACCGGCCAAGCGAAAGGTATCTGGCGACAAAAATGTTCGTTAGCTTGATAAATTGTCGGCGGCTTCTCGCCTCCTCCCATCAACTCTTGCAGATATGCCTGAAAACCTGGACCAAACCGCTTACCTAAGGCCGCGCTGGGAAGATCCACCACTTCTCCCAACTTAGTTAATCCCATTTTTTGCAGACCAGAAACAGCCAGCTCTTGCTCAGTTAAAAGATCCAGTGGGGATTCCCGTAATCGAGAAACAAATACTGTATGGCTATCTTTATCGCGTAATTCATAATTCTGAAAAGACAATAGCCAAGCACCCTTTTCTGTATGCGCCATACCCAGCTGATAGCTATAGGGCATATGGTCCAAAGATTCGCTTAACTCTTGAATCAAATTTTCGACACTGCCAAATAATCGCAGGCAACGGGATACTTCCAATAAAAGCGTATCTTCCTGATAACGTTGGATATAAGGCGTATGACTGTAGGCCCAAGAAGCTAAGCGTTTAAGCACTTCCGTTTCTTTTTCTAGATCTCGACTACGCAAGTCACATCCGCCATCCTCAGCGACCAAAGCCGGCACCATGGCAGATTTCATTCCCGGCTTAATGCCTAAAAATACGGCTTCTTTAGTCGCCATCAGAATTCTTTTATTCTGCTCCACAGCCAAGCAACCCTTAGTGTTTTTAGGGGTATCAAAAACCTCCAGGGGCAATCGGGAAAGCCTAATAGCAACCCAAAGCATCAAGCACTCCTGTTACATAAAAAAATATTATTAGCTCGCTCTTCTGAGGTGGATTTGTTATCCCCAAAATGCTGTAAGTAAGCAGGCCAAGGCAGAAGTACCTTGCCGCGTTGGTAGCTGCCTCGTTGTTTATCAATATGTACTTCTAAGCCGGCCTCGTGATTTTGCAGTACCAACCTAAGCACTGCTGGTGATGCCGAATAGGCCCTGCCCTTTGCCTGGTTAGAGGTTTGACTAGAAGGTGCTCTGAAGTTTTGTTTAAGGGTTAATTTAGGCGTTGAACGCAGTAAAAAACATAAGGTACCGCTCTGGCTAACCGCGAGCTGTATCTTTCGTAGCTCCGGATAAAGCAGGCGCTGCTGCGGCTCCCAGCAAAGTAGCGCTACACAGCAATTGGCGGCTAAAACCTCCCGTACGCTGACCAACCAATCTTTCTTCTGCTGTGGGTCTATAACCAGCACCCTGGTCAAATCAATACCTTGCTGTGTAAGTGCTGGCGCATAGGGTATAGCGGGGGGATTAATCAAGGCCAGACAACCTGGTTCTTGTTGCAGAAGAGCGCGCAGTGAAGGCAGTAGCAAATGCCATTCACCGTTGCCAAAAACTTGCTGTTGAAACTCGATCAATCCCTTAAGAGGCCAGCCCTTATGCAGCAATTGCTCATCCAGCTTTTTATAACCCGTAGAAACAGAAGAATTGCGTACTACAGGCCCATTACGTCCTTTCCAGATATCTGGACGGCGCATGATTTTCTGCAGAGGTGCAGATTTTTTTAGTTTAGGATAAGCTGACAGCATACTGTGTTTATATACAGTATTTTTTATCTAATCAACTCAATTTTTTTATCTGTGAGCTATTTGTACTCAAATGTCTAAGAATTGCTCCTATACAAGCCCTATAATGACGCCCCTAAATAACCCCTATTTCAATATTGGATATGTAGTGAAAAAAATAAGCCTAACTGGCATCCTGCTAAGTAGTTTTGCAATCTCCGCTAACGCGCAAACTCAGGTATCTGTGATGCCATTATTGGAGCTGGCCGCCTACCCGGATCGTTTTGCTCCGGCAACAGTAATCAGCTTGAATCAGCCTTTATTGAGCGCACAAATTACCGCGCAAATTGAACAGGTACCAGTTCGTGTAGGCGACATGGTTGAAGCCGGTGAGATTTTGGCAAAGCTAGATTGCGCAGAATATGAACTCGGCAGAGAAGCCGCTGAAGCGCGTTTAGAAAGCACCGAAGCACGCTATGAACTAGCAAAATCAAACCTAGAAAGGGCTCAAACTTTAGTAATTAATCAGTTGATATCTATAGAGAATCTTGACTCTATACGCACAGAGCTTAATGCTTTGGTAGCAGATTTAAAATCATCGCGCGCGAACCTAAATATTAATCGCCTGCAAGAATCTCGCTGCGATATCAAAGCGCCATTCGATGCACTGGTATTGGACCGAATCGCTAGTGTTGGTCAGTTGGCCACACCCGGAACACCTGTTGCGAGCATACTGGATCTGCAATCATTGGAGATTAGCGCACAGATTTTTGCTGATGATGCAGCCCAACTTTCCGATGAGCTGGAACTACAATTTGAATCCAACGGAAATTCGTATCCAGTGCAGCTAAATAACTTAGTTGAAGCCCTTAATAGCGCCACACGTAATCGCGAAGCTCGTCTCGAGTTTACTGGTCAAGTCGCACTACCCGGTTCATCTGGAAAAATCCGGTGGCAGGATCCTCGACCACATTTACCCTCTTCTTATTTGGTGGAGCGAAATGGCGACCTGGGTTACTTCGTAGCAAATCGAAACCGTGCTGAATTTGTAGCCATCGAAGGAGCGCAGCCAGGAAGAATGAATCCTGTTGCTGAGCCCATAGATATATTAGTAGTGACAGAGGGCTATGCCGGTCTCAGCGACGGTGACAGCCTGACTATCGAATCAGCGGAATAGCCATGTTCCGCAAATTTCTCAGCAATCATGTCTTGGCCAACCTAGTATTTGGGCTAGTCCTAATAATTGGCACTATTATTTTTGCCCAACTGCCACGGGCAAAAGATCCACAGATGAATTTCAACTGGATAAATATCCTGACCGTACTGCCGGGGGCGTCTGCGACGGACATAGAAAAGCGGATTACCGACCCCATAGAAGATGTCATCAATAGCAGAGTCAGCGATATTGATTTTGTCTCAAGCACGTCAAGAGAAAGCTTCTCCAACATTCTGGTCCGATTTAACCAACTGGATGATAGAGAATTCGATAAACGTGTTGCTGATCTGCGCCGCGAAGTACAGAACGTATACACCGATCAACTTCCAGACGATGCGGATGATCCAAATATTCTGGAAATCACCAGTTCCAATAGTTTCCCGACCGCCACAATCGTTTTGCGGGGATTAGGAAGCGATGAAGGTTTCCGCCGAGCTGCACGAAATATCCGTGACGAATTAGAACGTATTAAGGGTGTAGACACTGCCGATGCCCTGGGATTGTATGAACCTGAACTGCACGTAGAGTTTTACCCAGATCGCTTATCTGGCTTGGGCATCTCTCCGGGAGACATTGCCGATACTGTACGCAGCTACTTCCGGGATGTATCTGTGGGTGACTTGGAAACCCAGAATGGTAAGTGGGTTATACGCTTGCAGGGTACAGACAGTGATCCCAGTATTTTAGCTGATTACCCAGTGGTTACCGCTCAGGGAGTTATTCCGCTCAGCGCTATTGCAGATATCGTATTAACAACCGAAGAACCTTCGATACTAGTCCGCTACGACGGAGAACCTGCCGTTAATGTGACCATCACCAAAACTGCAGACGCCAATGTTCTGGATTTAATTGAAACACTGAAAGCATTTGTGGAACGCAAAAATGAGCTTTCGACCGTAACCGGTATCGAAGTTATTTTACTTGACGATCAGACTACCTCTATCCGCGAAGCACTGAGCCTGATGCAGAATAACGCCTTGATCGGATTGATCTTCGTACTTCTGGTTACCTGGCTTTTTCTCGGGACTCGCATCGCGATTTTTACCAGCATCGGTATTCCCTTCACCATGGCCGGTACTTTTATCATCCTCTATCTTATGGGTATGACGCTGAACAACTCTGTACTGCTCGGCGTAGTGATCGCTCTGGGCATGATCGTTGATGACGCCGTAGTAGTAGTTGAAGCGATTCACTATCGAATGTCTCGAGGTGCGCAAGCATTAGACGCCGCGATCGATTCTCTAAAGGAGGTCTTTGCCCCGGTTACTACCTCGGTGCTAACTACCGTCGCTGCATTTCTTCCTTTAACCCTGTTGCCAGGAATCCTCGGCGATTTTATGCGAGTCATTCCATTAACAGTCTGTGTCGCTCTGTTATTTAGCTTGCTGGAAGCCTACTGGATGTTACCTGTCCACACTTCTAGTATGAAAAATACTGCCCATAACCCCGGCCGTATTGCCCTCAAGCGCGCGAAATTAACTCAGCTGGTGCGTATCAAATATACTCAGGCACTGGTTAAAACTATCCGACATCCCTGGATAGCCTTTGCTTCTGTTGCGGCGATCCTAGCCTTCTCCTTCAGTATATTGATTTGGAGTGTTATTGGCGGACAGGGCCCAATACGAATAAATTTCTTTGCTGCTGACGCCATCAGGCTTTTTTATGTCAATGTTGAAATGCCTCGAGATGCAACTCTCGAAGACACCCTAGAAGTTGTATTAGAAGCAGAACAAAAGACCTTAACCCTGCTTCAAGACAACGAATTACAGGGGAGCTCCAGCTATGCTGGACAAATGTTCACCCAAACAGAACCTCTCTTCGGTGACAACGTCGGTCAGGTAATGATCAGCCTCAAGCCTGCGGATCAGGGCGGCCGAGACGTATTAGCCATTGCTGACATAATTGAAACGGCGTTAAACCAAGGTTATCAAGGCCCCGCAACCATTTCTATTTTACGCTTGGAAGATGGTCCCCCTGTGGAACGGCCAGTGGCTGTAAAAGTGATTGGGGATGAGTTCGAGGAAATTCAAAGGGCTGCCAAGGTAATCGAAGAATATATGCGCGGAACCGGTTTATATACCGGTATCACCCAGGATTACCGGGCCGGAAATGCAGAGCTTGTCTTGAAGCATAACGGCGAGGCAATCCAACGCGCTGGCATATCCCCTTCCACCGTAACTAGAGCACTGCAAGCCTATGTAGATGGAGAACTGGTTAGCCAGTTCCAGAGTAATGGCGAAGAAATAGTGGTGCGCGTTAAAGCTAAGCAGGAAGTGCATTCCGATATTGACCAGCTGTTGCGGCAAACCATTGCGCTTCCAAATGGTCAGGCTGTCGCTCTGGGTGACTTAGTGGAAGTTACGTACACCCAAGGCCTACAAAATATTCGCCACTACAATTTCAGACGAACTATCACTCTAGAGTCCGACATTGTTACAGAAGAAATTAATACGGTTACTGCCAATCAAATGATTGTCGATTTTTGGGAAACGGTACGTACCGATTACCCCACTATCACTTTGGATTTTTCCGGTGAACTCGACGATATAGAGGAATCTCTGAGCGCTTTGGTTGGGTTATTCTTGATGGGTATTGGTATTATCTACGTCATTCTAGGTACTCAATTCAGAAGCTATTGGCAACCCTTTATCATCATTTTTGGCACCTTACCCTTGGCTATGACCGGAGTAATCATTGGTCTATTGATTACCCGTAATGCCGTAAGCCTTTATACCCTCTACGGTATTGTCGCCTTGATGGGAATTGCGGTGAACGCTGCTATTGTTTTGATTTCTGCGGCAAATGACCGACTAGCTCAGGGTATGAGCTTGGATCACGCAATTCTATACGCTGCACGACGCAGGGTAATTCCTATCATCATCACTTCTTTAACTACCGTAGCAGGCCTCTTTTCTCTAGCGGTAGGTCTTGCTGGCGAATCATTAATCTGGGGGCCTGTCGCCATGGCGATTGTTAGCGGCTTGAGTATCTCTACACTACTAACACTCTTCGTAATCCCGCTTGTTTACCGAATAACTATGGGTTTTGCCATGAGAAAATCTATACCTAGCCACGGGCAATAGGTATAGAGGCAGGCATAATAGCTAAATGAAATTCGCTCAAACAAAAAGATGACAGGTCTAATAGATCCTTTCGGCCGCCAGATCACCTATTTACGGCTATCGGTTACTGATCGTTGCAATTTACGTTGTACTTATTGCATGGCGGAAGAGATGGAATTCCTGCCTAAATCAAGTGTGCTTAGCCTTGAAGAGATGCAGCGAATCGCCACTGCGTTTGTTGGACTAGGCGTCAGCAAAATCCGTTTAACCGGAGGCGAACCCTTAGTAAGAAAAGGCATCGCCGAACTTGCATCTTCAATCAGCGGTTTAGATGGTTTAAATGAGCTGACTATGACCACTAATGCCGTACTGCTAAATAAATTCGCTAAACCTTTAGCTGAAGCCGGTGTTAAACGCCTAAACATCAGTATCGATAGCTTAAAGCCTGAGCGTTTTAAGTCGATGACAAGAGTTGGAAAACTGAGCGACGTTCTTACTGGTATTGAAGCAGCTCAAGCTGAGGATTTTCAGGCCATCAAATTGAATGCTGTCATTCTGGCTGGTCAAAATGACGACGAAGTCATGAATCTAGCCCAGTTTGCGGTTGAACGAGGCCTAGATATTTCATATATCGAAGAGATGCCTCTTGGACATATTTCTTCTCACAAGCGAGAAGACACACAGCATACTAGTGTCGATATTAGGGAAACCCTGAAACAAGGCTTTGATATTACGCCCTCCACAGAAACAACTGGGGGCCCCTCTCGCTACTATAGAGTTTCTGGTAGCGAGTCGAAGATCGGCTTTATTTCTCCCATGTCAGACAACTTCTGTACAAGCTGTAATCGGGTACGCCTAACAACTGAAGGACGACTTCTACTCTGCCTTGGTAACGAGCACTCTGTTGATCTGCGCACACCGCTGCGCGATGGGATATCTGACCTGGAATTAAAAACCATTATAGAAAAGGCTATCGGCATCAAACCTGAACGCCATTATTTCGATCCTGAAGACACTCAGATTTTGCGTTTTATGAGCGCTACCGGCGGATAAAATGATGCGACTAGCCCATCAGCAGATTTGGTATTTTATGCTGTATTAGTTTAGCTATATGTTGCACCCCTTACCTACTTGCTCAACCTCAGCCTTATGAATATATTTCCGAGGCCGACAATTTCAAAATGACTTTACCGCAACCTCTTTTCCCCGCGGCCCTGACATACGAGCAAGAGTTAGCCACTGGCCGAGCTGCTATTAAAAATTATTCTTTTCAATCTAACATTGGGAAATTTGTGCTTCAGTTAGTGGACTACCCCATTTCTGATCAACGCTCTGCTGCCAATCGTATGGAAGCTGGTATCGATCAGATGTCGCGTAATCCCAGTCTTATTATCGAGTCAGTTGAAGATATTTCAAACGACATTGTCTCCGGAATATTCATAGAATCTTGGGATCGCGATCTAAAGCAGGTGCACGCCATCTTCGTGGATGGTCAGCGTGAGTACCATCTAAGCTCTGAAAGCTATGATGCAAGTAATCTAGACCTGGTTCTCGAGCAGTCGGAAATAATTATTAGGTCTTTTGGCCTTGCAACAGCCAACGCACTTTATTATCAGCTTTACGAGTCTCGCAAAATCTATTCATCGCTAGCTAAAGGGCTCAATGCAGATTATGTTCAAGAAACTGCAGCGCTCCTTAGCTTGAATGCAGCGGAAAGTATTGAAAACTGCTATCAACTGAGAGGCCGGACGCCCGCTGAACTTATTCTTATAATAGATAACAACGGTATGGTCGAAAATACTTTTAGCTCTCCGAGATCTGCATTTGGCCGGTGCCTAGAACTAGCCTATATCGGGCTCACAATCGACGCCCCTCCCATTAGCGAAATGCATATCCTGATTGGCGAGCATCTGCAATAACTAAAGCTTTGCTATTTATTCGAAAAGAGACCATATCGGCTCAATATTTTCTGGTAGTGACGCCACCTTGCCAACAACTGCCCAGGGCTGGCCCGGCTTGTGAAAGTCAGAGCCCACAGAACCCAACAAACCCAGTTTTTGAGCAATATCGGACACCGTTTTAGTTTGTGTTGGATTTTGCTGGCCAGAAATTATTTCTATGCCGACACCACCTTCCTCTTTGAAATCGGTGCACAACTCAATAAGTTTGGTTCTGGTTAGTCGGTACTTCATCGGGTGAGCCAGGACGGCTACTCCGCCCGCCTGCCGAACCCATTCGATAGCCTGCGACACATCTGGCCAACACTCTTTGACATCGCCTATCTTGCCCTGCCCCAAATATTTATCAAAAGCCTGAGTTTCTGATTTTACCTGTCCTGTTTCGTGCAGATATCGAGCTATATGGGGTCGTCCAGGACAGGAGCCACCAAGCTCTATAAGCCGCTCTGTATCAATATACAATCCGACTTTAGTCAGGCGCTGCAATATCATCTCAAACCGCTGTGATCGCGCCTGACCCTGCTTGCTTTCGGCTTCCTGCATAGAGGCAGCATTGGCATCTAAGTTCAAACCAATCATATGGATGGTCATTCGCCGCCAAGTGCAGGATAGCTCTATGCCAACCAACAGCTTCATTTCTGCTGGCGGCGACATGCTCAGCTGTCTGTAGGCAGCCAAAGTATCGTGATCAGTAATAGAAAATAACTGAACGCCATTTTTAGAGGCTTCGGCAAGAAGTTGATCTGGAGTCAGCTGCCCGTCAGAACAGTTTGTATGGGTATGTAGGTCTACGCTTAACAAAATAATTCACTGTAATATTTTGCACTCAAGGTACGGCCTGAAATGCTACCCGTCAACACAGCTTTTCTCTCTAGTGCTAAATAGTTTGAACCTGCTCATCCCCATCGGCATTGCTAATCCATACTGTTTGATAGGGTTGAATTTCAATATCACAAAGTCGGTCTGGTATTGGCTTACCCGAAATTAAATCCATCCACTCGGAAGTAGATATTAGATTTATTTGCGCCAAAGACAGCTTGGTAGTCTTGTCGGTTACATTCGATATGGAGAAAATACTCTGCCGACGACCAACGGACTGCCGCCATACACCAAACATTCCCTTTTCAAGCTGCAAGGTAAATTGCACTGCATTCGGATGAAACGCCGGTTGTTTTTTACGGGTACGGATAAGCGCTCCAAGCTGCCCAAATAAATCGGCATGGTGACTAGATTCGTCATCCAAAATCGCTTCCAACTCATCCAATACCCAGTTATGTCTATTTATTGCTCGGCTCTGACCCAGACGCTCGAGTTTTTCCATGTCATTGGTAGTCCCCAGTAAGCTGTGTATATAAAAAGCGGGAATCCCTTCCAAGGACATCATGATTGCGTGGGCACAGAGCATTCTTTCAATACCCCATTTATCCTTGCCCTTATGTGTTCCACTGAAAGCATCAAATAGACTTATATTAATTTCATACGGTTTTAACTTATTGTCTTCTAATGCCCGCCAGGAAATCTGCCCACCGAATTTTTGCGCAGTCTTAACCAGGGCCTTCTGCTCTTTTTCACCAAGTAGCTCTTCAATGGGCCGCAATCCAATGCCATCGTGAGAAGCAATAAAGTTAAAATAGGTCGTGCCATCCTGTGCTGGCGGCAAGCTCATAATCCAACGATTTAGGGCTGAGCAATCGGCGGTCCAAAGCGTGTTTAATAGCAGCGGTGGTAGGGGGAAGTTGTAGACCATATGGGCCTCATTCCCATTGCCGAAGTAGGTCAGATTTTCCCGATCGGGAATATTGGTTTCCGTAATCAGTATTACGCGCGGGTCATACTGGTCTACCAGGGACCTAAACAGACGCACAATTTCGTGAGCTTGCGGAAGGTTTAGACAGCTGGTACCCAGTTGCTTCCAAATAAAGGCTATGGCATCCAGTCTAAATACACTAATACCCTGCGCGAGATAGAATCGAATGATTCGAACAAATTCTAGTAGTAAATCTGGATTGGCAAAATTCAAATCCATTTGGTCATGACTGAAAGTACACCAGACATACTTCAGGCCTGAGGCCGTCTCAACAGGGTAAAGTAAGTCTGTAGCCCGGGGCCGAACTACGTCCGATAAGTCATCAGCTGGACTGGCCAACTGAAAATAGCCTTCACCGGGGTGGGCTCCATTTTTAAAATTCTCAAACCACTGGCTTCTTCTAGAGCAATGATTGATAACCAGATCAGCCATCAACTTATAATCTTGGCTGATAGATTCGATATCATCCCAGCTACCAAACTGATCATTAACTTGCATATAGTCAATCACCGAAAAACCGTCATCGGCGCAGTAGGGGTAGAACGGCAATATATGGACTATAGAAACCAGGTCTTTAAAGTTTTTATTCAAAAACTTATGCAGCGTAGTAAGGGGTACCTGACCTTTAGAATATATAGAGTTGGCGTAGGTTATTAACACTACGTCGTCAGCACTCCAGGGGTTTAGGTCCTCGAGCGCCGCGGTACTTTGATGCGGATAGGCCATTGTCTCAACCAAGGTTGACGCATATTCCTTTGCATCAATCTGTGGATATATTTTTACGATATGAGCAATTAGCCGGCTCTCGAACTCCTGGTCCATTGTTACTTTAATCCTATGCTTTCGCCGCAACAGATGAAGCGGACAAGCCGTTGGAAAACTCCAGGTGGTCTTCATCTACCGCCGCGCGCAATTCTGTCAATATTTCAGGTTCTGCACTGATAACCCGATTCCAGCTTGGTACAAAAGGAGTGTCCATAGGGTTTTCCAGAAAATGATGCCCGGCGGTCATTATGTTCTGTGCAAACATCTCAACAGAGCGCTCTTCCTCGTGCACATCGTAGCCAAGCCCGTTGATTAGTGCATCATTGCGATAGGTTTCAACAAAATCTAGTGCCACCCGAAAGTATGTCGCTTTAATAGATCGAATAATTTCAGGAGTAAATACGGCTCCGTTTGTGGCTAGTTTGCGGAAAATTGATTTAGAAATATCAATCGACATTTTGGACAGGCCTTTGTCCGTATCAGTTTCTGATAGTTCCTGATGTTTATGATCGTAAACGTCGGCAATATCCACTTGGCAAATACGATTATTTGCGAAATTTCGTTTCATTTCCAGGAGTAGCCCGACCTCTAGACCCCAATCACTGGGAATGCGTACGTCGTTCACAACATCCCGCCGCATGGCAAATTCACCCGCTAACGGATACCGGAAGCTATCCAGATAATCGAGCCACTCGGAATGCCCAATAACTTTCATTAGCGCGCGGATCAACGGAGTAACCAATAGCCGCGTTACTCGCCCACGCATTTTCTGATCACCAATTCGAGCGTAGAAACCCTTGGCGTATTCATAGTTGAAATTCGGATTTGCAATGGGGTAAAGCAGTCGAGCCAGCATTTCTCGTTTATAGGTAACAATATCGCAATCATGTAAACCGATCGCTTCACCGCGTCCAGACGCCAACATATAGCCCATGCAATACCAGACATTTCGCCCCTTACCCAGTTCAGTAGGGGCTAGATTTTGTGCATCCAGTTTTTTATGGATTTCCTGTAGCCGGGGTCCATCATTCCAGAGAATTCTCACATTGGATTGAGGCAATCGGCTAAAAAACTCGTGGGCATGTTGATACTGATCTCTATCGGCCTGGTCGAGCCCAATAACTATCTCCGAAAGATAGGGAACATCACAAAGTTCATCTACGATATTCGCCAATGCGGGCCTTTCAAGCTCTGAATAGAGTGACGGGAGCACTAAGGACATTGGCCGCACCTTGGAAAAGCTGATTAACTCTCTCTCGAGATCTTCTAAGGATCGACTCCTCAAATTGTGCAAAGTAGTTACTATGCCGTTCTGATAAAAATCGCCCATTTTGTCTCTCTGCTAGCTGGTTTGAAAAGGTATTTCCTTTTAACCATTTAACAGAGCAATAATCGCGCCAGCCCAGCCAGCGGGTCCAATATCCTTGGAAACAATGCATCGTGGTGCGGTGCAGGGACCTGGCGGTTCATGCCGGGGCGACCGCACAACAACGGCGATATCCGCTGCATTTAGCATGGATAGATCATTTTCTCCGTCGCCCAAGGCTATTGTTTGAGCTTGTGATCCTGAGAAGATCTGAGAAACGACCCATTTTAGTGCAGTACCCTTGTCCACCTTGCCCATTATGTGTGCGAATCGGCCTCCTCTAACGCATTGAAGCCCTAGCTGCCCCAGCCGCTCATCAAACGCCATAAAGGCAGAATCGCTGTCCAACCACAGACAGGGCTCCGTATACTCACGATCTAAGCTCTGCTTCGCTTTATCTATGGACAACCCGGTAAGGGTCACCAGTTTATTAGCCGTCATTTCGCTATAAGAGAGGAAACGGAAATCACGTTTTAATTCTGCCAGAAGAGGTAAAAACCTCTCTCGCTCATAACCCAAAGAATAGAAGCGGAAGCCATCGCGAACTTGAATCATATCGGCGGGATAATTCGGAATCCCCGAAAATACTTTTGCACACTGATCGTTGTCTGGAACCGCAATACCTCCGCCATTTTCAACGATCATCGGCCAAGGATTTTCCATCTCCAAGCTAATCATTTGAAGTTCAGAAAAAGTCTTACTGGTATTAAACATCCAAGGGATACTGCGCTGTCGCAATAGCTCTATTGCTGGAGTGGCTTTGTCCCAGGAATAACTATGATGATCCAGTAATGTTCCATCTAGATCCGTGAATACCAGCCAAGCAGAGAGATGCAAAGCATTCACCCTTTAACCCCGCTGCTCTGACTTCGCGCGACCCAGAATACTAGGATGCATGGCGAATACCGAATGATCGAGATCTAGCTCCATCAGCACGTCAGTGGAGCTACCCAGGTTATTTAACATGTGTCTAGTTAACCGCTCATAGTGTGAAATAAATCGTTTCAATTTAATCGGATCCGTCAATTCTGTCTGCTTGCCGAGGGCCTCTACCAACTTTGCTTCCTGCTCACTGCGCCACTCATATACCTGCTCAAAAGAAGGCACCTTTAACATCGCAAATAAATTGAGTTTACTCCAGAGGCGCTCTTCGTATTCGACGAGTTTCTGATTTACATAGGCTCGCCACGCCCCATCAGTGTCCTCTTTAGATTCCAAGGAATTAACAGCTATATCCAGCTCTTCTGGTAACTGCGGTAGACAACCTACACACCAGCCTTCAAAAATAACCAGGTCCTGCTGACCCGTTACCAAGTCCCATTTGGACTTAGGAAACTGGTCATCAGAGGCTTTATCAAAACGGGGTACAAGCAAAGATTCGCCTGCTTGTAGCTGGCACAATCGGTCCAGAGTCTGTTCCCCCAAACCCAGATCATGAGTACCAGGAACACCCCTGGTTCGCAATAAAGGATGTACTTCCTTTGCGAGAACTTCGCGAGCGCTTTTGGTTAGATAAATGTCATCAAGAGAGAGGCAAGTAACCTGCCATCCGTGCAGAACGGATGCCGCATTCGCCAAAAACTCCGCAAGCGTTGATTTACCCGAACCTTGTGCGCCATTTACGCCTAAAATAAGCGTGCCTGAGAGCTTATTCTCTACTAAATAGCTTATTAACGGCAGATAATAGGTCTCAGCCGTATCGTAAAATGATTGACCTAAACCTTTCACCTGACAAAAGTCTTTGATTAATTTCATTGTGCTCGACTCAATTGAGATAATCCGTAATATTAATACATACTTACGGGCATTATGTAACAAAAGAACATATAATTGCCCGGTAAGAAATCTGTCATTCAGACAACTATACTTGAAGGCCTGAACGCATAGTCTTTGACTAAATAAAGCAATTCTCGTACCAAAGGAACACACATGTCGCGCCGCACCAAGATAATCGCCACCCTAGGCCCCGCCAGCTCGTCGCCGCAGCAGATCAAAGATTTGATTCTGGCCGGCGCGAATGTATTCAGGCTGAATTTTTCTCACGGTAGCTGGGAAGAGCAAAGCGAGCGGGCGGAGCTTGTTCGATCGATTGCAGCGGAGTGTGACGAGCATATTGCCTTGATGGCGGATTTGCAGGGCCCGAAAATTCGAGTACATCGCTTCAAAGATGGTTCCGTTGAGCTGGAGCTAGGACAAACTTTCTATCTGGATACCGAGCTCGACGCAAAAGCGGGAGATTCAACTCAGGTTGGTGTTCTCTATAAAGACCTTCCCACAGATTGCAAACCCGGTGACCGACTGCTGCTTGACGACGGCCGTATTGAACTCGATATCGAAGAAATTTCTGGTTCGCGTATTCGCACGACTGTATCGACCGCCGGTAAGCTATCTAACAACAAGGGGATTAACTTAGCGGGAGGCGGACTATCTGCCCCTGCACTCACTGAAAAAGATTTAGCAGACTTGGAATGCGTGGCTAAATTGCAAATCGATTACTTGGCTATATCCTTCCCTAAATCGGCTAAAGATATGGAATATGCGCGAGCCCAGGCAGGCAAGGCAGGCTTCCATGGCCATCTAGTCGCCAAAATTGAGCGCAGTGAGTCCGTGGCTAATGCGGAAGCTATGGATGCCATTATTCTAGCCTCAGATGCAGTAATGGTCGCTCGAGGAGACCTCGGCGTAGAAATTGGCGATGCGCAGCTAGTAGGAGTTCAGAAGCGTCTTATATTGCGCGCAAGACAACTAGATAAGGTGGTAATCACGGCGACGCAAATGATGGAGTCGATGATTGAAAGCCCCCTACCCACTCGCGCAGAAGTTTTTGATGTGGCTAATGCAGTTTTGGATGGAACCGATGCGGTAATGCTGTCAGCAGAAACGGCGGTGGGTAAACATCCTCACCTTGTTGTTGCAGCAATGGCTCGCGTTATCCGTGGGGCCGAAAAAGAAAGCGTCAATGTTATTTCCCAGCATCGGCGGGACAGGAAGTTCGTTGGAACCGATGAAACTATCGCAATGGCCGCCATGTATGCGGCAAATCATATGGAAAACATGAAGGCGATTGTATGTCATACCGAGTCGGGCACAACGCCGCTATTGATGTCGAGAATTCGCTCAGGAATACCTATTTATGCGCTGTCACCTAATATTTCAACACTGCGTCGCATGGCAATGGTTCGAGGCGTAACGCCTGTACTGTTCGACGAAGAAATTGGTAATGTTGCCGATACGGTTAAATCATCTCTTCGTAAGCTGAAATCCGATGGCCTATTGGAAAGCGATGACCAGCTTATCCTTACCATTGGCGATAGCATTGGCACCAGCGGAACCACCAATACCCTTAAAGTCCTTACGTTGGATTGAGGCATTTGCACGGAAGAATATTTTAATTTCAGGCACCAGAAGTAGACGCTTTGAACCGAGAGCAAAAACACGCGCAAAGAGAGAGTTTATGTTTATAAACGACCGATTGAGCCTGTTTTTACCAGCAGTAGGCGCCCCTAAGCGACGCCGCATGGGAGTGAAATAGCTTTCGTGAAAAAGTCTCAGATTAGAGGTCTTCGAGAATGGTGGAAAGTCGGCCTGCTGCCAACATAAGCCGGGTATGCGCAATGTGTTGCCCATCACTGACGTAGATATCATCCGGTGTGTAATCTTCTCTTAGGGTGTAAATAAAACGTGCCTCACCGAACCCTTCTTCTAACCACAGATTAGGATCCAATTCTTCCGCTGCCGCGCCGGTGACCTGCTTACCCCGAACACTTTGGTACAGCTCTGGATAAGTATCGTACCGTGCAAATAGGCCGACCGCCTCGTCCCACAATCCGTGAAGTGTTGTATCGCATCGGCCGGCAAAGCCCGGTTCAGAAGCACAGAATAAGTTACCTCCCAAATCATGATCACATTGTCGATCCACACTCGTGGCGGCATGAAGAGGCTGATGCGCGTCAGCTTCCATATGTATTATGAAAGCTAGCAATATTGCTTTACTTACATCCTCGGTCGCCAGCTCATAACTTTCGAGAAGCAAAGGAAATACGCTAGCCAGATTAACTTCATTTTCGATCTGACATTGAGGGGCTTCGTCTCCCCCAATGTAGTGCGGTTGATTACGATAGTGCCAGGTACTAGTATCCGCATCGGACAAATGACTGAGTGGCTCGGGCACTTCTTGATTCCATTGCGCAAAAAGTTCTCCAAGAGGTATATTCCGAACGCGATCAGGGAAAGAGGCAATCTTGCCTAGATCTTCTGCGGAGCCGTAATTCTTCAGCAAAAAAAGCCGTTCATCTGTCTCAAATGTAGTTTCGAGCGTACGGGCTATTCGGTTTACTTCCCTACTTTGCTCTGGAGATAATGCTTTAACCGCTAAATCCACTATTAAAACGTGCCCGTCGGTATTCCAAGCAAGTGCCGATGGAGCAACCAAACTAAGTAATAAAATAAACAGTAATTTTTTCATAAGTTCTCTAATATTTTTCCTAATGAGCTCTCTAGTGCACTCTCTAATGAAAATCTCTTGATTTCACTGATAGGTTTTCAATTTCCTGAGAGTGATCTTCTAGTGATCCAGCAATAACATGAGTAACCCCCTGCGCTGTTTCAACACTACCTTTGATCAACAACAGGCTAGACGTCATTAGCTCCTTTCGGAAATTTTCTTGTACCTTCGGCCAGACAATAACATTTATGTTTCCGGTTTCATCTTCTAGTGTTAAAAACACCGTACCTTTGGCCGTGCCTGGACGTTGTCGACCCGTCACCAATCCCGCCACCTGAACAAACCTGACAGAGTTTGTTTCTCCCAGCCGATTGGCAGGGCAACAGCGATCAAATGGTGGTTGCTTGCGTATCAATGACATTAAGTGTGGTCGAAGAGATACACCTGTAGTCGCATAGTCCGAAATAATTTCCGAGAGTATTTCTGGCTTGGCAAGGAAAACACCATCATCGCTCACAACTACTACTCCATCTCTAATCTATTTCGCTTATACGATTTCATAACTATGAGAGATTTCCACACCGCCTCTTTCCAAAATTATGGAAGCAGAACAGTATTTTTCGGCGGATAACTTTACCGCTCTTTTCACCATAGCTTGTTTTAGGTTAGTGCCACTTACGAAGAAGTGGAGATTGATCTTAGTAAATACCGCGGGCACTGCATCAGCCCGTTCGGCCTGAACTTCACAGCGACAATCTGTAACTTCCTGACGGCTTTTCTTCAATATATCGACCACATCAAAGGTGGAACAGCCTCCTACCCCTAACAGCAACATTTCCATAGGCCGTGGCCCTTGGTTTTTACCGCCATATTCCGGCGGTCCATCCATTATTAAACTATGACCACTGCCGCTATTAGCCTCAAAGCTAGCGTCTCCACGCCAGGTTATTTCTGCTTGCAAATGACTCTCCGTATAACTTTTATTATGCTCTAAACAGACTATCACAAGTCACTAAAATTCTTGGGGAAATATAGGCTTACGCATCTCTGTAACGCGGATATAACTCTTTGACTTTGACACCTGCAAAGAATATTGTGAATATGAAAGCCAAAAAAATTCTTGCTCAAAAGATACTGCCACCAGGGGGTGCTGGTGGAACTCTAAACCCTCTATTGCGCCCAAGTAGTGCACCTAGCCTGCCAGCTTTTTTGGAGCACTGCCAAAGACGCAGGTATCCGGCTAAATCCACCATCATATTCGCCGGTGAAAAAGGCGAATCGCTCTATTTCATTATTCGTGGGACCGTCACCGTTGTTATCGAAGACGACGAAGGCCGCAAAATGATCATTGCATATATCAACGACGGTGAATTTTTTGGTGAGTTGGGCATCTTCAACGAAGGTGACAGAACTCGAAGCGCTTGGATTCGCGCAAAAACCGATTGCGAAGTTGCTGAAATTAGCTACGCAGGCTTTTTAGAGCTCTGGCGTGTCTATCCCGACATTCTATTTTCTATTGGCTCACAAATTGCCAACAGATTGAAAAAGACTACCCGTAAAGTAGGCGACCTTGCATTTATGGATGTAACCGGTCGTGTAGCGGGTTGCTTACTTGAGTTATGTAAACAACCCGATGCCATGACCCATCCAGACGGTATGCAGATTAAGGTTACTCGCCAATAAATCGGCCGTATTGTTGGCTGTTCAAGAGAGATGGTTGGGCGGGTACTTAAAGACCTTGAAGAACAAGGATTAGTCGAAGTTAAAGGTAAAAATATGGTCGTGTACGGGACTCGCTAGCTATAGCGACTACTCCCGAGACCAAGCTTGATATACAAAATCTGGCGAGGCCATGGGGGAAAAACAAACAAAAAAAAGCAAAAAAAACACCACCTATCGATGGTGGTGGATTTGCCGAGTGGCACTATTGTTGGAGAGATAAGTTGGCAGCATCAGTTTCAGAAAGACGAGAAATTCCAAATATTGATCGCTACTTATCTTATTGCGATGTTAATAAATATCCTGCAAAAAGCACCATTATCTCCACTGGCGAAGATGGCGATACGCTCTACTACATTATTAAAGGCACCATTACGGTTCTTGTAGAGGACGACAATGGTCGAGAAATTATTTTGGCCTACCTTTCCGAAGGCGATTTCTTTGGAGAATTAGGTATTTATAGCGAAGATGCACAAACACGCAGCGCTTGCATTAAAGCGCGTACAGATTGCGAAGTCGGTGAACTTAAATATAAGCGCTTTCACGAGCTAGCAAAAATATATCCAAGCCTGATGCAAGCTGTCGATTCACAGGTAGCTGACCGACTAAGAATGACCACCAGAAAGGTGTTGGATCTGGCCTTTTTAGACGTGACAGGCCGTGTGGCTAGTTGCTTAATGGACTTGTGCCGTCTGGCAGAAGCCATCGAAGTCGAAGATGGCGTGCAAATTAAGGTTTCACGTCCGGAAATTGCCCGGATCATCGGCTGCTCACGGGAAATGGCAGGAAGAATAATGAAAGACATGCAAGACATGGGCCTGATCGAGGCGCATGGCATGACGGTAGTAGTATTTGGCGCCAGTAAAAACCCACCTACTTGGCAGCAACCAGCTGAAGACGACCCAAAACCCGACTCAATAAACTAGAGCATCCCGCTCGGTTAAAAACCACAGCCCTGAGCGCATAGAGAACACATACTTGGGCCAAAGGGCGCGAACGCGTCCGGTTAAAGAGCATAGCCTTGAGCCAAGGAAATTAAGCCCGATTAAAAAGTCTTTGTAACTCAGCACCTGGGTCTTCGGCCCGCATAAATGCCTCTCCGACCAAAAACGCCTGAATTCCAGCGTTCAGCATTTTCTGCACATCTTCAGAACTATGTATTCCGCTTTCGGTAACCACTAAAGGCCCTTCGGGAATATTTGAAAGCAAGTCCACGCTAGTTTGTAGATTGGTTTCAAAATTATGTAAATTGCGATTATTAATTCCGAGAATGGCGTCATCTATTTTCAACGCAAGATCAAGCTCCTGGGCATCATGTACTTCAATCAATACATCCATAGTCAAGGCTCTGGCGCAGGCATGCAGATCGATTAACTGATGCTGATCGAGAGAAGCCACAATCAAAAGCACGCAATCCGCACCGAGGCTTCTCGCCTCAGCTATTTGATAAGTATCGATTAGAAAATCTTTGCGTATCACCGGCAGACTGGTGGCAGCTCGAGCTTGTACTAGGAAGTCTTCGCCTCCCTGAAAAAAGTCTTTGTCCGTAAGCACTGACAGACAGGCAGCTCCACCCTCCTCATAACTTCTGGCAATCTCTGCAGGATGAAAATCCGGTCGAATGATGCCTTTGCTGGGTGAAGCTTTTTTTATTTCGGCTATTACACCGGCTTTTCCATCGGTAATCTTATTTCTGAGTGCTCGCTCAAAGCCACGACAGGCGTCGACTTCGGAAAGACCTGCAAGAATTTCGGCTTCGCTTCGTTGCTTTTTACGCTCGGCAACTTCCTCTTTTTTGCGAGAATTAATCTGATCGAGAATTGTGCTCATTTGCTATTCAACATCCTTCAGACAGCGGCTAAAACTAACCAACTCTGCCAATTTATTTTTGCCTAACCCACTACCAATAGCGTCTTGCGCCATAGAGACACCCTCGGCCAAGCTATCTGCCACACCACTTACATAGAGGGTGGCACCGGCATTTAGACTTACAATATTTGCTGCTCCAGTGTGCAGATCAGATATACCCATCTTTACCAGTTCCAGACTCGATTCCGGGTCCACGGCGCTTAGAGAGCTAAGTTCAACCGGCTCTAAGCCAAAGTCCTGGGGAGATATCTGGTATTCGCTTATCTCTCCGTCCTTAAGCTCACAAATATTGGTGGGAGCCGAGGCACTAATTTCATCTAATCCATCTGTTGAATGGACTACCAATACGTGATTGCTGCCCAACCCCTTCAATACTTCGGCTATTGGCCTCAACCAAGCATCGTCAAAAACGCCCAGGAGTTGATTTGGCGCCGACGCCGGATTAGTAAGCGGCCCCAAAAGGTTAAAGATAGTTCGCGTGGCCAACTCTTTACGAGGCCCAATGGCATGCTTCATGGCTCCGTGATGTGCTGGCGCAAACATAAAACCTATGCCAATTTCGTCAATGCACTTGGATACCTGATCTGCGTTTAGGTCAAGATGTACTCCAGCCGCTTCCAAAAGGTCGGCACTGCCACTTTTACTACTTACCGAGCGATTCCCATGCTTTGCAACTCGGGCTCCCGCTGCAGCGGCTACAAAGGCCGAAGCGGTCGAAACATTAAACAATTGGGATCCGTCACCACCGGTTCCACAGGTATCCACTAAATTAGCGGTATCCGCATCTACCTTGGTAGACAACTCCCGCATTATTTGTGCTCCACCCTGAATCTCCTCCACAGACTCACCTTTCATGCGAAGCGCAATCAGAAACCCAGCTATCTGCGCATCAGTGGCCTCCCCGGTCATGATTTGCCGCATCACCTGCTGCATCTCATCCAGAGTTAAATTAGTTCCGCCAATTGCTCGTGAGATAGCTAGTTGAATATTCATTTTTACCTACCTCTTTAGAAAGTTATCAAGCAGGTCGTGACCTTGCTGAGTAAGAATGGATTCTGGATGAAACTGCACACCTTCAACATCATATTCTCGGTGCCGTACGCCCATAATCTCATCCATTGCACCATTCTCATCTTGAGTCCACGCGGTTACTTCCAAGCATTCTGGCAACGTAGCAGCCTCTATTACCAAAGAGTGATACCTGGTCGCCGTAAAGGGGTTATTTAGCCCCTTAAAAACACCCAGATTATTATGGTAAATGTCTGAAACCTTGCCGTGCATAACCTTTTTGGCGCGCACAATATTGCCGCCGAAGGCTTGGCCAATGCTCTGGTGACCTAAACAGATCCCCATAAGTGGAATTTGTCCAATAGCAGCCTTAATCAAAGGCATGGAAATACCCGCCTCATTGGGAGTGCAAGGCCCGGGCGAAATAACAATTTTTTCTGGCTGCATTTGTAAAACTTCTTCGACAGACAATTCGTCATTGCGCATAACTTTCACGTCCGCACCGAGTTCCGCCAGATAGTGCACCACGTTATAGGTGAAGGAATCGTAGTTATCGATCATCAAAATCATTGCTTTGACTCCTTAGAACTAGTATCCCCGAGCACTAAACTAACCGCCCGCAATAAGGCCCGAGCTTTGTTCATAGTCTCTTTCCATTCTAATTCAGGCTGGGAATCTGCAACTACACCGGCACCGGCTTGAATATGGACTTTTTGATCCTTTATAAGTGCAGTACGAATTGCAATTGCCGTATCCATATCACCATTCCAACCGATATAACCTACGGCGCCGCCGTAGAGCCCACGCTTGGTGGGTTCTAACTCGTCAATAATTTCCATAGCGCGTATTTTGGGAGCGCCACTTAGGGTGCCGGCCGGATGGATCGCGCTAAGTACATCCAAAGCGTCGCAACCTTCCTTAATCTGCCCCTCTACATTTGAGGTCATATGCATTACATGGGAGAAGCGCTCAACAATCATCTTCTCGGTGACTTCCACCGTTCCGGTTTGTGAAACTTTCCCGCAATCATTACGCCCTAAGTCAATCAGCATGAGATGCTCAGCAACTTCCTTGGGGTCATTTTTCATCTCTTTTTCGAGGACGATATCTTCTTCCGGGTTACGGCCTCGTCTCCGAGTACCCGCAATAGGACGCACCGTTACGCATTCTTGGTCCAAGCGCGCCAATAGCTCAGGAGAAGCTCCAGCTACCTGAAAATCGCCAAAGTTAAAGAAATACATATAGGGCGAAGGATTAACCGTTCTCAAAGCTCTATACAAGCTCAGGGAATCCGCCTCATACGGCATGCTCATTCGATGCCCAAGCACGACCTGCATGGTATCGCCGTCCAATACATATTCACGAATACGCTCGACCGCAGCCATGTAAGCTTCTTTGCCCATACCTGACTGCAATACTGATTCGTCTAAGGTTTCTGAATGCATATGCAGTGGCGACAAACTGACCTTGGTATCGGAGAGCTGAGCCTCAAGCTCATCTAAGCGCTGTTGTGATCTCGCGTAGGCGTCTTCCTGATTAGGGTCAGCGTGCACAACCAAATCGATAGTGCCGGAAAAATTATCAAAAATTGCCAACTCTTCCGAACGAAGCAAATAAATATCAGGTATTCCCATATCATCTTTAGGCTGATTCGCCGCCAGACGTGGCTCTACATATCGCGCAACGTCATATCCGAAATAGCCTACTACGCCACCTGCATATTTCGGCAGGGACTCTAATTCGGGGATATTGAACGCTTGTATATATTCACGCACATACTGAAGTGGGTCGGCATGCTCAAGCTCTTCCACAACTTGTCCAGCGAGACTCCGGCAAATTCTATTACCGTATACCTGAATGGTTTCTTCCGAAGGCAAACCGATAATCGAATAACGACCCCAGTTCTCGACATTCTCAACGGATTCAAGCAAATAGGTGCCGGGCACATTGGCAAGCTTCGCGTAGACGCTCAGAGGAGTATCCAAGTCGGCAAGCAGACGGCGAGCTACTGGAATACGGTTGTAGTTTTCGGTTTGGTATTTTGCAAATTGTTCAGGTGACATCTCGGTTTCTCGTTGGCGATAGGGCTAGCAAAAAGGAAGGACAAAAAAAGTCCGCAACAAGCTAGCCGCGCCAGCGACAACCGCTGAAAAGGAGAAGACTCAATGAATTGAGCAATGATGATGTCGAATAGTCTTTCATGGCGCGCGATTCTAGCCTAAGGCATGCTCAAGTGGAAGAACAAGGCCAAGAGAGATATTACGTATCGTATTAGAGGATATGTTTCTAGCTGGAGGTATAGGCTTTGACCATTAATTGTGCGGTCTCCATACCTCTATATCTATTTACCTGAAGTTGATACAAAAACCGGCCGCTATCACCGGCTCTAAGGTTGAGATATTCGGTTGGTGTGCCGAACCATATGGCGTCTGATGCAGTGCCTGTTCCCTTAAGTTGCAAGCGCATCTTCAGATGAGTTTCGCCAAGTATCCGGGAGGATTCCAAAACAAATTCGCCCTCGAAGATGGGTTCTGCAAAGGCCTGCCCCCAAGGCGCAATTTGTTCCAGTAACTTTGCTGTTTCAAGATTTAAAGCCTCGGCAGGTAATTCTCCATCCGTAAGCAGGGTCTCGATTAACTCATCCTCGCCCAATCGAATTTTTACTTCCTGATCAAAAGCTTGGCTTATCTCCCGATAACGATCCGACTTAATACTCAATCCAGCCGCCATGGCATGGCCACCATACTGTTCTATTAAATCCGGATTCTTAGTCGCAATTGCCTCTAAAGCGTCGCGCAAGTGGAAGCCTTTTATGGACCGCCCCGACCCCTTCAATCGATCCTTGCCCTCTGCTGCAAATACCAATGTCGGCCGGTGCCATTTATCTTTAATTCGTGAAGCAATTAGTCCCACCACACCTGCATGCCAATCTTTCTGATACAGGCACAAACCCCAGGGAATATCCTTTTCATCCAAATCGAGAGAGTCAATTGCCGCTTCTGCTTCCTGTCGCATCTGCTGTTCAATTGCCCGGCGGTCTTGGTTGATCTCGTGTAATTGCATGGCCAATCGTCGTGCTTCGTCTTCATCATCGGTGAGCAGGCACTGGACGCCCAATGAGATATCTTGTAGACGACCGGCCGCATTTATTCGCGGTCCTACAACAAAGCCTAAATCCATGCTGCGCGCCAAATAGAATTGTTTTCCAGCTACCTCAAACAAAGCGCGAATTCCCGGGCAACCCTTTCCAGATCGAATCCGCTTAACGCCGGCACTTACTAGCAGTCTGTTGTTACCATCCAAGGCAACCAAATCAGCCACAGTTCCCAAAGCGACTATATCTAGCCAACGACCCATATTTGGTTCGGAAATACCCTGTTCGTTAAACCAGCCACCTTCTCGAAGGGAAGCGCGCAATGCTAGCAACAGACTAAAGAGCACCCCTACTCCCGCTAGGTTTTTGCTCGGAAAGTCACACCCAACTTGATTCGGGTTAACAATTGCGTCAGCCGCAGGAAGCTGGCTCCCAGGCAGATGATGGTCAGTAATTAGAACGCCAATGTTTAGCGCTTTGGCCCGCTCAACACCTTCAATGCTAGATATACCGTTATCAACGGTAACCAAAAGATCGGGGGACTGCTGGCTCGCAACCTCAACAATTTCCGGTGATAGTCCATAACCAAATTTGAATCTATCAGGAACCAGAAAATCAACGGAGCTGGCTCCCATCGCGCGAAGAGCGCGCACGGCAAGAGCACAGCTAGTCGCACCGTCTGCGTCGTAGTCGCCCATGATAAGAATTTTTTGATTATTTCGAATTGCGCTTTCAAGCAGCGCAACGGCTTTGTTCATCTGCAACATCAACTGAGGGGAATGCAGTTGCGACAAGTCGGTATTTAGTTGCTGAAGGTCGTCAACTCCACGAACCAGCAGAACCCGCTTAAGCCAATCGGGTGCTTCGCCCTGAAAGCTTTCAAGCGGAGTATTTAGGACTCTTTGTTTGATCTCGGCCAAAATCTATCTATTTAGCCAGCCAGCTATCGCGCTCAACATATCTGATTGTCCTATGTTCCTAATTATTCTATGCCTCGAATTAGAGAGACCGCTGAATTAATTCCTGAACACAGGCCAAGCTATTATCAATCACTTCGTAGTGCTCTGGTCGCTCCATAAGGTCACTCAAGTGGTGAGGTAGATCAGCCTTGCTATCAACACCAGAGCGCTCAACAGCCTCAGCAAACTTAGCGGGATGCGCCGTAGACAAACAGACCATGGGACCTGACACATACTTCTGTGCTAGCCGTCCTGCCTCAAACCCGATAGCGGTGTGAGGGTCCATCAGATACTCAGTGTTTTCGAATTGCTCTGTGATCGCAGCAATAGTCTGATCGTCGTCAATACGGGCGCTCAGGAATAGTTCTCTTGCTCGGGCAAGCGCCTGTTCTGGTAACTGGATTGCTGCACCTTTGTTGAAGTCCTGCATTATCGCCTTCAACTTTGAACCGTCTCTGTCGTAAAGATCGAACAGCAGCCGTTCGTAGTTGCTGGAAATCATAATATCCATGCTTGGGCTAAGACTTTGTATTAGCTCACCTTTTGAATAGTCATTGGAGCTTAAACTGCGGTGCAAGATATCGTTTGAGTTGGTTGCTATTACCAAACGTTCGATCGGCAGACCCATATTCTTTGCCAGATAACCGGCGAATACATCTCCAAAGTTGCCAGTAGGAACAGCGAATGACACCTTCTTACCGGGCGCACCCAAAGCAAGCGCGGAATAAAAGTAGTAGACAATCTGAGCCATAATTCGAGCCCAATTGATGGAGTTAACAGCCACCAACTGTCGGCCTTCCGGAAGAAAGGATTGGTCAGCAAAAGCCGCTTTGACGATATTTTGGCAATCATCAAAGTTACCCTCTATCGCAATATTAAAAACATTGTCTTCAATGACAGTTGTCATCTGGCGGCGCTGTACATCCGATACCCGATTGTGAGGATGCAGAATAAATATATCCACATTTGCGCAGTGTCTGCAGCCTTCAATTGCCGCTGACCCGGTATCACCAGAAGTAGCGCCTAAGATAACTACTTTCTGTCCACGTTTTTCCAAAATGTGCTCAAGCAGCCGCCCCAAGAATTGCAGCGCAAAATCTTTAAAGGCTAATGTAGGTCCGTGGAAAAGCTCAAGAATCCATAGTTCATGGTCCATCTGTACCAGTGGGGCAATCGCAGTATGACGAAACTCAGCGTAGGTCTCATCGATAAGCCGTTTTTGTTCATCCACTGGCAAAGCATCACCAATAAAGGGATGCATGATTTCAAAGGCCAATTCGGGATAACTTAACCCTGACCAAGAGGCGATCTGCGCGACATCAAACTTAGGTAAGTGCTCTGGCACATATAAGCCACCGTCGCTAGCCAAGCCAGTCAAAACAGCTTCTTCAAAATCCAATACCGGCGCGTCGCCTCTAGTACTAATATATTTCATCTTCAATATTCTCTTTACTCAAGCCTTATGAAAGCTGAGCAGCTACTAGGCTTCAAGAGCCTCAACACGGAATCTGACTAGAGGTTTAACAATTTCCTCCAGAGCTTCAATCTTTTCTACCGCACTATTTAACACGGACTCGAGGGCTACGGAAGTAACTAGCGCTATCGGTACATGGTTAGAGCCCGGTTCCGCTTCCTTCTGAATCATTGCATCTATGCTAACTCCCGCTTCGGTCAGTACCTTAGTAATTGCTAGCATTACACCAGATTTGTTTGCCGCGGTTATGTGCATAAAGAAGGCGGTTTTACATTCGCCAATCGGCAGCACAGGTAAGTTTTTCTGGTTCGCTAAGTCCACTCCTAAGGGAGGAACCGACACAGCGAAACCGGCTTGACGGCTTCGTGCAATTTCAACGATGTCAGAAACTATTGAAGAAGCGGTAGGCAATGCCCCGGCACCAGCGCCGTAATAAAGCGTTGGGCCAGAGGCATCGCCATCAATCCAAACCGCATTCATTACGCCCTCAACTTTAGATAATAGTACCTCTTCAGGTATCAGGGTTGGATGAACCCGCACTTCTATACCCTTATCTGTTCGCTTGGCGATACCGAGATGCTTAATTCTGTAGCCCAGTTCTTCCGCAAAAAGCACATCACTTTTCTGAATCTTGCTTATACCTTCGGTATACACTTCATCGAAAGCCAACGGAATTCCATAGGCGATTGAAGCCAAAATGCAAAGTTTGTGCGCGGCATCAATCCCTTCAACATCAAAGGTTGGATCGGCTTCGGCATAGCCTAATTCTTGAGCCTCCTGCAGGACATCCTCGTAAGCTCGACCATGATCGCGCATTTCAGTAAGTATGAAGTTACCTGTGCCATTGATAATGCCGGCAAGCTCTTTGATTTGATTGCCGGACAGTCCATCTCGCAAGGCTCGAATAACAGGTATCGCACCAGCGACTGCAGCTTCGAATGAAAGAGTGACGCCCGCTTTTTCTGCGGCTTCAAGCAACTCATTGCCGTGCTCAGCGATAAGCGCCTTATTGGCAGTCACTACATCTTTACCATTGGCAATAGCCTGCAGAACCAGCGACTTCGCTGGCTCGATTCCGCCAATAGTTTCAACCAGAACATCCACGTCCGGATCATTGGCAACTTCAAATATATCCTGACTTATGCGGATACCTGAAAGATCATAATCAGGCTTTTCTCGGCGTGCACCGATATGCACAACCTGAACTTGAGTTCGGGTTCTTGCACTGATTTCTGAACTACTTTCCTGGAGCACCTGCAAAGTGCCTCCACCTACAGTACCTAACCCACAAATTCCTACTCTAACTATGTCCACTTCTAGTTCCGCGCGTATATTGGCTTTATCAAATATCTGGAAATTAGGAGTTGTTTAAACTCATCGAATCCCAAAAAAAGGCCGCGCATTGTAGCACGGCCTCTTGAACAATTAGCCCCTGTTCATGGCATCAAATCAGGGCGTTAGGATCGCGAAGTTAGGGGCTATCTCTGGACTATTATTCAATACCAAGAAGAGCCAAAAAGTCCGATGTAGTTCTATAGCCCGGATTTAAACTTCCGTCGGGCAAGACGATCGCCGGGGTACCAGTCACACCAAATTCTCTGCCAAGCGCATAGTGATCTGCAACCGGATTATCTTCACAGATATCTCCGGCAACCGCTTGACCTGCTTTTAAATTCGTCATCGCTGTGTTGCGATCTTCGGCACACCAAGCTTTAGCCGTTTCGGTATATTCGTTAGTAAAAACGCCGTCGCGCTCTATACCTGAACGCGGGTAGGCCAAATAGTGAACCTCAATGCCGGCCTCATTCATCTCTGCCATTTGCTCATGAAGCTTGCGGCAGTATCCGCAGGTCACATCGGTAAATACCGTGAGAATGCCTTTGGATTCACCAACGGCAGGAAAGATGATCATACTTTCTTCGTCGACATCAGCTAGAAGCTGTTTTCGCTCCGAGGTGCGCTGAGCTTCTGTAGCGTTCACAAAAGCGCCGGGTTCGACGTGATAAAGCTCACCGGCAAAGAAATGGGAGCCATCTTCAGATACATATAGAAGCGTTCCACCAGATATGACCATTTGATAGTAGCCAGGGATAGGTGCGGCGGTGATTTCGGTATATTCCAAATCAGGACGTACCGATTTTAATTTCTCTACAATCTGCGCTTCAATCACATCAATTGCGACGTCTTCTTGGGCTTCGCTAATTAGCGAAAAAAAGGCCAAAGAAGCGGCAATAGTTAATACGGGATTTATAAGTTTCATGGCATGGCCCTCTGATGGCCCTCTGATGGCACTTTGGCTAGACTCTAACAACGAGTTAATTGTAGCCCAGTTGCACTCTAGTTCCGACCCAATAAGACCTCCAACAGGCTAGGTTTTAGGTAAAGAAATGCAAAACTTAGGGCTGGTTCACACCTTAAGCTGGTAATTAGCCTCTTGGATGGTGTTGTGAGTGCAATGATTTCATGCGTTCACGGGCAATATGGGTATATATCTGGGTAGTAGAAAGATCACTATGGCCCAGTAATAACTGCACAACTCGTAAATCTGCCCCGTGGTTAAGTAAATGTGTGGCAAATGCATGCCGCAGTAAATGGGGTGAAACCGCGTAAGGAATACCCGCTCTTCTGGCATATAGGCCAATACGATGCCAAAAAGCCTGCCTTGTCATTACGCGCCCTCGCCGACTTGGAAAAAGGGTATCGCTAGCGCCCGGTGGCAACAGCTGAGGCCGGGCTTCTTGTAAGTATTGCTGAAGCCATTCCAAAGCGGTTTCTCCAACAGGGACCAACCGCTCTTTGCTGCCTTTACCAAAGGTTCTTACCACTCCCTGCCGTTGATTAACCTGGCTCATGGTTAGGCTAATAAGTTCTGAAACTCTAAGCCCGGTGGCGTAAAGCAGCTCTAGCATCGCCTTATCACGCAACTCCAAGACAATACTGGCATCAGGCTCATCAAGTAGCTTCTCTACATCGGATTCAGCCATGCTTTTAGGTAGGGGCCTACCAAGCTTCATACTGTCAATTAACTCGGTTGGATTTACTCGTATGCGTGATTCGCGAACTAGCCAGGAATAGAAGCCCCGAAAACAGGAAAGGTGTCGCGCGGTAGAGCGAGGTGAATGCTGCAAGGCATATCTATGGCCCAAATAGCCCTGAATATCGGCAGAACCAGCTTGTTTTAGTTCCTTAGCGCTGGTCTCCAGCCAAAGTGCCAGTGTAGTCAAATCTCTGCGGTAGGCCGAAATAGTGTGAGCACTAAGCCCCTTCTCAGCCCAAACATGGTCTAAGTACTCTTCAATAATTATTGGTTTCTTGTTTGAGAGGGGCTGGGTTTCAGTCATGGTGAAATCATGCCAGAAAATGGGCGTCAAAATTGGGCTAATAAAAAAGGCGTCCGAAGACGCCTTTTTATAAAGATACTCAGCTGTTAAAAGCCAAAGGCCTTAGGCGAGCTTCTCCTTAATTCGTGCAGCCTTACCAGAAAGCTCACGTAAGTAATAAAGCTTAGCTTGGCGCACGTCCCCGCGACGCTTAACTGTAATGCTATCAATCAGCTTGCTGTAAGTTTGGAATGTACGTTCTACGCCTACACCGTGAGATATCTTGCGAACGACAAAAGCCGATCCCAGACCACGACTCTTAATCGATAGAACTACACCTTCATAAGCCTGAAGACGCTCACGAGTACCCTCTTTAACTTTAACCTGGACAACAATGGTGTCGCCGGGTGAAAATTCAGGGAAATCCCGATCCATCTGCTCTTTTTCAAGCTCCGCAATAATACTGTTGCTGCCGCTCACGTTATCTCTCCAATATAAAGGCGCTATCTATATTCAAGCGCAAATTAATTTTTTCGGTTCAGAATCAAATCTGGCCGCATTTTTCGAGTCTTGGCTGTCGCCTGCTGGCTACGCCATTTCTCTATCAATTTGTGGTCTCCACTGAGCAATACCTTCGGCACAGTCTGACCTTCAAAAACTTCTGGTCGCGTATAATGTGGCCAATCCAACCCGCCTTCTAATGCTTCCTCGCTAAAGGAATCCTGTCCGGCAGATTCAGCGTGCCCCAAAACTCCGGGTACATGCCGCAAAATAGCGTCTATCAATACTAAGGCTGGCAACTCACCACCGCTTAGCACGTAGTCTCCAATCGAAATCTCTTCATCTACTAGATTGTCGATTGCGCGCTGATCGATACCTTCATATCTACCAGCGATCAAAATCAAATTCTGCTCTTCAACAGCCAGCTCTTCGGTTCGTGCTTGCACCAACCTTTTGCCTTGGGGAGAAAGGTAGACAACGAGTGCCTCGTCCTTCATCCAGTCTCTGGCTGCTTGTACCGCTGCGATTAAAGGCTCGCAACGCATCACCATGCCAGGTCCACCACCGTAGGGTCGATCATCAACCGTTCGGTGTTTATCTGTAGCGTAATCCCTAGGATTAAAACTCTGCAGATCAATCTTGTTCTCGGCTACCGCTCTTCCAGTAACACCGTATGCTTTGAAGTTCTCGATCACATCGGGAAAGAGGGTTATCAGTGCTAATTTCAATTCAACACCCCTCTTCTAGTTCAAACCTTACTTTCTAGTCTTGCGATTCAGATCCGGCTTTCGATTTAAAAGTCTGGATCCCAATCTACGTCTATTTCACCGGCGTCCAAATCAATTCGAAGCACATGCTGACCCGGTGTCCAGGGCACTAAGCGTTCTTGCCCTTCTTGTGACCGAACCACCAATACATCGTTGGCTCCGGTTTCCATCAGTTTCTCTACTACGCCAAGAATTTGCTTGTTGCCTTCGTAAAGGCTAATTACCGTCAAACCCTGAAGCTGAAACCAATAGTAATCATCTTCATTAAGTGTTTCGAACAGCTCGACACTTACTTCAATCACCGATCCAATCAGCGCAACGGCTTGATCTCGATCTTCAACTGCTTCTTGTTCTCCAACCTTTTTCAGTCGGGCTATTAACCCTTTACTGTTCGGCTTCCACTCAACAGGTTGATAGTTTGTCTCACCCTGATCCGTTTTAACCTGCCAGGGCAAATACTCAAATATCTTTTCTTTTGGTGCAGTCTCCGAGTAAATCTTTACCCAGCCCTTCACGCCATGGACCCCCGAAATCTCACCGATACGGACAGTCTTTTTATTCAAACCCGCATTCAAACCTAGTATTCACAATTAGCTATTAGCTAAAGAGAATTAAGCAGCAGTAGTTTGAGCTTCGCGTGCCTCGGCAACCAAAGCAGCAACACGATCAGAAAGACCAGTACCCTTAGAAACCCAAAAATCAACACGTTCCAAATCAACGCGCAAACGCTCTTCGTTGCCACGTGCACCTGGGTTAAAAAAGCCCACGCGCTCAAGGTAACGGCCATCACGAGAAGTACGGCTGTCGCTTACTGAAAAATGATAAAAAGGTCGCTTTTTAGCGCCACCACGAGAAAGTCGAATAGTAACCATTTAAAAAATGCTCAATTTGTATGCCATGAGATCGCTAAGATATTGAAAAACCTATCAATTATCTTAGCTGCTCGAAAGGGCGCGTATTTTACGCAAAGACGACTCGGATTTAAACCGGTTTTTCACTCTTACGCCGTTATTTTTCGCCGGACCCGGCAATAGCCGAAATTAACTCGCTAGCAGCCGCTTTATGAGAAGGGATTCTTCTTGGGTGCAAAGGGGAGCCCAGGGGACCCAGGAAGACCGGGTGCTTGCCCCTGCATACCTGGAGCTTGCCCTCCAGAAGCGCCTTCCATCGCCTTCATCATGCGCCCCATACCTTTGGCTGAACCCATTTTTTTCATCATTTTCTGCATCTGCTTATGCTGTTTGAGCAACCGACCCAAATCCTGAATTGATGTGCCCGACCCTTGGGTGATACGACGTTTTCTAGAACCGTTCAATATATCGGGGTTACCGCGCTCTTTAGGCGTCATGGAGTTAATGATGGACTCCATACGTTTAAACTGACTTTGGGTATCTTTTTGTTCGAGCATCTGTGACATATTTCCCACGCCAGGAAGCTTATCTGCAAGCGCTCCCATACCACCCATATTGCGCATCTGAACGAACTGATCGCGCATATCTTCTAAATCAAACCCCTTACCCTTGCTGCGCGTAATTTTCTTTGCGAGTTTTTGTGCTTTGTCATGATCAACATTGCGCTCAATCTCCTCGACCAGAGAGAGAACATCTCCCATACCAAGAATTCGCGAGGCAATACGATCTGGATGATAGGGTTCTAAGGCGTCAGTTTTTTCACCAACACCAATAAATTTGATCGGCTTACCCGTTATCTGACGAACTGATAACGCAGCACCGCCACGGGCATCACCATCAGCTTTAGTGAGAATTACGCCGGTTAAGTCTAGAACTTCGTTGAATGCCTGTGCGGTATTTGCCGCGTCCTGCCCCGTCATCGCATCGACGACAAAGAGTGTTTCGGTTGGACTCACTCCTCTTTGTAAGGATTCAATCTCCGCCATCATGTCTTGATCGATTGCCAATCGGCCGGCGGTATCAACCAAGACCACATCAATAAACTGCTTCTTGGCGTGGTCAATAGCGCTTTTGGCTATTGCGAGAGGTTTTTGGCTGATATCACTGGCGAAAAACTCCACCTGTACTTCAGCGGCCAAGGTTTCTAATTGCTTAATAGCGGCTGGGCGATAAACGTCTGCACTTACCACCAGAACCTTTTTCTTCTCTCTTTCTCTTAGATATAGCGCTAGTTTGGCGGTCGACGTGGTCTTACCAACACCCTGCAGGCCCGCCATCAAAATAACTACCGGTGGTTTAGCCGCCAAATTCAATCCTTCGAAGGAATTACCAAGGATATCTACTAATTCGGATTGAACAATTTTAAGGAATTGCTGCCCTGGCGATAGGCTGGTGCTAACTTCTTGACCAGTAGCTCTTTCGCGCACTCGATCAATAAATATCTTAACTACCGGCAGGGCAACATCAGCTTCCAATAGCGACAGGCGCACTTCACGAAGCGTGTCTTTTATATTGTCTTCAGTGATCTTAGATTGACCACTAATTTTTTTCAGGCTGCGCGATAAACGCTCTTGAAGATTATCAAACATTTTTAACTAATTCGAAGTTCAATTTGGGCGAGCAAGTATAACGGTTTTGAGCCTTCCATGGCGAAGGTGCTTGTGACAAACTGGCTTAATTCAAAGCCATCAAATAGCTGACTGGAACACATTGCTTACTAATCTGCTGATATTCGTTAGTCTTGTTGCGTATTCCACCGCATGCACGCGTTTGGTAATGGCACTTCGCTACGACCTGCCCATTGATCCTCGTGTTCAATTTGCTACCGGTTTGGTTGGAAGTATTGCGCAGATAGGCCTCATGGCTACACTGATGATCCATGATGGCGGCATTGATTTCAGCCTACTCAAGTCGATCTCCTTAGTGCTCGCAACTGCAGTACTCTTTGTGACCCTTAGTAGTCAGCGCTTTGCCATTCAGGCATTGCAACTCGCACTAATGCCGATCGCCGGGTTGTTTGCAATCTGCAGTGTAATTGCACCCAGTTCTCGAGAATTACTTCAGCTATCCGCCGGGACCGGCCTGCATATATCCACCTCAATATTGGCCTATGGCACATTTACCGTAGCAGCAGTAATGGCATTATTATTAGGCTATAGCAGCCTTCGGCTTCGACATCACAAGCTAACCCCGCTAGTGAAGCATGTACCCCCGGTAGAAGCTCTGGAATCAATCCTCTACGAATTATTAGCCTGGGGCACAGTTTTACTCGGGCTCTCTATTCTTACGGGCTTTATATTTGTGGGCGACTTCTTTGCTCAACACCTAATCCATAAGACAGCTTTATCCATTCTCGCTTTCGTCATATACAGTTTTATTTGCATCGGTCATTGGCGGAGAGGCTGGCGCGGTCGCCGCGTTATGCGCTGGGTATTTGGAGCCTACGCATCTCTTACTTTGGCTTACGTCGGCAGCAAGCTCGTGCTGGAATGGGTCCTTCGCTCTTAAGCTGAAGACTTTGGCCTTTAAGTTTCGTCTTCTAAATTTTGTACAAGCAAGTACTTGCCAGCCGAAAAAAACTACTTCAACATGGCTAACCAATATCCACTGAGGTCGCGATGCGTTGAATGACGCTTCCACCGGGGCTTTATTAGCCCTTTTAGCTTTTCTAGTAATACTCTCTGCGTTTTTCTCGAGCTCCGAAACGGCGATGCTCTCGCTAAACCGTTTTCGACTGAAACACCTAGCAAAACAACATTCTGGTGCCAAGCGTGCAGCGCGTCTATTAGAGCGACCTGACCGCTTAATCGGTCTAATACTAATAGGCAACAACGCGGTCAATATTCTGGCTGCGCTGATTGCCGGTATCGTATTCGGCCGTTGGTTCGGCCAAGAAGCAGGCATATGGTTAACCACTATTCTGTTAACACTGATAATGCTGATACTTGCCGAGGTAACGCCAAAAACACTAGCAGCACTGCACCCGGAACGCTTAGCTTTTCCATATAGCGTCGTTCTGTCCGCACTTCTGCACCCACTCTCACCCGCCTTTTGGCTTGTATTGGGGGTGAACTGGATTACCAACAGCATAGTGCGACGCTTTGGCGTCGACCCAACTAAACTCAGCAAAGAACAAATCAGCCCCGATGAGCTCCGCACGGTGGTAGATGAAGCCGGCCAGCTAATCCCTGACGAACATCAGGACATGTTAATAAATATTCTCGACCTGGAAAAAATGACGGTCGACGACATTATGGTTCCGCGTAACGAGATTTTCGGATTGGATTTGGATAAAGATATTCAAACCCTAGTTCAAACCATTCTCGAGAGCGATCACACACGCTTGCCGGTATACGAGGGTGACATAAATAACATCATCGGCACGCTGCATTTACGCCGTGTGAATAGATTAATGAAAGCCGGCGAAGATCAGATTACTAAGGAAGCCATAAAACGCTTCAGTAAGAAGCCATACTTCATTCCTGAAAACACGGTTCTATCCGTGCAACTGCTTAACTTTAGAAAATTTCGGCATCGAATTGGCTTTGTGGTAAACGAGTATGGCGAGGTGGAAGGCTTAGCCACCCTTGACGATCTTCTCGAAGAAATAGTTGGTGATTACACAACATCTGTGGCAGATGACGAAGACGAGATACATAAGGTATCCGAGGATTTGTACCTTCTGCAAGGAGGTGCCAACCTGCGAGATTTAAATAAAATCGCAACCTGGCAATTACCGACCGATGGCCCAAGGACGGTAAGCGGTTTTGTGGTGGAAATGCTGCAGGCGATTCCGGATGGGCCCGTTAGCTTCGAACACAAAAATATTCGCTTTGAAATCACCGAATTCAGCGACAAACTAATTGAAAGCTGCAAAGCATGGAGGTTTGGCCCTCGAGCACCGGGCCCCGACCAATAGCCTATTTAGGCTGAGTATCCTGCAATGGCTGACGACTCTCCAGCCTAACCGCGACCCTCTGCAGCGCTTGCTCACGCTCTTCTGGGGTGTATATTCGCCAATAGGTGATTTCTTCCGATTTGCGAAAACAACCGATGCAAACTTTTTGGCTGTCCAGCTGACAAATGCCTACGCAGGGACTAGATATGACTTCAGGGCTTGGCAATTTTGTTTATCTCAAAGGTTCTATCATTTCATCAATAATCATAGCGGTTAAACCCCAGATTTCTTGATCTTCAAAATGCCAGCTCGGCATTGTTAATTTCTGACCACCACGCTCTCTATAATCGATTCGCCTCGGTTCTTGCTCCATGAAGAAGGTCAGAGGAACTGAGATTATTTTATCGGTTTCATCAACGGAAGGTATTAGTTCCACTGTACTGGGAATTATTCCAAGAAAGGGTGTTACCTGCACGCCAAATCGAGATTTCCGCGCGGCAAATCTCGCCACAATATCTACTTCTTCTCGCACTAACCCAACCTCTTCCCAAGACTCACGCAATGCGGTATCGGACAGACCGTTGTCCTCCGGTTCCCACATACCACCGGGAAAGGAAATTTGTCCGGCATGGCTAGTAAGGTGCTTAGCCCTGCGAGTAAGAATTATCTCGGGAGCATGCCCTACATTTGTCACTGGAATGAGCACGGCCGCAGATCGGCTACCTGCATCTAGTTTGTTGTCTAGTGGACTATTCAACTCTGACAATGCATGTTGTGATGAATAGTGATCTAGTAGACTGATTAGCAAACTCATGCGGTAGAATTCTACGTTACTTCTCTTCTTATAATGAGCAAGATTTTATTATGATGAATTTTTGCAATCTTTGCGGCGGCACTTTGTCCACACTCGTGCCCGAGGGTGACAACCGAATACGCCACGTCTGTGGTCAATGCGAACACATACACTATCAAAATCCGAGAGTTATCGTCGGATGCATACCTATCTGGCAGAACAAGATACTTCTCTGTAAACGCAACATCGAACCCAGACTTGGTTACTGGACAGTCCCCGCCGGCTTTCTTGAACTGGAAGAAACTATGGCCGAGGGCGCACAAAGAGAAACCTACGAAGAATCCCTCGCGAGGGTCAATATCACCTATTTACACGGACTTTACGATATCCCTCATATAGGCCAAGTCTACTCACTTTATATGGCAGAAATGGAAAATGCTGAATTTGGAATTACTCCAGAATCATCCGAAGTCGCACTATTTGATGCGGCTGATATTCCCTGGGAAGATATCGCTTTTAAAGTGGTGAAACTCGCATTAGAACAGTATTTGCAGGAAGGACGACGCAAAGACGGCCAACCATTTGGGCTATAGGGTTTCTTAACAGACCCTAGTGGATATCTAAAACGGCGTGAGCAAAAATCGTTAACAATAAGATAGCCAAAACCCCAGCAAGCACTAAACCCGCGACTCGTCTTGAGCGCGAGCGGACATGCATGGCAGGCAACACATCAACCGTTGCTATATATAGAAAGGTGCCCGCGGAGAAAAGCACCGCTAATCCACGCATCATAGAACTGACATCCTGAAACAGATTCCAGAAAATTAAAATCGCGACAGGTGTGGCCGCGGCAAAGACGAGTAAGTCCAATTTGGAACGGTTTCGGTCAGAACGCTCATGCAAGCTAAACGCACTAACACTAAAAGCGGCCGGGAACTTGTGCATCATTATTACCAGCACCATAGTCAGCGTCAGAGCGGCAGACTGTTCAGCCATGGCAGCACCGATGACCATGCCATCGATAAAAGCGTGCACCGTCAAACCCACGATTGCGGGCATAACACTTTTGGTGGGGTGGTTTACATGATCGTGTCCATGAGCAACGGAATGATCATGATGCTCTTCGTGTATATCATGACCAAAGCCAAAAGCCTCCAGAATCATCATAAACAAGAAGCCTGTCGTCAATGCTATGCCAACGGCAAAAACATCTATCTCGTGAAGACCCGCATCTTCTGCCGCATGGCCGAGCATTTCAATGCCTTCTGGAATGGCCACTAACATAGCCGCGCCGATCAGAAACCCTGCAGCCAAACCCGTCATATCTTCCAATCGGCTCATAAAACCGTTGGCGGAGCGCATAAAGGGAATTGCGCCCATAGCTATAGCTCCGGTAAAAGTGGCTAGGCAAACCAATAGCAACTGAAGTATAGGATCCATTAGCTCTGCCTCTCTCTAACCAACCCAGTGACGAGCGTTACGAAAAATTCTCATCCAAGGACTCTCTTCCGGCCAATCTGCCGGATACCAAGAATTGGTAACTGACCTGAATACCCGCTCTGGATGAGGCATCATGATAGTTACACGGCCATCGTCGTTGGTAAGGCTGGTAATTCCCTGCGGCGAACCATTTGGATTCGCTGGATAGGCCTCTGTGGTTTTATACACATTATCTACAAAAGACAGGGCAACCTGATTTGAACTAATCAGATCGGAAAGACTATCTTGAGAAGCGAATAGCGCGTTACCTTCACCATGTGCAACGGCAACCGGTATTACCGATCCCTGCATACCCCTAAGTATTATTGATGGTGATTCTTCCACTTTTACCAAAGCGACCCTAGCCTCAAATTGCTCTGATTGATTTTGTACAAATTCTGGCCACTGCGCAGCACCGGGAATCAACTCAGCTAGGGCAGACATCATCTGGCAACCATTGCATACGCCAAGAGCAAAGGCGTCTTGACGGACAAAAAATTCGGAAAACTGATCTCGCATTGCTGTGTTAAAGAGTATGGATTTGCCCCAGCCTCTGCCAGCGCCTAGAACGTCTCCATAGGAGAACCCACCGCAAGCCACTAAGCCCTTAAATTGATCCAATGAGTATCGACCGGATAGTAAATCTGACATATGCACATCCACTGCATCAAATCCAGCGGAGTCAAAGGCTGCGGCCATCTCCAACTGGCCGTTAACGCCCTGCTCTCGCAATATGGCCATCGACGGTCGAGCATCGAGACTCAAATAAGGTGCTGAGATGTTTTCTGCAGGATCAAACTTCAGGACACTACTCAAACCCGGACCTTCTGCGGTTATTCGCTCAAACTCCTGATCAGCACATCCCGAATTATCGCGTTCAGCCTGCAAACGGTAACTAGTTTCAGCCCATACCTGCTGCAATTCGCCGCGAGAGCTTGAGAATACTTTTTCACCCTTCCAGGCTAAATCAATACGTTGTTCTGTGATCGGCTTACCTACTAAATGCAGGCTATCCTCTAATCCCTGTTCGGAAAAAATCGATCGTACCCTTTGCAGGTTAGCTTCACTTATCTGCAAAACGGCGCCCAGCTCTTCATTGAAGAAACTCGCCAGAAGGCTTTCTCCTTCAACGTTGACTTCGAGACCACAATGTCCCGCGAAAGCCATTTCTAGCAGGGTAGTTACTAAGCCACCATCGCTTCGATCGTGATAGGCCGAAATCAAATCATCCTGCAAAGATTGCTGCATGGCTCTAAAAAAGCCATTCAATTTATCTGCTGAGTCCAAATTCGGGCTGGTGCCTTTCATCTGGCCGTAAACCTGCCCTAGTATCGAGCCACCTAAACGATTGTTGCCACCGCCCAAGTCTACTAACCATAGGCCAGATTCAAGCTCAGGGGCTAACTCGGGCGTCAAGGTTTTGCGCACATCCAAAACCGGCGCAAACGCAGAAATAATTAGGCTGGTCGGAGACGTAACCGCCCTGTCACCCTCTCGATCCTGCCAAGTACTGCGCATAGACATGGAATCTTTGCCGACAGGCACCGTAATATTCAACTGAGGGCATAGCTCCATGCCAACCGCTTCAACTGTTTTATAAAGTTTTTCGTCCTCACCCGCATGCCCCGTGGCACACATCCAATTTGCTGATAGCCGAACCTTATTCAAATCGCCAATCAATGTGCCGGCAATATTGGTAATCGCTTCACCGATGGCCATACGGCCAGATGCCGGCGCATCTATAAGCGCTAAGGGAGTACGCTCTCCCATAGACATCGCTTCGCCTAAAAAACCTTGGAAGCTGGTAGTGGTTACCGCAACATCTGAAACGGGAACCTGCCAAGGTCCAACCATCTGGTCACGCGCAACCATGCCGGTAATTGATCTATCACCTATAGTGATTAAAAATGATTTACTGGCAACGGCAGGATTTTGCAGCACGCGTTTAATAGCTTCATCAAGCTCAATGCCCGCGGTATCAAACTCCGTCACTTGCACTGCGATCGATTCGACCGTTCTGTGCATTTTTGGTGGTTTTCCAAAAAGTACCGACATCGGAATATCTACCGGCTGATTCCCAAACTCTTTATCCGAGACTTCAAGTTTTTCCTCTTCCGCAGATATACCGACAATGGCATACGGCGCCCGTTCACGCTTACAGATTGATTCGAACTTTGCTAAGTCTTTGTCGCGAACCGCCATAACATAGCGTTCTTGGGCCTCATTGCACCAAATTTCCATCGGCGACATTCCGGGCTCAGCACTATTTATCGATCGCAGTTCAAAACTTCCGCCCGTGCCACCGTCTTTAACTAACTCAGGCAGCGCATTGGATAATCCGCCGGCGCCAACATCGTGAATAAACGCGATAGGATTCTTATTGCCCAAGGCCCAACAGGAATCGATGGCTTCTTGGCAGCGGCGCTGCATCTCCGGATTCTGCCTCTGCACTGAAGCAAAATCCAAATCTTCAGATGAGCTACCTGACGTCATTGATGAAGCGGCACCACCGCCAAGACCAATAAGCATTGCCGGGCCGCCCAATACAATTAGATTGCAGCCAGCTTCAAATGGAGGTTTATCGACATGGTCTTCACGGATATTCCCGTACCCACCGGCAATCATAATCGGTTTGTGATAGCCCCTTCTCTGGCCTTCGTGATCCATTTCGAATGACCGAAAATAGCCGCAAAGATTGGGCCGCCCAAATTCATTATTAAAGGCCGCAGCTCCTATAGGCCCTTCCAACATTATCGTATACGCATTGACGATTCGATCTGGCTTGCCGTAATCCTCAGTTTCCCAGGGTTGGATATACCCGGGTATACGCAAGTTGGAAACGCTAAATCCGCTGAGCCCGGCCTTAGGTTTTGAGCCCCGGCCTACAGCCCCTTCATCGCGAATTTCTCCACCGCTGCCAGTACCTGCGCCGGCGAATGGCGAAATCGCCGTGGGGTGATTATGGGTTTCGACCTTCATGAGAAGATGAACCGGTTCGTTCGAAAAACCGTATTTTCCGGTTTCACCATCAACATAGAAACGCTCGGCCTGATGCCCTTCAACCACAGCGGCATTATCAGAATAAGCGGATAAAACACCCTGACCGCCCAGCACATTAGTATTCCGAATCATGGCAAACAAAGAGTTCGCCTGATCTATACCGTCAATTGTCCAGCTAGCATTGAATATTTTATGCCTGCAGTGCTCAGAATTAGCCTGAGCAAACATCATTAATTCAATATCTGTAGGCTCGCGGCCCAATTCTCTATAGCTATCAAGCAAATAAAGCATTTCATCATCCGCAAGCGCCAAGCCAAGCTTTTGATCCACCTCGCGCATTGCTTCGAGGCCTTCACCAAGAACTTTAAGATCGCTCAAGGGTTTGGGCTCAGCATGGCTAAACATTCCGCCCAAATCCACAGGATCTCGTACCAGAGATTCTGTCATTCGATCATGCAGGTGAGCCGCCGTATTGGGCGTAATATGCGATACGCTTGAGGCGTGATAGATAATCCCGCGCTCAACCCGTTCGACCTCTTCCAGGCCACAACGCTGCAATATCTCAGTGGCTTTAGATGACCATGGAGAGATCGTACCTAATCGAGGTACAACCAAGATTTGATTTGTACTGAGCTGAGTAAGCTCAACCGCTTGTCCCTCAAGGATCGCAGACAGTTTTTGCTGTTGATCTAAATCGGCTATAGGGCTAATTGTCTCTACAAAGTAGACAAATTGTGCGTCAATATCATCCATGCGAGATTCTATACCTGCCAATTCAGTAAGTAATTTTGTTTTTCGGGAATCGGATAGTGCGGTCGCACCTTTAAGAATCAGCATGACAATGAGAATTCAGAGCTCTAAAGAAGGAGGCGAGATTGTACTCAAAAAAACCCTCTACCCACAGCTAGATTTGCAACTCGAATGAGACCTTCGTATTGGCGCCATAAAACCCGATCCACTCTGGACCGAATGGTGCGGTATTCGCACGGTCCTAAGGGTCTACTTGTTCGCAAGCGAAATGTTTTTCGAGTGGTTCTAATAGTTACCATAATTTTTGTAGCCCTATTGCGAACCGAGCAATATGAATCCGAAAGGCTTCAACAAATTTTGGATAGTGGCGAAATTAACGTCGGCTTTAGGCTGGGACCGCTTATCTATTACGAAAGAGACAATGTGGCCGGAGGCCTTGACTACTATATCTTGCAAGCTTTCGCAGATAGTTTGGGATTAGTGCTCAACCTGAGTGTAATTGATGAAATCCCAGATATGCTGTCTCAGGTTCAATCTGGCAATATTGATATTGCCGCCGCAAACCTGACGGTTACTTCCGAAAGAAGTGAAGAGGTAAGCTTTAGCCTGCCCTACATGGATGTCTCCCCAATACTTATTCAGCACAGCTCTCGACGGCCTAAAGGCTCCCTCGATGAAATACTAGGCTCTAGTCTTGTGGCTATACAAGGCAGCTCACATTCCGAGTTACTGCGATCACTTCAGGCCCAGCATCCAGAGTTAACCTGGACAGAAGAAGCAGGCACCTTAATGTTCGAACTAATGGGACGAGTACAAGATCAAAGTTTAGATTACGCGATCGTGGATTCGAGTATTTTCGAACTCGAGCGCCCCTATTTCCCTCGAGTCGAAAAAGCGATGGAGCTGAATCAGCCTTCTCCACTGGCTTTTGCGCTGCAAAAATCTGCCGACAACAGCTTTACTAGTTCACTAAACAGTTTTCTAGCTGAGTATAAAAGTTCAGGCAATCTCGACTCTCTAGTTGATGAGATGTATAGCAACAATGAAAATTTTGATGTTGCCAGCTCTCTTGTATTACGAGAACGAATTCAATCCAGGCTGCCTGAATACGAAACGCTCTTTCGCAACGTAGGCGAGCAATTTGATATAGATTGGGTCATGTTGGCAGCTGTCTCTTACCAGGAGTCTCACTGGAGCGCGTCTGCCCGCAGCTACACTGGTGTTCGTGGCCTTATGATGCTGACGCTACCTACGGCAAGTCAGTACGGCGTCACCAACCGCCTGGACGCAGAACAAAGCTTAGTGGCAGGCACCAAATATTTGATCAGCTTGAAAAGCCGATTGCCTGAGCGCATTGGTGAACCCGACAGAACTCAGATGGCATTGGCGGCATACAATATGGGTATGGGCCATTTGGAAGATGCACGAATTTTGACCCAGCGTGCAGGAAAAAACCCTGATTACTGGAGCCAGGTTAGGGAGCAACTTCCCCTTCTGCAGCAAAGTGTGCACTACAGAACTGTCACCTATGGCTACGCTCGCGGACTTGAAGCAGATTCATATGTAGAAAACATTTTCCACTTTTACAATATTTTGGAATCCTATGCTTGGCAGAAAGAACTGGAGGCAATGGAAATCGAAATGCGGTACGAGGAAGATATATTTGGCGAAGAAATTTATAACTCAGAAGGGCGACGCGACTTTCCTAGCATTCTGGAAAACCCACCATCGCCGATGTAAGCGCTAATTGACTCTGCGCTCTCGAAAGAAGTCTCGAAGCATCTTTCCGCATTCGTCCGCAAGAATACCGCCCTGCACTTCTACTTTGTGATTTAGCCAATCAGCGCTTAGCAACTGGGCTTGGGAAACTGCAACACCGGCCCGTGGTTCGAAAGCTCCAAAGACCATCCGCCGAATTCGGGCATGAACCATGGCGCCCGCACACATAGCGCAGGGTTCGAGAGTAACGTACAGATCGCAACCGGGAATACGGTAGTTGTCCAGCTTTTTAGTGGCCTGGCGCAAACAGTTTATTTCGGCATGTTCGGTGGGGTCCGAAGTGGAAATCGGCTGATTCCAGCCTGCTGCTATGAGCTCTCCGTCTTTAACCAGTACGGCGCCAACGGGTACTTCGTGAGCCAGCTTTGCGTTTTCAGACTGCTCCAGCGCTAGCCGCATCCAGTATTCATCTTCTTCTAATTCAGACATCGCGCGAGCATACCTCATCAACCATACGAAAAGATTCTGTAAAGATTAGATAAATTTTGCTTTTGGTTCTCTATAATTAGCCTAACAATCATCAAATCTAAAGATTTTCTATGGCCGCTGTAAGTTTAGAAATTACCGATGAGTTTTTGAAGCTGCTAAAAGCTCAAGATCAAGACGCCTTCAGCGAATTGGTTCGGCACCATCACCGGCAGATGATTTATGTAGCGCGTGGAATCATCGGCGAAGCACAGGCTGAAGAAGTTGTGCAAGAAGCCTGGGTATCTATCTACCGGAATCTAATAAAATTTGAAGGACGGTCTTCCCTAAAAACCTGGATGCTAACTATTGTGTCCAATGGCGCAAAAACCCGGCTGCGAAAAGAGTCTCGTCAGGTTTCCTTCGCGGATGTTGAAGCCAGCCTTTCCGGACTTTCCGAAGACCTGTTCAATCCTGACGGCCACTGGTCAAAGCCACCACCTGAATGGGATATCAGCAGCCCCGACCGATTGCTTGAAGAATCCCAGTTAAAAGATTGCATCGAGAAAACGACGAACAGTTTGCCAGAGCAACAAAGGGCTGTATTTGTACTACGTGAAATAGAACAACAAGCGCTAGAAGACGTGCGTAACATTCTCGGTCTAACTGACTCTAACGTAAGAGTGTTATTACACCGCGCCAGACTTAAGTTGATGCAAGTTATCGACCGTTATCAGGAAACAGGATCATGTTGAGTTGTAAACATATAGCCGAAAACGCAACGGACTATATGGAAGGTAGAATGAATTTTTTTCAACGGCTTAAATTTAGATCGCATTTGCGCGCATGCGTGCATTGCGGACGATTCCTCAGGCATATTGGATTAACCTGCATTGTCTCAGGCAGCTGCACTCATCAAACCGCTACAGATCAAGAAGTAGAGGCTATTTTGGAAATGGTTAAAGCAGCCTAATTCCCAACCAATAAATACCTCCTAGAAAGACCCTCTCTGCGAGAGGTCTTTTTTTGTCAAAAACATCTTACCCTCCAATTTATGGTCAATTCGGCAAATTGGCTCGATTATTGCCTCCAGCATGTAGATAATTAGCTTTTACCTAATTCAACCGTAGCTATCAGAGGAAAATTAAATGAGCGGAAATGAAGCAAGAGTCCAGGCGATATTCCAAATCACCAATCGTGAACCGATGGAAGTCGCAACGCCTGACCCTTTGAGCAAGATTTGGGCTTGTAACGTATTTAACTTGGCAAAAATGGAAGAATCCCTGTCAAAAAATGCGTTCAAAGAAATCAAAAAAACCGTTCAAACAGGGGTGCCCCTTGATCCCGCTACGGCTGATCTAGTCGCTGCAGCTATGAAGGAATGGGCGCTATCCAAAGGCGTGAAATTTTTCTCCCACATCTTCTTCCCACTTACCAATATCACAGCCGAAAAACACGACGGCTTTATTATCACTAATCCCGATGGAGCGGCAATTACTGAGTTCACCGGCAGCTTACTTATTAAAGGCGAACCTGACGGCTCTTCTTTCCCGAATGGCAGCCTACGCATGACAAATGCGGCCCGAGGCTACACGGCCTGGGATCCCACTAGTCCGGTCTATGTAATGGAAACGGCAAACGGCTCAACCCTTATGATACCTAGTGTTTTCATGTCTTGGACGGGTGAGTCTCTGGATAAGAAAATCCCTCTCTTACGCTCTAATGCGGCCATGGATGAAGCGGCGCAGAAAGTCCTTTCATTAATGGGCGAAACTGACATTGCACCGCTGAACAGCAGTTGCGGTGCTGAACAAGAGTACTTTTTGGTCGACTCAAACTTTGCTAACGCGCGCCCGGATTTACTACTTGCGGGCCGCAGCTTATTTGGTGCAGCCCCAGCCAAAGGTCAGGAATTTGATGACCACTATTTTGGTGCCATCCCAGAGCGGGTTCAGGTCTTTATGCAAGACTTCGAAGATCAGCTATACAAACTCGGGATTCCTGCAAAAACCCACCACAATGAAGTTGCGCCAGGGCAGTTCGAAATAGCACCATACTTCGAAGCCGCAAATGTGGCTGCTGATCATCAACAACTGATGATGACAATTATAAAAACCACGGCCAAAAAGCACGGTTTTCACGCACTTTTGCACGAAAAACCATTCGCTGGAATTAACGGATCAGGCAAACACGTTAACTGGTCTGTAGGAAACTCCACGCAAGGAAACCTATTAGACCCCGGTAATACGCCTCACAAAAATCTTAACTTCTTGCTCTTTTGTGGTGCGGTAATTCGTGGAGTGCACCTTTATGGACCATTATTGCGAGCGGTAATCGCCTCTGCTGCCAATGACCATCGCCTCGGAGCAAACGAAGCGCCTCCTGCGATCCTTTCGGTATACCTTGGTGATCAACTTGAAGCGGTATATGAAGATATTAAAGCTGGCAAGCTAACCAGCTCCAATAGCGGCGGCATAATGGATTCAGGCTTGTCGCAGATTTTAACCTTTTCAAGAGATCCTGGTGATCGTAACCGCACTTCACCCTTCGCTTTTACCGGTAACCGTTTTGAATTCAGAGCAGTAGGCTCCTCTCAGTCCGTATCCGGTCCACTAGTAGCTATGAACACCATGCTCGCAGATTCCCTCAATTGGATTGCTGAAAAACTGGAAGTTGAACTAGGTAAAGGCGCAGACCAAGCTAATGCAGTTATTACCGTCCTCAAGGAGTTGATGGAACTCCATGGCAACGTAGTATTCGGTGGAGACGGCTATTCAACCGATTGGCACAAAGCGGCAGTTGAGGAGCGCGGCCTCAAAAACATACCAACTACTGCAGATGCGCTTCCGGCTCTAAACGAAGACTATATTGTCAAACTTTTTGAATCGACTGGCGTGCTTAGCCCCGTTGAATTAGCTAGCCGATATGAAGTCTATTCCGAGCAGTACGTGCTATCTATAGAAGTTGAAGCCAAGCTGGTTGTGGATATGGCTACTACGCTAATCTATCCGGCTGCTATCACCTACCTTTCAGACCTGTCGGTAACCAACGCTGGTATGGCGGATATGGATATTGAACTTGATAACTCCGTTGCTAAGACCGTCGCTGCTGAAGCTAACGCAATGATGGCTGGAGTCTCGAAGCTTAGTGTCGCATTAGAGAAACATGACTTTGCTTCTACCGATGAGCATATGAGTTTCTTGGCGGATACGGTGCGCGGACTTATGGATGAAGTGAGAGTTCACGCAGATGAACTCGAAGGCAAAGTAGCTGATGACCTATGGCCATTGCCCAAGTATCAGGAAATGTTATTCATTAAATAGTCCTGAAGAATCAGAAAAGGCCCTCATATTTGAGGGCTTTTTTTGTCCCAAAAGAACTGCTGGAAAATCCACCAATTCGGCTATACAAAAGCAATTGAGTTGATAGTTTCATCTAGGGAGTTCTCGTAAACAATTGTTAAAACCCGCGACAACTCACATTCATACAAGCATACTTCAAATCATTAACTTTCAGTAACTTTTCACTTATCCACTTCTTGGGGAAAGGATGAAAAATTTCAGCTTAGTAGCTTTATCTTCAGTATTGGCATTGGGGGCTATATCTACTGCATATGCTCACCATTCAAATGCTCCACATTTCGATAATAATGTTGAAATCATTGTCGATGCCGTCGTAACCAAGTGGGCTTTCGTAAACCCCCACGCTTACATATTTTTTGAAGGTACCAACGAAGATGGAGAAACCGCTGAATGGCGATGTGAAGCTTCATCCGCTACGGGCATGGGAAGATTGGGTTTTGACGAAGATACTTTCTATGCTGGGCAAAATCTAACTATTGTGGGTAACCCCGCACGTCGAGAAGACAACGTCTGCTTTGTGAGAAATTGGGTCTTTGGAGATGGGGTTTCAATAGGTAGCCGCGATACCCTGCCCGAAGACAAAAGGTCCGGTGCGATTCAGGAAACAATCGCCGAAGCGGATATGGTTAGGCCGGAATATCTAAGAAATGGGCAACCAAATATAAGCGGCGCCTGGGTTCGAGCTGGACGCGGCGGTGCCCCCGCAGGCGCATCTGGACGCGGAGCCCCAGGAGCCGGTGGTCCGGGAGTCGGAGGCCCACCGGCTAGAGGCGGCGATCGCCCTCAAATTGGACTCACCTATGCCGGTAAGGTAGCTCAGGACGCCTATGTGCAAATCTATGATGACCCGGGAATACATTGTGATATTGGCAATATTTTCTTTGGCTGGACTCACGACAGTCACGTAAACGAAGTCACACAATATGATGATCGCATTGTTCTGCAATTCGGCTACATGGATTTTGTGCGTACTATCCACTTGGATATGGATGAACATCCAGAAAATGTTATTCCCAGCCGAAGCGGCCATTCCATTGGCCACTGGGAGGACGACACTCTAGTCGTTGACACCATCGGCTTTACTCAGGGTATATTATCTGCCTTGGGTAGCATCCCCAACAGTGACCAGATGACTTCTACAGAAAGGTTCTGGATCGACAAACAGAATCAAACGCTAAACAACTCATACATCGCTGTTGATCCGGGCTTCCTCATTGAGCCCTATACCGGTCAAGCCAGCATGAATCTTAGTGCTGTTGGCTACGAGCCCTATAACTGCACCGAATTCAGTGGTGACAACAACAAACGCCCAGAAGATCGAGTCGGCAGTTAACTCTTAGCTAAAGGTGAAACCGCAAAGGCAGATCAAATTGATCGGCCTTTGTTTTATTGGGAGTGGTATTAGGCCTAGCCAAAAACTTATATAGTTCTGGCGAAGGGGAACTGAAAATGAATTCCGATATATCTGAGCGTTTAGGCTGGTGCCTATTTATTTGCCGGCTTGCAGTGTTTATTATTTTTTCGGTCTGGGGATACGACAAATTAGTCCGGCCGGATCACGGCGTCAACATGATGGCCAACTACTACTTTGTTTCTGGCGTACCGGAAGCGCTAATAACCTGGTTTGGGGTTGCTGAGATAGTTTTAGCTTTGTTAGTCCTCTTGGGGCTTTTCAAAGGCCTGGTTCGTGGGCTCTTCCTCTTTCTAAGCATTCTGGCCGTATCTGTGCCCGAAGTACTCAAAGGCTATGTAACCGCCATTGTAGAGGTGCCCCACCCCACTATTCTTTTCTTTACTGGCTTTTGTTTACTGGCCTGTAGCTTTGCTATTTTCTTTTTGCGAGATCAGGACACTAAGTTTTCCTTGGGTCGCAAAAACATGACTTCGAACCCGGAGCTAACTGAAGATACAGAGAAGAACCTGGGTCTTTGCCTCGCCCTGTGTCGCTTTGGGGTATTTATCGTATTTTTTGTCTGGACTCTCGCCAAGTTCCTTCACCCCGAGCACGGCGTAAATATTATGCGTGGGCACTATTTAATTGATGGCGTAACCGAGGCCGCAGTGACCATATTTGGTCTATTTGAAATGGCGCTTTGCATCGCCCTAATTTTGGGTTTTTATAAGCGATTTACTCGAGGTTTCTTTCTGCTTATCAGTATTTACTCAGTTATTACACCACGGGTTCTGAACGGCTATAAGATATTTATATTCGAGAATTCCGAACCTCAGATCTTCCTATTCTCAGGTTTCACCATGCTTGCCTGTGCCATCGCCATATATTGGCTTAGGGATTACGACACGCGATTCTCCCTACCGAAGGCCGATAGAGCGAGGTGGGGAGACTGAATTACTTACTAGCGAGTTCTACGCTTTACCGCGTTTATGGTCCAATGACAAAGTGTCGAACTCTCTGAAGGCTATCATTACTAGGCTGGCGACTATCAAAGTAGTAGAAGGAAAGAAGCTCAGCCTGCCCGGCTCTTCAACTAGATACATGGCTAGCGGATCAAGAATGTATTTGATAATGGGCACTATACCTGTCGCGTACCAAATCACTTGTCCCCAATAGGCATAAGTTCGAAACAGGCCCAACACAACCATTGCACCGAGAACGAGTTGAAGACTACCGATGCCCAAGCTGATTGTTGGATCACTTATTACCCCGCCGTAGTACCTATCCGACAGATCCGCAGCTTGTACTGCATTAAACTTTAAAACGCCAAAAATAATCAGATAGGTTCCCGTCGTAAACCTCAGCAATAAAAGAGTGATCGCTTGCATATTTGTCCCCTCGAATGCGAATTTAACTATAGCTACAAAAAGATTGAATCAAAGATAGCAGAAATCTAAGCTGGGTACAGCCATTAAAAAAGGCCGCTCTAGAGCGGCCTTTTTATTCCAATTTGAATACACTGCAGAGCTAATGTAGTTACTATTCTTTCCCACGCTTATGATCGACGGACAGCGTATCGTCCGCTTTGAAGGCCACAAGAACCAGGCTGGCAAATAATAAGGTCCAAGACGGGAACCAAGTTAATCGGCTTTGCTCAACAAGAAACAGAGCAAGCGGATCAAGAAGAAAACCAATGATGGGTATTATCCCGACTGCGTACCAAGCGACCTGCCCCCAATAGGCATAAGTCCGAAAAATACCCAATACAACTATAACGCCAAGTAACATCTGAAGACTGCCTATCCCAAGATTGAGCGTCGCATCACTTACTAAACCGCCGTAGAAATTGTCCGACATTCTCGCCGCGCCTTCGGCATTGAATTTCCTAGTACCCCAAAGAATTAAATAAATTCCTGTTGCACACCTTAGTAATAAAAGACTAATTGATTTCATACATTCCCCTAAGATTAATGCCAAAAAAAATGGCGCTATCGAACATAGCAGAACACCGAGGGAGGTTCCGTTAATTAATCTTACTTTTAAAGGTACTACTTAACTTTCGCTCAGAGTAAACCGACACAAAATTGTATTGTCGACTTCCAAATCTTCGCCCCAGATAATCTGGGCTTCCGGCTGCCAAGAATAGTCGTCATATCCACCATGAGGCCGAACCGCCTGATACGAATGAACTACTGCTGCAGGCCATGCAGAGTCGTCAAAGGCCGCTGAAGTCCAACCAGCTGGCATGGGTAATATGTTTGCCTGACAGCTGCTAGTGTCGCCAGCGCAGCTTGCATCTAATGGTGCTTGATGGATAACTTTGCATGTCCAGTCGCTACCTGTAACGGCTATCAAATCGCCACCTGCATTTCTAAACTCAGCAAGGAAGCCGCCGTCGCCCATCTGCTGGCGACGATTGCCAATATATTCGTAACCGCTATCGTCTTCTTTGTAATCCATGACGTGGACAGCAACCTGAGTCGGAAGCACTGCGTCAAAACTAAAAACTTCCGCGTTAAAAGAGCGTTCTGTCGTAACGGCAATGGGGTCTGTCATAACGACATTGCCATCCACATGAAACTCAAACCAATTATCAGCCCAAACTTGCGCTTGAACCGTCGTTTCTTGTGCAAAAGTATTGGCTGACCCAAAGGTCAGTAGAAGCAATAAACCAAGGGCATTGAGATTAGCAGGGAAAACACTTTTCATTGAAACGGTCACAGATTCAGAATGTGGCCGAATTGTAATGACTAGAGCCGAACTTGCCTTACTAAATAAGCTGTTGTCTTGTTAACGATCGTAAAGAGTATGAAGCCTAGGCTGGGTAAATAATATCTCCTAGCAGACTAGTCAGAAGGCCTACCGGGAGATATATCTTAGATCGAAGTTACCTAGCTCTTTTCGCGAGTAAGCAAATAGTCGAGCGAAATTCGACCACCGCCTTGCCGAAGAATAATGAACAGTAACGCCGCCCAATACATGTGCGAGCCAAGCCATGCATCTGGGTAGACAAAAAATTGAATTACAGCCGTTACGCCGAGTAGCCCGAATGCGCCAACTCTGGTGAACAGGCCGAATAACAACATAAGGGGAAAGAAGAACTCGGCAAGAGTTCCTGCATATATTAGAAAATCGTTAGAAATACCATATTCGTACTGGAAGACAATTTTTGTGCTGCCGCCCAGATTCCAAAAAGCCAAATGCTGGTCAAATACCGTCAACCCAACAATCTTGGTCTGAACCGATTTCCAAAATACCGTAAAAATAACCAGCCGGGCACCCAACAAAGGCAAATCTTCTGGGATCATCTTCGCGTACTTTTCAATCATTTGAATTAATTTTTTGATCAGATTCATGGGGTTTTAGTCCTGTTGGATATCAATGCCAGTAAAAAAGCCGTTCCCGAACCCTAAGGCAAGTGCCTGGGGTACATCAAGCTCGGGGTGTTGTTCTAGTGTGTTTTCAATTGCCGCTTCCAGCTTGGCACCTTCAGAAATGGCACTAATCAATGCCAAGGTTGCCGCATCTACCGCGCATACCATTACCTCATATGCAGGCCGGATCAAGATGCTTTGCTGACTATCCTGAAGGTCTATGTCCTCCAATCTAGGCTGACCAGTCTTATGAGCCTGCCAAATGCTTCTGGCAGCCCATTTTGAATCCAGTATTTGCAGGGACGGATGCAAGGACAAGCAACTACTCAACAAGCGCTCTACACCTATCTCCTGCATAGCCTGGGGCGAAAGAGACTCAACATCCGCTGCATGGTAAGCGCGCTGTCGAGCAAGTTCAAAGCGAGCAACATCAGGCAGATAGAGTAAATCAGTACAGGCTTTGTCCTGTGCCAAAAACACAGGGAAATCTTGCCCAAAATAGACCATAGCTGCCTGGGCTGGTGGATGTTTGCGCACATAGCGATTTGCCAGGGCTCGGAAAAACTCCTCACCTACCAATTTCTGAACCACTGGATAAAGGTCTGCCAGCGCATTGGCAAGGCTATAAAAAATATTGTTCCGGTATACAGATATTCGAGCAGTTAAATCTTCTTGATCGCCGTTAAAAAAACCTTCTAGCTCTTCATTTTTGTGATGCAAAAGGCCTTTAGCCATAGCACTCTGTATATCTGCCAATGATGCACTCATGCGGCAGTATCCAAATCCAGTGCGCTGGTCATAGCCTGATTCGCTTTTTTCGCTTCTTGACTCATTATGGAAAAGTCAGGCGTATCCGTATCCCATTCAATCAAAGTGGGTACTGCATCTCCCAGCCTTCGAACCAAGCTTTGATAGAGCCACCACACCTCATCGCAGACACTAGAGCCATGGTCGTCTATCAAAAGCTCAGAACCGTTGGCGAGAATCTCAACGGAATGTCCCGCTAGATGCACCTCACCTATATTTTCGATACGCAATTCATCAAGGTGCTCTTGAGCGTTGAGCCCCAGATTGTTCGCGCATACATAAAGATTGTTTACATCGAACAGCAGGCCGCAGCCTGTTTGCTCTGCGAGCAAGTTAAAAAACCCTGCCTCGCTAAATTCGTTGCCCTCAAACTGCAAATAAAGCGAAGGGTTCTCTACCAAAATAGTCCGCTGTAATGCCTCCTGAACGCTGTTTACGTTAGTTGCCACGACACTCAAGGATTCTGCCGTATAGGGCATCGGCAACAAATCATTCAGAAACGTCTGATTCCAATGACTCCAGGCCAAATGCTCCGAAACCTGGGTCGGTTGGTAGCGCTCTACTAAGGCGGTTAATCTCTTTAAATGGTCTTGATCGACTCCATCTGCGGAGCCCAATGACATACCTACACCGTGCATAGATAGCGGCATAGACTCTCGAATTCTGGTCAAATTCTGGTGGGGCAGACCGCCATCACCCATATAATTTTCTGGATGTACTTCTAGCCAACTAACATCGAAACGTCCAGATAACACATCTTCAAAGTGTTTCGGTTTGAAACCAATTCCCGCCGATTTGGGTAATAAGGTATTCATAAATTAGCCTAAATGCACGGCAGGGGTGCATGGGTCGCCCTTGGGGAGGAAACGCCACATGCACCTGCCATGCCAGAGCAACTTTTAGCCAGGAAGGTTCAGGTCAGTTGCACCAAGCGAACCGTGAACTAATTTTTCACATGTACCCTGTGGAACATAGATCCAAGCATTTCCTTGACCATCTACAGTGCTGGTACCTGCACAGCTTGTACCTGGTCCTGCGGCACAGTCGTTTTTACCTGATTCAGAAACACCGAAACATTTCTCAGGTACAAAATCTTGTGCAACCGCTTGGTGAGAGGTAGCCATCATCAAAGCGGCAGAAACTGCACCCGCTGTTGCCATTACTTTTGCTGCGTTTTTCATATCTATCTCCGATAAATTCGTAAATCAAAATCAAAACTCAAAGAATTTTGTTAATCTTGCTGATAGGCTTATTGCTGTCAGTCCTATATGAGACACGCCAAATAGCGATCCGTTACAACACCAACAGGTGATAATATTACAAACATGCAATCTTTAGACAGCCCAAACCCGGCCTGCCCAAACTGCCAATCAAAAGATGTCTTTGAAATAGTGCACGATCTCGCCGCCGCACAGGAGATTGCGAGTTTCGCTGGTATCCGAGGGAAATTGTTGAGCGGGATTTGGATTTTCTTACTTGGCAACTAGATCATCAAGAAGATGAAACTGTGAAAACGTCTATTCGTAATAGATTGTCAGTTTTACGGACAGTGATTACTATTTTGGCGAATGCAGGTAAGCAATAAATGGATTTCTTCTGCCGACCTAACACGCTCACCTCCAATGCCAAAGTGGGTGCTCCCTCTATTCTAATATGCGTGGTTTTGCTGAGTTCATGTGGATCGACTGAAAGTCGACCGGTAGCTCAAGTAAACACTTCATCCCAAATTACCAGTGAAAGCATTTGCCCTAAATATACTGACTTGGATGAGGACCAGTGGTTAGCCCGGTCTGGAAGCTACGAGGCTCATGAAGAGCGAAGATTTTTAAATGAAAATAGGTCTCGCTCTGGAGTGGTCGAGCTCGGCAATGGCCTGCAGTACAAAGTGCTTAAAAATGGCTGCGGCGACAGACCCCTGAACAACAGCCAGACGATAGTGCGCTACCACGCGACTTTGTTAGACGGCACAGTATTTGACAGTAGCTTCCTCCGCAATGAAGCCAACCTAATACCCCTTAATCGAGTCATTTCTGGCTGGCGGCAAGCAGTAACCAGGATGCAACCCGGAGCCATCTGGGAGGTATATATGCCTAGCAGGCTCGCATACGGTTCCATTACGTCAGGACCCATCCCAGCCAACTCAGCACTAATTTTCACGATCGAATTGATCTCATTTGAATAGTTTGAAAGTAAAAGGCAGGTTTTAGTTTACAACTAGAGCGCTCCCCAAGGTTATTTGGCCGTCGAAATCGGTCCTGAGATAGTAATGTTAGTGGCCTTGAAATTTTCGTCGCCTCGTTGCTGATTTTTGGCACCCCAGTTTAAGACGCTTGAGACCGGAATCTCTCAACAATATTTTTCGTAATCAATATAAAACTACCCAGAATAAAACCTGCTGTAAGGTCGGCTACAACAGAAGGTAATGCTTCTAGCGCATGATGAACTGCATCAATGTAGTGAACCACTATTCCACCGCCCACTAAGAGCATCGCGATGGTTCCAACGATGCTCAGTAATTTGACTATTTTTGGCAGCAAGGCCACAAGCCCATTACCCATTAACTTAGAAACTTTTTTACCAAATTCACTTGCCTGATCAGCTCGATCCAATAAGTAGAACCCCATATCATCCATACGCACTATCAGCGCAACTAGGCCATATACGCCCGCGGTAGCGAGCAGAGCTATACCACTAACGACGATGAGTTGAATGGCCAAAGGCTGCCCCATCACCGCAGCCAAAGTGATCACAACTATTTCGATGGAAAGAATAAAGTCGGTGCGTATAGCTGATTTAATTTTTGCCGGTTCACTTATCTTCGCGGGCTTGCGCTCCTCACCCTTATTCTCGTTGCGATGAAGCAACCAATGAATCACATGCTCCGCTCCTTCATAGCTGAGGTAGGAACCACCCACCAATAAAATAGGCACAAGCATCCAGGGCAAATAAGTATTTAGTAATAACGCACAGGGAAGAATAATGATTTTGTTGAGAATTGAGCCTTTGGTTATGGCCCAGATAACCGGTAGCTCGCGAGAAGCGTGAAAGCCCGTAGCTTTCTCGGCGTTGACCGCAAGGTCATCCCCTAACAAAGCGGCGGTTTTTTTGGCGGCAACCTTGCCCATCACCGCGGCATCATCGAGCAACATCGCAATATCATCGAGGATAGCTAGTATTCCGATCGCCATAACTGTTTCCTAATTAGCTGTATCTAGCATCGGCGAGGACTAACCGAACAGATCGTCTTGACCGCTATCTAATCGCCTTAATGCATCTTGCTGACTCAACAACTTAGCATCTTCGTCGATATGCACAAGCTCAACACCACGTTCTTGCAGAGCTTCACCAACTAACTTAGCCCGGTGACATGTCTCCGGTCGAAGTTCCGCGCACATAAGCACTACTGAATGGCCTAACTCTCGTGCTTTAATCAGACGTTGTAAGCCTTCTTCAAACTTTGGTTTTTTGGCCATTTCCTTGTAGTCCACCCGGCCAAGCTCGTCCAACTCATCCTCATTTGGTTTGCCTCCGAGCTGCTCACCAAGATATAGGTATGTCACACCAAAACCTATAGCCGTGTCTTCCAGTGTCTCGCGGTTATATTCAGTGTGATATTTTGAATAAGGCATGCTTCGGACATCTATCAGATATACGCAACCATTAGATTTTACCAAATCAAACAGTTGTTCAGGAGTACGGTTGCCATAACCAACAGTGAATATTTGACCGGGACTTTCCGCAGGAGGGTTTGGTGACATTATTCGAAGAAGTTTGTAATGGAAGACGCATTTTAGGCAGACCGATAGCACTTTGCTAGCTAAGCTATTGACTATTGACCTGTTTGGCAGCTGAATTAGACCCCTCTGTCTAAATTGGACTAGTGGAGTACATCTAAGTATGAAAAAAATACTGACTAACGAAAACCTCTTTATCTTGGCTAATAACAAAGAAGTTTTAGAGCAAGCCGGTATAGCCTGCATTATCAAAAATGAATTTATCGGCGGTGCCAGTGGTGAATTGCCTCATTTCGAACTCTGGCCCGAATTATGGGTAATGCGTGATGAGGATTTTGAGCGTGCTCAATCCATAGTCACAGAAATTAGTGACAACGGCCCCATAAAAGAATGGGCCTGCAATTTTTGCCAAGAAAAGAATGCTGACTCTTTTGAATATTGCTGGAATTGCCGCAACGAAAGAAGTACTTCGCAGCCCTAAGTAACTCTGATCTAAATCAAACAGGATCGTTTCGGAACTAGCGAGCACCTGTCTCTTTGCCTACAATACGCGCCTAATTTGATAGCAAGCACTGGATTTACGTTCCAGTTAGCCGAGGAAATAAAATGTCACAACATTTAGTAATCGTTTGTGCTCTGTATAAATTTGTCCGTCTGGAGTATTTCGAATCTCTGCGCCAACCCCTTATTGATTTAATGCTCGCTGAGCGCGTGCGAGGCACACTCTTGCTCGCCCAGGAAGGCATTAACGGCACGGTTGCGGGCTCCCGCGAAGGCGTAGATAAAGTTCTAGCCCATCTGCAAAGCAATCCGGCACTTAATCCACTGGATACCAAAGAATCCTTTCATCAGGAAATGCCCTTTCTGCGCTCCAAAGTTAAGCTTAAAAAGGAAATCGTTACTATGGGAGTTGAAGGAATCGACCCCAATCGATCTGCTGGTGCATACGTAAAACCGGTAGATTGGAATGCGCTAATTTCAGATCCCGAAGTACTCTTGGTGGATACTCGCAACGACTACGAAGTTGAAATTGGCACCTTCGAAAATTCCCTAAACCCCAATACCACTAGCTTTAGGGACTTCCCCGCGTACGTAAAAAATAACCTCAATCCCGCAAAACATAAAAAAGTTGCGATGTTTTGCACAGGTGGCATTCGTTGCGAGAAATCCACTGCCTACCTAAAAGAACAGGGATTTGAAGAGGTATTCCACCTACAGGGTGGGATTCTTAAATATTTGGAAGAAGTTAAGGAATCTGACTCTCTTTGGCAGGGAGAATGTTTTGTATTCGATGATCGGGTGGCAGTAAATCATAGTCTCGAAAAAGGTCAGTATGATCAGTGCCACGCCTGCCGGTACCCGATCACCGAAGTAGACAAGTTTCATCAGGACTATCTGCAAGGTGTTAGCTGCCATCGGTGTTATGACAAAGTCACTCCAGAACAGCGCGAGCGCTTTGCGGAACGAGAGAAACAAATCCGCCTTGCCGAATCTCGGGGTGAGGCCCATCTGGGAACCGAATCTTTAGAAACAATGGAAAAGAATCGTGTACAGAAAGAACAGGATCGAGAAAGGCAACGCCACACTAACCACAAAGATTAAGCGCAAAATATCAGTCTATGCAAAGGTCCTCTGCGATCTCTGCAGAAATTCTTAGCCTAAAGAAATCTCCACACAGTCCGATCTATACAAGAATACGGGTGCTTATCTGCGTCCAAATTATTGTGTTTTGTACATTGATTTAATTAATTTGGGAATCTGGTGTGGGTCAAGACAAGGATTTAGTGCAAGAAAGCAGCCTCACTTTTTCTAATGATTCGGAGACAAAAGTCGTTGTTCCAGAGTCCCAGAAGCTGGAAGATTTAATAACAGAGCAGATGCTAAACAACGAATCAATCTCGGCTACGCAAGCTAAGCACGCAAGACGAATCAAAGCGAAATTACCAGCGGAGAAGTCGCTTCTGGCGATCTACCAAGAACTGGAGTTCACCGATCGGGCTTCAATACTTAAAGCACTCCGAAAAGTTCCCGTTAGAAGCAGTATTGGTACGTTACTTGTCGAGCTAGGCTATATAAAGGAAATAGATCTTCGTAACGCGGTAAACATCCAACGGCAAAAAACCCCTGACAAGAATCTTGGAAGAGTACTAATAGACAATCACTTTCTTTCTGAAGATCTAGTACTAGATGTCTTGTCGATACAGATGAAACTTCCCAAACTAGATCCGGAATTCTCGAAAAATAGATCCTAAGTTGCTAGAGACCGTCTCACCAAAATGGTGTAGCGAAAATAACCTAATACCTGTCGGGCGCATTGAAGACCGCGTAGTTATTGCCTGCACTGACCCCGACAACCAAGAAGTTAAGCGCAAAGCCAAAGAAGCCTTCGGCGACAAAGTGATAATTGGCATTGCCAATTCGAAATCGGTAGCAGAAACCATACATGTATTTGAACTCAGCCGAAAAGCGCAAAAAACATCGCCGAAACCTCTCCAAAAAAATGACGCTAAGCAGGTGGTCGAAAAACTACCGGTGGAAGCAATTGAAGCAGGCGCTAGTGATATTCATCTGGAACCATTAAAAGACCAGATGAGAGTGCGTTTCAGATGTGACGGCGTAATGATGCCGCACTCAGTTATTGACAAAGATAAAGTTGTCTCAGTAATAGGAAGATTAAAGGTACTTGCTGGAGCGGACATCTCCGAAAAACGTCAGCATCAAGATGGTCGAATTCTTTTTGAGAATCCGGTTACCGGTCAAAATGTAGATATGAGAGCTTCTTTTTATGTAACCATTTTTGGTGAAAAGCTGGTTCTTCGGGTTCTTAGCAACAAAGTAGAGATGCTGAGCGTAGACCAGTTGGGATTAACGCCAAAAGCAACAGAATCCTTCTACCATGATGTACTAGATACCCCAAGCGGCATCATATTAATTACCGGTCCGACGGGGTCAGGTAAAACTACCACTTTATACAGCTGTATCAACTATTTAAATAGTATTGAGCGCAGTATTATTACCGCAGAAGATCCGGTCGAATATCAGGTCGAGGGTATATCTCAATGCTCTTTGAATATAAAAATCGGAGTTGACTACAAATCCACTTTACCTGCCATGGTGCGGCAAGATCCAGACGTGATCGTCCTGGGAGAAATTCGCGATAACTTCTCAGCGGAAGCAGCTATTCAAGCAGCCCTGACCGGCCACAAAGTACTAACCACCTTCCACACTGAAGATACCATCGGCAGCCTATTGCGTTTGATGAATATGAATATTGAGACATTTCTTATCTCCTCAACATTAGTATCTGTGCTTGCACAAAGGCTATTGCGAAAAATCTGTGACCACTGCTCTGAACCCCATATGCCCACCAGCGGTGAACTAAAAAGGATTGGGCTCACCAAAGCCGACTTTGCCGATACCAACTTACTCTCAGGCAAAGGATGTGAAAAATGCCACTTCTCCGGGTATGCCGGACGCATTGGCGTATACGAATTACTCGTGCTTAACGAGCAGGTTAAAGACGCTATTTTGCGCAACACTAGCTCTTACGAAATTCGGCGAATAAGTTTTCAAACTTCAGAAATGACCACCTTACTTGAAGAGGGCTTGCTAAAGGCGGCTAGTGGTCAAACGACATTGCACGAAGTAATTCGACATCTACCACGGATGGAAAAACCAAGACCTTTACGTGAGCTGAGACCGCTCGCGGGAATTCGATAATGCAGCAGGCACTAGCAGAACAGGACGAAACTCTTTCTTTAATAGATCTAATTACTAAAGAAATAGAATCTGATGATTTTCAACTGCCGGTATTCAATACGGTGGTACTAAAACTACAAAAATCATTAAGTGACGAAGATGTCAGTATAGAAAAAATCGAAGCCTTAATACTTGAAGACCCCGCTTTAGCGAGTCAGATCCTTAAAACTGCCAATTCTCCTTTTATAAGGGTTTAGGTGACATCAAAACCGTTAAACATGCGGTACTTCGACTCGGATCTCAGCAGGTAGTGAGCATCGCCATGTTGGTATCGCAAAAGCAAAGCTATACCAGTAAGAATAGTCTGATCCGGCATCAGATGGACAAACTGTGGGAACACTCCTTTGCCTCTGCTATTGGTTGTCGTTGGATATTTCAAAAGTTCGGAGGCGATCCTTGTGTGGCTTTTTTAGCCGGACTACTGCACGACATCGGCAAGCTTGGTGTACTCAAAGTTATAGAACACATCCAGAGCCAGGATCTGATGACGCAAGAGATAACTGACAAATCGATAACCGATATATTGAATGGTAGTTTGCACACAGAGTGCGGCTATACATTGGTAAAAGCATGGAACCTACCAGAACCTTTTGATGTCGCCATTCGGGATCACCATGACGAACCCAAAGGTGAGCATGAAACCTTGCTATCCGCTATCCGCCTTATGAATGTGGTGACTGACCAAATGGGTATGAGCGTTCGAAACTCCGAGGACGCCTGTTCATATTCCTCAGCGGAAGCTCTAGCTTTGGGACTCTCGGAGATTCAGATCGCTGAGCTCGAAATTCATATTGAGGACAGTTTAGAGAATATGGATATATAACGACGAAATTCCCACGCTCTAATTAACGGCCTAATCGACGCCGATAAAACCGCCGGACTGATGGGCCCAGAGTGTCGCGTATATCCCACCTAAATCTATAAGCTCTTGATGGGAGCCGCTCTCAACAATTCGGCCCTCATCCAGCACCAGTAGTCTATCCATCTTGGCGATAGTAGAGAGTCTATGGGCTATAGCAATTACCGTCTTTTGTTCCATCAATAGATTCAGACTTTTCTGAATTGCTGCCTCTGCTTCCGAGTCCAGTGCCGATGTAGCTTCGTCTAGTACAAGAATGGGTGCATTTTTGAGCATAACGCGCGCGATAGCGACTCGCTGCCGCTGACCGCCGGATAAGTTGACGCCTCGCTCCCCCACAATGGCATCAAATCCCCTGCCGTTGTTAATGTCAGCAAGTTCCTGAATAAAGTCATAGGCTTCGGCTTTCCTCGCCGCTTCGATCATGTCTTCCTCGCTGGCACCCTCTCGTCCATACAAAATGTTATCGCGCACGGATCGATGCATCAGTGAAGTATCCTGAGTAACCATACCGATTGAGGCGCGCAAGCTATCCTGGCTAACTTGGCCAATATCTTGACCGTCGATTTTAATACTCCCACTTTGCAGGTCATAGAAGCGTAATAGCAGATTGACTAGGGTTGACTTACCTGCCCCCGAACGGCCAACCAATCCAATTTTCTCTCCAGATTCTATTTGTAAACTAAGGTCGTCAAATATATTGGAATTGTCGCCATAGGCGAATTGCACAGAATTGAAAGAAATCGCTCCACTCAATGTATTTAGCTCAGCGGCATCGGGGACATCTTTAACACTTACCTCTCGGGACAGAGTACTAATACCGTCTTTTACTGTGCCAATGTTCTCAAACAAAGCTGAGATTTCCCACATCACCCAATGGGACATTCCGTTTAATCTGAGGGACAGCGCAATACCCACAGCAATAGCCCCAGCGGTAACTTCTCCTTGAATCCACAGCCAGATTGAAATTGCGGTGACCGAAAATACCAGTAGTGAATAGCTAATATCGACCGCTAAGCTCAGAACGGTTACTAAGCGCATTTGTGGGTGTACTGTCTTAAGAAATTTTTGCATACCCTCTTCCGCATAGTCGGATTCTCGCCGAGCATGCGAGAACAGCTTAACCGTAGAAATATTGGTATAACTGTCCACAATGCGCCCCGTCATGATGGAACGCGCGTCCGCCTGCTTTGCCGAAATTTCCTTTAGCCTTGGAACAAGCCGGGTAAGGATACTGACATATACGACAAGCCATACCAGAAGCGGCAAAGCCAGCCTCCAATCTACCTGCATAAACAAAAAAACTATACTAAAAAAATAGACCGTTACGTATACAAGAATATCCATCAGCTTCATTACTGATTCACGCACGGCAAGAGAAGTCTGCATGATCTTGGTAGCTATACGGCCGCCAAACTCATTCTGGAAAAAAGACATACTTTGAGTAAGTAAATAACGATGCCCGAGCCACCGAACAATCATCGGGAAATTACCGATTAAGGTCTGGTGTGAAATCAATGAGTGCAAAAATCCAAGGCAAGGCAGTATGACAACGATCAATATCCCCATCCAAAAGAGCGATGAACCCTGATCTCGTAAAAAAGTTTCTGGAGACTGCATGGAAAGCCAGTCCACCAGTTGCCCCATAAAGTTAAACATAACTACTTCGAGAACAGCGACAACAGCACTCAAAACAGCCATAAGTAGCAACGCCCACTCCATCCCACGAGCGTAGTGTCGGCAAAATTGATATATGGACTTTGGAGGAGTTTTGGGCGACTCAGGTGGGAATGGGTCTACCAAATTCTCAAAATTGGAGAACAGGCTCATCGAATTACTGCGGGATTAAAATGGCCCAGAAGATTAGCAGATAGAGCTACAAATGATTAATTATATCGCCGAAAAACGCGCGGTTATTGGCAAATGATCAGACGAGCTAACGGTATCGATGAGTTTCACCTCTTCCAATTTTAATCCACGATAAAAAGATGATCCAAATGGCGGTAAAGATGACGCGCTCTTGATCGTCGCGTAATTTCGGCTTCCCGCAGACCGAGCTCGCGACAGGCTGTTAACAAATGGTCGTACCTTCTGCCAGACCAGGTATTGAAATCACCGGCCAGAATTAGCAGTCCATGATGAGAACTCGCTGCCTCGAAGACCTGTGACATGTGGATTTTGTATCCATCTATTCGAGAAAAATTGATAGCGTGAGCGTTTAGCACCATCAAACTATGAGTGCAGCCCTTCAATTCATAGGTAGTTTGCATAAGCATTTTGTGCGTTCGAGCCAATGGTTCAAAATTTGGAGAGGTAAAGCTTTTACTCGCCAAAGGATCGCATCGGCTACCGGTTTTAACCCCGGTTTCTCTGCTATGTGCCAGTCGCATATATGACCGGGCCATGGTCCAGACAAACTCATCATGTTTATCAAATATCTCTAGGTTAACAGCGCTAATCGCCGCTTCCTGCAGCAATAGCAGATGGCGGCCCCTGATTAGTCAGAGGAAATCCGATTGCCACGACTTACCGCGGCATTTCTGCATATTCCAAAGCAGTAATTCAAAGCTAGACGGCAGAGATTGCATATCTGCGGTGCCAAGGCTTCGAATGGCTGAATCAGGATGAAAATGGCTTAAAAAGTCGATTTTAAGAATCCCCGGAGTTAATTATATGACGCTCTCAATAGGTCCATCATAAAGCACGTAAATTAAATTGAGCTGTAGCAGATCAAATCTGCGCGTCTCAGTGGAGGTTCTTTGATATGCTTCTAATCAATAATTTACCGACTTTATATTCCAACACCTTAAATAACAGGAAATCTAAATAATGAGTATTAACCTAGGCGACAAAATTCCTTCATTAACACTGAAAACTATGGGTGAGAACGGTCCAGAAGATATAACTACTGACAGCATTTTTGCTGGTAAAAAAGTGGTTCTATTTGCTCTGCCAGGTGCTTTTACTCCAGGTTGCTCGAATACTCATATGCCAGGATTTGTAGTTCAGGCCGATGCCATTAAGGCTAAAGGTGCAGACAGCATAGTTTGCCTAGCCGTCAACGACGCTTTTGTAATGGGCGCTTGGGGCGAGACACAAAATGCCGAAGAGCTTTTACTGGTCGCTGACGGTAGCTGCGTGTTTACTTCAGCTATCGGCATGGAACTAGACCTCACAGGTGGTGGATTGGGAGTTCGTTCACAACGCTACGCGATGATCGTTAACGACGGCGTGGTAGAGGCAATTGAGATTGATCAAGGCAGCATCGAAAAAAGCACTGCTGAGGCAATTCTGGAATTGCTCTAATAATTGTCAGGTTATTTTGAATCATTTGAAAAACCCGGTCCTAACGACCGGGTTTTTTTGTATGATTGCCTACTGAACTAATCCGGTAATCAACCAGCCAAGCTTTCCCCATGTCCACAACCGAAAATACCGAAAAACACACTCCTATGATGCAGCAGTTTCTGCGGCTCAAAGCTGAGCAGGTGGACGAACTACTTTTCTATAGGATGGGTGATTTCTACGAGTTGTTTTACGAGGATGCGAAGGAAGCATCAAACCTACTTGATTTAACTCTAACTCAGCGTGGCCAGTCAGCGGGAGAACCCATCCCTATGTGTGGAGTGCCACATCACGCAGCAGAGGGGTATTTAGCCAAGCTAGTACGCCTCGGCAGATCCGTTGCTATTGCAGAGCAGATAGGTGACCCCGCTACATCCAAAGGCCCCGTTGAACGTCAAGTGGTAAGAGTACTGACTCCAGGCACTGTTACGGACGAAGCGCTGTTGGATTCCCACAGAGATAATTTACTTTGTGCGGTCTGTATTGAAAGTAAGAAAGATCAAAACAAGATCGGCCTGGCATCACTGGATATGGCTAGCGGCAGGTTTCTCTTATCTGAACTAGAAGACATCGTCGCTCTAGAGGCAGAACTAGCTCGGCTTAAGCCTTCAGAACTACTAATTCCCGATACGCTTTCTCTAGATTCAGCTCAACTAGATTGCTCCTGTATTCGCACTCGACAAGATTGGGAGTTTGATCTCGATACCGCTGTTTCATTGTTGAAGAAGCAATATTCAGTGGCTTCACTACTGGCCTTTGGCTGTGATGATCACCCCACAGCCCTGCGTGCAGCCGGGTGTCTCTTGCAATACGCACGCGACACTCAGCGCAATGACATTCCGCATTTACAGGCAATTCGCGCCGAATCTCCAAAAGACCAAGTCGTGCTGGACAGCCCCACTCGAAAAAACCTCGAATTGGACACTAATCTTCAAGGTGGTCGAGAAAACACGCTGGTAGAAGTTCTCGACCAATGCTCTACCACTATGGGCAGCCGCCTTTTGATTCGATGGCTAAATCGTCCCAGCCGGGATATACAGCTTTTACAGGGTCGTCAAAACTCAATAGCGACACTGCAAGAAAATTGGCGCTATGAAACTTTATCCGAAGCGCTTAAAGCGATAGGCGATATTGAACGCATCTTGGCCAGAGTGGGTTTACGTTCTGCGCGGCCTAGAGACTTAACCCGATTGAGTGCAGCCATTGATGTTTTTCCTGAGCTAAACCGCCTTCTATTAGCCACTAAGTCTAAAGAGCTTAGTAAAATTGCCAAACGTATATCTGAATACCCCGAACTTCAGGATCTTTTACATAAGGCTCTCATCGATAACCCACCTATGACCGTGCGCGATGGTGGTGTACTTGCCAACGGATACGACCAAGAGCTAGACGAGCTTAGAGCTATTCGCACCAACGCTGGAGAATTTCTGGTGCAGCTAGAGGAACGCGAACGTTCTGAAACTGGCATCAGCACATTAAAAGTGGGCTATAACCGGGTACACGGCTACTTTATAGAAATTAGTAAGTCGCAATCTGATAAAGCACCCGTAACCTACCAGCGCCGACAAACATTAAAGAACGCTGAACGATTTATCACTCCAGAGTTAAAAGAGTTCGAAGACAAAGCTTTGTCAGCCAAGTCCCGCGCACTGGCTCGTGAAAAGCTCCTTTACGACGAACTTTTAGAATTAGTAGCCGAGCCGCTGCAACAATTATTGGGCTCGTCTGAAGCGGTATCTGAAATTGACGTATTAGCAAATCTGGCTGAACGCGCTCACAGCCTAAATTATGTGCGCCCGATTCTTACCGACAAACCGGGCATTCAAATAATTGATGGCCGCCATCCTGTCGTTGAACGCGTGAGTCGAAATCCATTTATTGCCAATAACTGCGAGCTCAACGTCGACCGGCGATTACTTATCATTACCGGGCCAAATATGGGCGGTAAATCCACATATATGCGTCAGGTTGCCCTTATTACTCTCTTGGCCCACGTAGGCGGCTGCGTGCCTGCTGCTTCTGCAAACATAGGCTTAGTCGACCGCATATTTACCCGCATTGGGGCATCGGATGACCTGGCTAGCGGGCGTTCCACCTTTATGGTGGAAATGACAGAAACCGCGCAAATATTACATCACGCGACGCCAATGAGTTTGGTATTGATGGATGAAGTTGGTCGTGGAACCAGCACCTTTGACGGTTTATCGTTGGCTATGGCCGCAGCCCATAATTTGGCTACGAGCCGCCGCAGCCTAACGCTTTTTGCTACACACTATTTTGAGCTAACGGCCTTGCCGGATAGTCTTGAAGGAGTCGAAAATGTGCATCTCAGCGCCCGAGAAAAAGATGAAGATATTGTCTTTATGCACCGTATCGAACCTGGTCCGGCAAATCAGAGTTATGGTATTCAAGTAGCACGCTTGGCCGGCATTCCTGATGAGGTGATTCAATTGGCCCGTCAGGAATTGAAACTTCTTGAGAGTGGCTCACACGAATTGGCTCAGCTTTCTAATAAGGTATCACCTCAGGCACAAGCTCAAGTTCCCGTTTCTGTCTCTCCTCAAGGAGACCCAAATGGCCCTGAAAACTTCGAACTGTTTTCGCCGGTGAAGCACCCTGCTCTGCAAAAACTTGGTGAGGTTACTGCTGACGACCTAACACCCAAGCAAGCTCTGGAACTTATTTACCAGCTTAAGAATCTTTTGGGCTAGCGTCCGCCACCACCTCTGCCTCCGCTGGAGGTAACTCCAATAGGACCGACCGGCATAGATACACTGGTTGGCAGACCGTCTCTAATTACTTCAACAAGTATGTTGCCTGAGGCCTCAGCTGAACTGCTGAGACGTGTTAGATCATTGTTGTTATATACGCGCTCACCGTTGTAGCTGATTATTTCATCACCAGACAGCAGACCAGCAGCCTGTGCAGGCGAAGACTCCAATACATTCCGAATACTGACGCTAGTAGATTGGTTTGTAGCAACAAGATATTTTTCGTAGTCGACGTCACCCAAAGTCGTTCGAAACCCCTGAGTCGCTTCCAGTTGCGCTGATCCCGCGTCAAATCTCTCACCATTTTGGGTAGCTTCAAATCGTGCATTTAGCACATCCATCTGAATCATTTCCGTCATCCCTAAAATTTCTTCAGCTCGGAACTCGTCGAACCCCGCTTCCACCAAGCTTGAAATCTGTCGAGCCGTAATATCCTCATCACTTAGGTTCCGACGCTCAGCGAATTGCTCTCGGATATTCTCAATATCCACTGGAGCACCATCTTCGTTAACAAAGGGTAAAGTCCGACCCTCTGTCGGCAGCACCGCAATTTGCTCCGCCAGTTCTTGATTACGTTCATGTAACAGTCCGATCTCTTCTTCGAGCCCAATTCGGCTTTGACGCTCGCTGATAAGAGCCTCTTCTAAGTAGCCCATCCGTTGTTCGAGATTTCCTTCACCAAGATTTGCAAAAGAAGTACTGGCAACTTTATTGCCAGGGCTTTCCAGGTTGTCTCCAGATTGAAATGTCGCTACAACTGCTGCCGTAAACAGCATCAGAATAACTCCAAGCACTCCATATTTGATCATTTCTATGGCCTCCAGATTGGCAATTAGAGAAAAGTACTACATTAAAGTGTATTGATATGCGGAGAAATCGTAAATAAATATTAACCCATTCTAGCCAGTAAGCACTGATGAAACTAAAAGCCTGATGGAATCAGACTATTTATGGGTTTTTTACAGATCAAAAGCGCTGCTATAATGCGCGACCCTCAGTTTTGCCGTAATCCAGAGACAGAGTTAATGACCTTCATCGTTGGTGAAAATTGTATTAAATGTAAGTTTACCGATTGTGTGGAAGTCTGCCCTGTCGATTGTTTTTACGAAGGACCAAACTTTCTAGTTATACATCCGGATGAGTGCATTGATTGCGCCCTATGTGAGCCTGAATGTCCTGCGGAAGCAATCTATTCCGAAGACGAAGTGCCCGCCAAGGAAGAGGTATTTATCGAGTTAAATGCGGAACTTGCTGATGTTTGGCCAAATATCACGCAAAAGAAAGATGAATTGCCCGATGCTGAAGAATGGAATGGCAAACCGGGCAAAATTCAATTGCTCGAAAAGTAAGCATTGTTATTCAAAAAAAGGGGCGCTATAAGCGCCCTTTTTATTTCCGATTAAAACTATTGCAATATTCCGTAGAAAGCTGGCAATCCGAAGGCTAGGGCCAGGCTCACCGCCAACCCAATACCCGCCTTTCGCAAGTCCTGTATTACCAAGTTCGCAGACTCATTCAAAGCGGGCATATACATATGGATAGAAATAGCTAGCTGCCGGCCAGCTAGGAGTCCGAGAAATACCCAGGTGGTGCTCATGGGCACGTTACTCCACTCCTTAAATACAAATAAAATTATCGCATAAATAAAATCGATAATAGTCGCGGCGCGTATATCTTGCGTGCCGGTTTTAGAGGTTACAATTTGCTGAATTGCACCACCATATTGGTAAAAAACGATACCAAGCAATGCGACCATAAAAGCGACAGAAAGTAATAATTCCCCTAATCCAATCTGGCGTGGAAGGTATACAAAGATATTCGCCAAATCTTGAATGAGCCACTGGCTCCAGAGAAAAGCGGTAGCAAACCATTGAAGAGCGACCCAATATAATGGTACCGGGTCATTAATAGTGCGATCAAAATACTCGGTGGTTTTACTAATGACGAAACGGTATACAACGATGGCCACCACAAAAGCCACTAAATAGCCTGCCCCGGATTTGATCAGCATATCGCCAACATTACCGGGATTAAAAATCGCTAAAACTAAAAATGTGGTGGAAACCGGGATACCCCAGCGGGTTAAAAATAGTATCACCAGCGGGGGAACCGCATGCATCCAGGTTATTCCCGTGGCTGGCACCGGAAAGTTCTCTAAGCGTCCATAGGCAGGATCACCGCCATTGGATACCCAGCCATAGATAACAACGGTTGCCAGCACTGCACCAGCAAAAATCCAGAGAACCCACCAGGGCCGATGAGAATTTGATGCTAGGAAAGTACCCAAAGTTTGGATAGCATCATTGGCAATTATTGAATAGGCTGCCAACAAAAAGCCCAGAACCATAAATACTTCAGTAAGTGCCACAGTATGGTGTTTCCTGTCGTTTTAATAATTATTATTCTAGGCATTTAACGACCTATATTTTCATTTAGTCCTATGGCAGGCTAACTTCCGAGATCAGACCAAACAGCGTATTCATTGACATTGGTATCACTAAAGTGGAAACGCCTTCCACCCGGAAACTCAAATATAGGTTTTAACACTGATCCCCCAGCGGCCTCCATTTTTGCCGATATTTCTTCCAGATTATTACTGTAGAAAACAGTCAGCACACTGCCTTTTTCTGTCGATACAGTCAAATCTGATTGATAAAAGCCACCATCGATACCTGCGCCAAAAAAAGCGGTGTATTCGGGCCCGAAGTCTTGGAAAGACCAGTCAAAAACGGAAGCAAAAAATTGCTGTGCCAATGCAATATTTTTGCCGGAAACTCTAGGTAATTGATCTTTTCGTGTTCGCTCATACTCGCCCGTTGCCTTAGAAATAGGATTCCGAGACAATATCATTGTTAGGTTCGAGCAACAGAGTAGAGAATATTAGTTAAGCTGAGTCTACAACCCTAGGATTCTGGAGATTCATCCATTAGGTTTGTAACAAGGTCTTGAAACGACCGGCTATATTGATGGCCATAGTTTGCCCACCAAATTCGGGCCCCTTTAGTACACAAAACATATTGCATTGATCGTTGGCAGCTTTCCCAAAAATCGTCGGGGAATGCCTGCTTTTGATGCACGTGATAGTGAGCGTCGTAGTTGTGACAAAACTGAGTTAAGAGGGTTCCGTATCTAACTAAGTCATCAGTTGCTAGGTTTGAAAGATCCTTCTGGCCCAGCCTAAACAATCGGGCTATTTCCACACTGGCCGTAATATGCGACATCCAAGCACCATTTGAGCGCTTACAAGCTGCAAAGCCTCATTCCGCCTAGAGATAGTGCTGGTGCGAATTTGCAGTACTAGATAAACCACTGCACCGACTAATACCAAAGGGGTCAAAAAACCAATCAACAATTGCATAGACTTAGATGTTCCATTTCAATACCCAAAAAGCTGGCTAGGGCGCTTCTAATGTTCAAAAGGCCTACCCTAGCTGCAAGATTTTCGGCAGCATCCGTTGTGCCAACTGGCCGAACCCCAAATGTAGCAGTTAGCAATCTTAGGTTCCATAGCTAACTATTTATTTGCCTATTAACAGCGACCAATACAGGAAATTTTGAAAAAAATGAGCACTACTCCACAAAGCCTTCAACCCTTATGACACTAGACATATAGCCGCACAAGCTATCAGGAGGAACCTAATAATACCTAATAGCTATTAGCTGTATTAATGTTACTCAATAGCTTAAGAACTCCTTTTCTATATGATGAACTCATCAAGCAAATTAGGGAGATAAATAAATGAACATCAACATTGGAATATCCGAACAAGATCGAATAGCCGTTGCAGCCGGATTGAATGGGTTGTTAGCTGACTCCTACACTCTGTATTTGCAGACTCATAATTTTCATTGGAATGTAACCGGGCCTCGCTTTCATGACCTCCATATATTATTTGAAGGACACTATATGGAACTTTCAACTGCCGTAGATGAAATAGCTGAGCGAGTCCGGGCTTTGGGTGAACCTGCTATGGCGACCTATAAGACCTATGCTTCGTTGTCTTCTATTAAAGAAGTTGAAGGAGTCCCCAGCGCGGAGGAAATGATCCAGATATTGACGGACGGGCATGAACAGGTAGTGCGGACCGCACGCAAAGTTTTGGCGATAGCACAGCAAGCCGAAGACGAATCCAGCGCCTCACTGGTTGGTGATCGCATGCGGGTTCACGAGAAAACCGCTTGGATGCTACGTAGTATGCAATAGCCCCATTCTGTGCGGAGGGCCGTGGATGCTATAATTCACGGCCTTTTTTATATTTGAAGAAACCATGTCAACCGATCCAACCATACAGCTAGCCCAGAAGCTAATTGGAATCGCATCAGTCACACCAAAGGATTCCGGCTGTCAGGACATCCTCTGTGCTCGCCTCGAAAAACTCGGGTTCCGTATAGAACGATTGCACTGGAATGGGGTAGACAATTTCTGGGCAGAGATAGGAGATGAGGGTCCAACACTTTGCTTCGCCGGGCATACCGATGTGGTTCCGGTTGGTGACGAAACCAAATGGCAACGTACGCCCTTCTCAGCTGAAGTAGATAGCCAGTATATTTACGGCCGAGGCGCCGCTGATATGAAAGGCAGCTTAGCGTCCATGATTACTGCTTGCGAAAATTTCTTGAAAGGTCGGCCTTCGTTTTATGGCCGGCTAGCCTTTTTAATTACCAGCGACGAAGAAGGCATGGCAGTGCACGGCACGCGTCAGGTTATGGAGTGGCTGCAGGAACAAAACAAAAGCATAGATTACTGTCTAATCGGCGAACCTTCTTCTACCTATTTACTAGGTGATGTGATTAAAAATGGCCGCCGAGGGTCACTAAACGCCTGGCTTAAAGTTCAAGGCCATCAGGGACACGTTGCTTACCCCCATAAGGCAGAAAATCCAATTCATGCTATGGCGCAAGCGTTGCAGGAATTGGTTGCTCAAGAATGGGATACGGGAAACGAATTTTTTCCCGCAACTAGCTTCCAGGTGTCGAATATTAAATCGGGAACCGGCGCTACCAATGTTATACCCGGCGAGTTGAATATGATGTTCAATTTCCGATATTCCACTGAAACAACCGCGGAACTTTTGCAAGCTCACGTTCGTACTGTTCTAGACAAGCATCAATTGAGTTACGAATTAGACTGGCAAATTAGTGGCGTTCCATTTATTACCGAGAGAGCCGAGCTAACCAATGCCATCCAAAAATCTGTTCAGAAGGTCAACGGCCGAATACCGGAGTTGTCTACTACCGGTGGCACCTCTGATGGTCGATTTATCGCTCCATATGGTGTTCAGGTAGTGGAGTTGGGCCCCATTAACGAGACCATCCACAAAATTGACGAATGTGTTTCGATCGCCGATTTAATAGAACTATCCACAATATACAAGCTCTAGTACGGTCTCGTGGGCTCGGAGATGTGTATAAGAGACAGTTACTGGTCGCTTTATAACCAAGCGTGATCTCGCAGCTGTCAAGCAAGAAGCAAACAGCTGATACGGATCAGACTTGTCATCTTCCAACAGCTGATGAAGTATCTGCATCTCTTTTTTTACTTTGGCAGACTTCTCTCTTTGTGGAAACATCGGATCCAGATAGACCACGTCAAAATCTTCTGGCTTAAGCGCATACGCAGAATCTGCAAATACAAAGTTTAGTCTATTCAGAACCGACAGAAGCTCCTCGTCAGACTCAGCAGAAGCTTGCTTAAGGGCCTGCGATCTCGCCCAATCGAGCAGCGAGGCTAAGACGGGATTCTTCTCATATGCGACAACATGCGCGCCCTGGAGAGACAATATGAAGGCATCCCGGCCTAAACCAGCAGTCGCGTCAGCTACTTTGAGGTTTCGTTGGCGATTCAAGCCTATCGCTCTGCATACATCTTGATTTCGACCACCGCCGAAATGGCGCCGATGCGCTAACGCCCCACTAACAAAATTTACCTCCAGACAACTTTGCTCCCCCAATGCCGAACTGAGGATAGAAAGGTGGTTGCCCTCAGCCCGCAAGAATATTTTATACCCCTTGGACAAAGCCTCGTCGTAGCCATCAAATAAGGGCAATCCCAATGACGCCACCTGAAGTGAAAGTGTTTCAGTTGATTGAGAGAGTATTTGACAGATTTTATTCATCAATAAGTGCTAATCTTGTTTTCTATAGGTGAGAGCATCCAGAAAAGGACTTTGCTGAGAAAAGGGCATTTTATGAAATATTTAAGTATCAGTATAGCGACACTCTGGTTGTGTTCCTGCACAAACTATAGCCTATTATTAAACGACAATGCGTTATATCAGCCGCCTTCTCTGTACCTCAATTTTTCCGTTGTCGATGCACAGCTAGAGACTTGCTTAGTCCAACACATAGAAGATTTAAACATCACTTCGCCACGAGATCTAACTCGGTTAAATTGCTCTTATGGGGGAATAAATACTCTCGACGGACTAGTTCAATTTAGTCGACTAGAGGCTCTTAGCCTAAAAGGAAATCCATTGGCGGATATCGGGGCACTATTTCAGCTGGTAAATTTGCGTTCTCTCGATGTTAGTGAGACAAAACTAAGCTGTGAACAGATCGGCAGTTTACAAGATCTTCCACTAGATCAATTGATTAGCGACGACAGCTGCTAGTTTTGCAAAAAACTCATAAAAAGCCTTCCTTTTTGGCCCGCAATTTGCGTTATTCCGCTGCAGCGGCTCTATATACCCTCCCTAAATTTGAAGTTCGTTGTCCACAATAAGGCTCGTAACTTAAAGCAAATTATTAGAAGTTGTCACAAGTGCTTGATTCTTCGTCGAATAATACGTAACACATTGATTTAAAAGACATAATATATTGGTTAAAAAATGATCAATTTGCTACAGCCGCAGTCATGTTAAGGGATTGGCATCGATTCACTACCCTTTTCCACAGAGTTATCCACAGAATTTGTGCATAAAATCACAGATTTTGCGCAGAAAGAGAGTTATGATCTTTGGCTATTTTTTGACCAGCAACTTTCCCGATGCAGAAAGACGGTTTACAGAGTAAAAACTATACGAACTCCATCCCCAATCTTTGTCCGACTGCCTCGTAGGATTCGATCACATTCCCAAGTCCCTGACGAAATCGATCCTTATCTAGTTTCTCCATCGTATCTTTGTCCCAAAGTCGGCAACCATCAGGAGAGAATTCATCGCCCAAAACAATGCGCCCGTGGAAGATTCCGAACTCGAGTTTGTAATCCACAAGGATCATATTACCTGCATCAAATAGTTTCTTGAGTACGTCATTCACGCGATAAGTTATTGATCGCATTTCTTCAATTTGTTCCGAACTGGCCCAGTCAAATGTTTCGGCATGAGACTCGTTAACCATAGGGTCGCCGAGCTCATCGTTCTTTAAGAAGAGTTCAAAAGTGGCCGGCGCGAGCTCAGCACCCTCATCTATCCCCAAGCGACGACAGAGACTTCCCGCAGCTCGATTTCGCACAACACACTCGAGCGGAATCATATTCATACATTTAACTAAGCATTCGGTTGGCGATAGCATTTTTTCAAAATGGGTTTCTACGCCGGCTTCAGCAAGTTTAACCATTATGAAGGCGTTGAACTGGTTATTAACCCGCCCTTTTCTATCAAGCTGCTCGATACGCTTGCCATCAAATGCAGAGGTATCGTCCCGAAACTCTAGAACGAGATAATCTGAATCATCTGTTTTAAAAACAGATTTCGCTTTACCTCTATACAACTCATCTCGCTTTTCCAAAACTATTCCTCTCCGGGCCTGTTGACCCTTACTAAGTAATCCCTAGCGAACCGTCTCGGTCCATGGAAGCACTTCTTCTTGTGATGCAAAAACCAGAGATTTTATTCCTGAAACTAGATCTCCTAGACAGTCTTCTACTCTACTTTTGCTGTTGTTCTCTTTGCTGATATGCCCAATTATTAAGTTTTCCGGAATCGATCCAGAATCAAACAGTTGCTTTAATAAAGCGGCAGTTTGATCATTACTGAGATGTCCCCAAGGACCAAGTATCCTGCGCTTTAGCGCCGCAGGGTAAGCTCCATTGAGCAATAATTCTCTACAGTGATTAGATTCCACCAATAAAGACTGGCAACCGCCAAATTCTTCCACAACATGGGGCGTAACGCTACCTAGATCAGTCAAAATGCCTAGCTTTAAATCTGCCTTGGTGAAGGTATATTGCACCGGTTCTCTGGCATCGTGTGGCACCGCTATGGGCTTAATTCGAACATCACTACTCTCAAGAGAAAACTCTTCTTCAGCACGAATTATGTGGCAGTCACGCTTGAGTTTATGAGAGGTTCCTCTAGTCGCATATATAGGTGCGCCACTTTTAGATGCGACGGCACCAACGCCGCCTATATGGTCTGAATGCTCGTGAGTTACCAATATCGCACAAATATCCGATAGGGATAAGTCCAAATTACTCATTCTATTTTGAGTTTCTCGGGCGCTAAGACCACAGTCGACCAAGACTAGTCCGTCTCCAGTATCAACCAAAGTGGCATTACCACTGCTGCCGCTACCCAACGAAGCCAGTCTCACAAATTCAGACTCTTAGTCTACGATCTTTTTCAGGGACTTCGATAGATTGGCTTAGGTGAGATTGTTGCGCAAACGCGTGAGCACCAGATAGGCCTCTCTCGCCTCTACTACATCACCATTTGGACGAAAAATACGAATGAATTGACTACCCTCTTGTTCGATCATGATGAGCTTGTATACACCTGGATCTGGGTTTCGTTTACCACGTAACTTGCCAAACCAAGATATATCCTCCGGGGTATCTTCATAAAATTCAAAGTAATCTTCATGCGTAATTACAACATCGCCGTCAGCACGATATATAGGTACTACTGAGTCTTCTATGCCAGCATCCAGAACAGTCTCCAGTAAATTAAAGCTACGGGTATTTAGCGCATATTCAATGGATGCCCATGCACGCACCGAATTCAAGTGCATAACCATGTACGGGTTTTCCTGTTCGGGCGTCTCTAGTTCCACTTTCACAGCAGCACCGATTTCTTGACCTAACAAGGAAGCACTGCTGGTAATGTTGTCGGTCGCAAGAGCTTGCGCTAAACTAGTTCTCAACCACTCTTCCTGCTCTGCATCATCTGATCCTTCTGCAACCCACTCGGGAAGATTTTCTGGCAATAAATCTGCTTCGTATTGACGCTGCTGAACTATGATTTCAGTAGTGTTTACTTGAACGCCCTGCTCCAGTCGCAAACGAAATTGGTGCACCATGCCCACAACCTCGTTTAACTCCACC